>NZ_JBEXMH010000048.1:0-79075 GCF_040610415.1 Amycolatopsis sp. NPDC004079 | reverse complement strand
CCCTTAACTGCCCCCCCCCGGGGTTCCGCCCCGTGTTTGGGGGCCGCCCCGGCGTGACAGGCCGAAGGCCCCTCACGCCGGGCAGCCCCCAAACGTCGGCTTAAAAGCGATCCCGCCCGCGACGACGAAGTCGGCGCCAAAAACACAGGAGCAACGTGAAAAACAAAGTCCCCACAAAACCCCCCACCCCCACCCCCACCCCAGCCAAAAACACCACAGTCGACCTCCTAGTAATCGGCTCCGGCACCGGCCTAGCCGCCGCCCTCTCCGCCCACGAACGAGGCCTCTCCACCCTGATCGTCGAAAAAACCCCCTACGTAGGCGGCTCAACAGCCCGCTCCGGCGGCGCCTTCTGGATCCCAGGAAACCCCACCCTGCCCGACACCGGCCCCCAAGCAGTCACCGACGCCACCACCTACCTAAAAGCAGTAGTCGGAAACTCAGCCCCACCCGAACGCGGACACGCCTACCTAAAACACGGCGCCGCAGCCGTAGACATGCTCCGCCGCACCACACCAATGCGATTCTTCTGGGCAAAAGGCTACTCCGATTACCACCCGGAAAAACCAGGCGGCCGCCCAGAAGGCCGAACCTGCGAATGCCGCCCATTCAACGCTTCCGTCCTAGGCCCCGAACGCCCCAGACTGCGCCCGGGCGTAATGGAGGCCCCGGTGCCAATGCCAGTCACCGGCGCAGACTACAAATGGATGAACCTGGTAGCACGCAAGCCACTCAAGGCGCTACCACGGATCCTCGCGCGAGCCGCGCTGGGCATCGGCGGCATGCTCATCGGCCGCGACTACCTGGCAGGCGGGCAAGCGCTCGCGGCCGGAATGTTCGCGGGCGTACTGCGCGCGGGCATTCCCGTGTGGACAGAGACCAGCCTGATCCGCCTGCTGCAAGACGACGACCGAGTCACCGGAGCCGTACTGCGGCAGGGAGACAAGGAATTCACCGTCCGAGCCCGACGCGGCGTAGTCCTGGCCGCAGGCGGCTTCGACCACGACGTCGAAGCACGGCACAAATTCCAGTCACCACGGCTCGGCGAACACTCCAGCCTAGGATCGGAAGGCAACACCGGCGACGGCATCCACGCAGGCCAGGAACTCGGCGCGGACACCGCTTTGATGGACCAGGCCTGGTGGTTCCCGGCGTTCGCCCCCGTCCCCGGCGGCGCTCCGGCAGTCATGCTGGCCGAGCGTTCGCTGCCGGGCTCGTTCATCGTCGACCAGAACGGAAAACGGTTCATCAACGAGGCGATCGACTACATGTCGTTCGGACAGGAAATCCTCGCCCGCGAACGGGCCGGCGCGCCGGTCGAGGAGATGTGGCTGGTGTTCGACCAGCGCTACCGGGACAGCTACATCATGGCGGGCCGCTGCTTCCCGCGGCAGCCGCTCCCGGAATCGTGGTACCGGGCCGGAATCGCGCACAAGGCGGAAGACCTCGGCACGCTCGCCGCGGCGATGGGCGTGCCGGTTGCCGCGTTCCAGGACACCTTCCAGCAGTTCAACGAACGCGCGGCAACCGGAACCGACCCCGACTTCGGCCGGGGCGACAGCGCTTACGACCGCTATTACGGCGACCCCACCATCGGCCCCAACCCGAACCTGGCCCCGCTGCGCCGCGCGCCGTACTACGCGGTCAGGGTGGTCCTGAGCGACCTCGGCACTTGCGGCGGTCTGGTCGCCGACGAACACGCCCGAGTCCTGCGCGAGGACGGCGAAGCGGTCGACGGTCTCTACGCGATCGGAAACACCGCGGCGAACGCCTTCGGCACGTCATACCCGGGCGCAGGCGCGACGATCGGGCAGGGCGTGGTGTACGGCTACATCGCCGCGATGCACGCCGCTGGCGCGTCCTCGTAACCCCCGCTGTAGCCGGGCGGGACTCGTCACTCGGCGATTCCCGCTCGGTCCACAAAGGACTACTTGGCGAGCCGAGTCAACCCGCTCAACGCCATCCGCAACCCCCGCGAGTCCCACCGCTCAATGTCACTGAAGTCATCAGACCCACCGCTCTGCACCCACCGCGTCAGCGAGTGCCGCATAGTCTGAATCACCAGCAGCGCCGGAAGTTCGCGCAGGAACGGGTCCGGGTCAAGCTCGTAGTACCGCGCGAGAAACCGCGTGACCGCCTCGCTCAGCCCCTCGCACCACTCCACGAACCGCAGCCGGTACTGCGGGGTGTTGACGATCAGGGTCATGATCTGGTGGTCGTACTCGGGCACCTGCCGCCGGTTCAGTTCGGTCGTGAGCGCGGTCGTCAAGACCTCGATCGGGTCCGCGTCGTCCGGTGCGTCCTCCAGGCCCTGCACGATCACGCGCTCGCTGCGGCGCAGCAGCGGCATCAGGACGTCCTCCTTGACCGGGAAGTGCCGGTGGAACGTCCGCGGGTTGATCCCGACGATCTCGCAGATCCGCTCGACAGTCACCGACGTGTCGCCCTCGGCCACGAACAGGTCCCGCGCGGTGAGCGCGATGCTCATGCGCAGCTCCTCGGCCCGGCGTTCGGTGAGGGTCTGCCGTTTCGGTTCCGTCACCAGGACTCCCTCCCTGTCGCGTTCATGGACCGTAGCCGCGCGGACGCACTTCGTGACGCCCGCTGACCACTCTGCGGAACAACGCGCCGTGCGGCCGCGAATGTCAGAATATGACACGTCCCAGCGCACCCGGCGCCGATCCTGCTACGCTGATCGGGATGAGCAACTACTCGAACAGATCGGGGGTTCCGTTCGCCAAAGGTGAGTGCTGATGCACCCTTTGCCCGCGAACGAGAATCTTCGCCTCCTTTTCTGGGCGCGCGTGCGCGAATTCGCCGTGCCGCCGTCGATGATCGAGTCAGCGACTGCCCGCCGCTCGGCGGGCGACTGGGCCGGGGCCTGTGCCGCGGCGCGCGTCGACGTGGATCTGAACCTCCGGGCCATCGGCCGCTCCCATGGCGGCTGGCTGGCGGCTCAGGTCCGCGCCGATCTGCGGCATCTCGCCCCTGAGCTGCTTCGCTGGCATTTCCCGCGAATCGCGCCGGACGGCCTCCTCCGGCCAGGGCTCACGGTGTCCCTGGCCCGGTACGGCGAGTTCCACCTTGTCGCGCGCACGCCGCCCGCTTGGGCGGATGCCGGGCAGCGGATCAGTCTCGCGCTGTGGTCGCCGTCCCAGCGCGCGGCCGGACTCCATCCGCATCCGCGTCCCGACCGGCGGTATCGCCTCGATCTGCACCGTCACTTGTGGGACGTGCGCAGGGCGGGCGAGCTGCGAGAACGGTCGGGGCGCTGGCCCCAGGACGAGAATGCCGTCCAGCTCCCAGGCGGAGTGGGACCCTGCGCGGTCGACCGGTGGACGGCCGAGGCGGCGTTGCTGCTGCGCGCGGAGGGGCGCACGGACGGCGTCGTCGCGGTACGGCTCACCTCCCGGCACCGGCTGATGCTGGATATCGGCGCAGGAGACCGAACCCGTGCGGCACCGGTCCTGCCCGACGCCGCGACCTGGGTCCTGCCCGACCTGGAGCTGCTCCACGCCGGGCTGCTCGACGTCGACCAGCTGCATCCGCTTGTCGCAGCGGCACTTCGGCCCGGCCGTCGACCCGGCGCGGCACGGAAGCCCACCGCAACGGGGAATTCCCGCCTCGTCGACTGTCGCGGCGCCACGCATCGGATCGGCGTGGTGAACGGCGTGCTCGTCCCGCTGGACCACGACCCCGGCGAAATTCGCCGCGAAGAACTGCTGGGCGCGCTGGGCGGCCCCGAACTGCCGTGCCTGCGGGCGATCGACGAGGCGCACCGGTCTCCGGAAAGCCTCGTGGACGTCCGCGCCCGGCTCGATCACGGCGATGCGGCCGGCGCCCTCGCCGCCGTCGAAGGACTGCTCGGCCCGGACGTACTCCTGCGCAGCGGCGCACTGCGCGACGAACTGGAAACGGCAGTGGATCGCCAAGTCGTCCACGGTCTCTACCGGGCTGGACTGGCCGGATACGCACAGCCGTACTGGCCCGGGCCCGCCGCCCGGCCCGCCAGCCACCGCGGCCACCCCCGGCACGCGACCTCTCGCTGATTCGCTCAGCCCTGATTCGACCCCAAAGGTGATGAAACCTGTTTACTGCCATGGATAATCGACGCCCCCTGGACACCGCCGCCGATCTCCTTTCCCTGCTGAACGACACAAGCACCGAACCGCGCCCCGACAGCCAGCTGGAAGCCTTGACGCTGGCCGTGTCCGCCGACCTGCCGGTGCTGCTGTGGGGCGAGCCGGGCATCGGCAAGACCGCCGCGCTCACCCAGCTCGCCGAGGCGCTCGAACTGCCGCTGACCACGGTCATCGCCAGCGTGCACGAACCGTCCGACTTCTCCGGCCTGCCGGTGGTCGGCGACGATCCCGCCGAGCAGGGCGTGCCGATGGCCCCGCCGGACTGGGCCGTGCGCCTGGTCCGCGCCGGCCGCGGACTCCTGTTCCTGGACGAGCTTTCCACCGCCCCGCCCGCCGTCCAGGCCGCGCTGCTGCGGGTCGTGCTCGAGCGGCGGGTCGGGGCGCTCAGGCTGCCTCCCGGAGTGCGGATCGTGGCCGCCGCCAACCCGCGTTCCTCCGCCGCCGACGGCTGGGAGCTGAGCCCGCCGCTGGCCAACCGGTTCGTGCACCTGCAATGGACCTACGACCACGACGTCGTGGTGCGCGGACTCGGCGGAACCTGGCCCCAAGCAGCGCTACCCCAGCTGGACCCAACGCAGTTGCCCGACGCCGTGACGTTCGCCCGCCGCGCGGTCTGCGGACTCCTGACCACCCGGCCTGGGCTCGTGCATCAGCTACCGAAGAGCGAAGCCCGGCGCGGCGGTCCGTGGCCTTCGCCGCGCAGCTGGGAAATGACCCTGCGACTGGTCGCTTTCGCCACCGCGGCGGGCGCTTCCCGGGAGGTGCTGTCCATGCTGGTGCGCGGCACGGTCGGCGACGGCCCGGGTCTGGAGCTGCTCGCCAGCCTCGACCGGATGGATCTGCCGGACCCCGAAACCTTGCTCGCGGACCCTCGATCGGCGGTGCTGCCCGAACGCGGCGACCTGCGCCAGACGGTCCTGGACGGGGTAGTGGAAGCGGTGCGGAAACGGCCGGAACAGGCCCGCTGGGACGCGGCGTGGGCGCTGCTGGTGCTGGCGTTGGAAACCGGGGCGCCTGACCTCGTGGTCGTGCCCGCGACGACGCTCGCCTCGCTGCGCCGCGAAGACTGGCAGGTACCGGCGGCGATCGAACGGCTGTCCGGCGCGGTGGCGCTGTCCCGGCGGGCGGAACCCGCAGGTGAGCGCTGATGGACGAGGAGAAGCTCTACGCCGCAAGGCTTTACGCCGTCCGGCACCGGCCGTATCTGGCGACGGCGTTGTTCGCCTTGCACGTGGTGGAGTCACGGCGAGTGCCGACGATGGCCGTCGACCGCCACTGGCGTTGCTACGTTTCGCCGAGGTTCGTGGACCGCACGCCGCTGGAGGAGCTGGCCGGGGTCTGGGTGCACGAGGTCTCCCACTTGCTGCGCGACCACCACTGCCGCGGCGACCGGTACGCCGCGAAGCACGAGCTGACCGGGCCGGCGGAGCGATTGCGGATGAACATCGCCGCGGACTGCGAAATCAACGACGACGTCTTCGGCGACGGCCTGGAGCGACCCGAGGGCGCCGTCGATCCGCAACTGCTGAGGCTGCGCGAAGGCGAGCTGATGGAGGAGTACCTGGCCCAGTTCCGGCTCGGTCCGTACACCGCCGAATTCGCCTGGCTCGACTGCGGCAGCGGCGCCGACGGTCTGGAGCGCGACTGGGATCTCGGCCTTGACGGCGCGCACGGGCTCAGCGAGCAGGAACGGGACGCCGTCCGATTTCGGGTCGCCCAGGGCATCAACGGCAACCCGGGCGACGTTCCGGCGGGCTGGAAACGCTGGGCCGAGGAAGCGTTCCACCCGCCGTTGCCGTGGCGGGAACTGCTGGGCGCGGCGCTCCGGTCCGCGATGTCGGGCGCGGGCGAGGATTACACCTACGGCCGCCCGTCTCGTCGGTCGGCCAGCCTGCCCGGCGTCATCCTGCCGAGCCTGCGCCGCAGGCCGCCGCAGGTCTGCGTCATCGTCGACACCTCCGGCTCGGTGAGCGACGCCGAACTGGGCAGCGCGCTCCTCGAAATCGCCGCGATAGTCCGCGCGGTGGGCGGCCGCCGGGATCTCGTCTCGGTGCTGTCGTGCGACGCCGCCGCGTACGTCACGCAACAGCTGTGCGGCGCCGAAGGAATCCCGTTGCTGGGCGGCGGCGGTACGGATCTGCGCACCGGTTTCGCCGGGGCGCTGAGAAGCAACCCCCGCCCCGATGTGATCGTGGCGTTGACCGACGGCCAAACCCCTTGGCCCAGCTCGAGACCGCCTTGCCGAACGGTGGTGGGCCTGTTCCCCAGGGTGGGCCCGCTGGCGGAGAACATTCCCGGCTATGGGCCGGATTCGCCGCCCGAGTGGGCCCGCGTGGTCACGGTGGGGTGAGCTACCTTCGGAGAATGCCTTTCACCGGTCTGGACGCCTGGTTGAGTGCCCGAGCCGCCGCCGACGAGTTCTCCGGGGTGGTGCTGATCCGTCGCGGAGAGGAAGTGCTGTTCTCGGGCGCGTACGGGCCGGCGAGCCGCCGATGGGCCGTGCCGAACCGGCTCGACCTCCGGTTCGACACGGCCTCCATCACCAAGCTCTTCACCGCGGTGGCCGCGTTGCAGCTGGTGGACGAAGGCCGGCTGGACCTGGACATGCCGATCACCGAGATCGTCGACCTGGCCGGTACGGCGATCTTGCCGAGCGTGTGCGTGCGGCACCTGCTCACGCACACCTCCGGGATCGCCGACGACGCGGACGAGGAAGCCGGCGAGAGCTATGAGGCGTTGTGGGCCGACAAGCCGGTCTACTCGGTGCCGCGGACGCGGGACCACCTGCCGAATTTCGTGGACAAGCCACCGAATTTCCCGCCGGGGGAGGGCTGCCGGTACTGCAACACGGGGTACGTCCTCGTCGGCCTGGCGATCGAGGAGATCACCGGAACCGCCTACCGCGACCACATCCGGAGCGCGGTTTTCGCGCGGGCGGGCATGACCGCGGCGGACTTCTACGACCGCAGGGAAGCGGCGCCGGACGTCGCGGAGGGCTGGGATCCGGTCACCGATTCCGAAGGCCGGATCACCGGGTGGAAGCAGAACATCTTCAGCTATCCGTCGATCGGCTCGCCTGACGGCGGCGCGCACGTCACCGCGGCCGATCTGGTGCGGTTCCTGCGTGCTGTCCGCGGCGGCGAGCTCATGTCGGCCGAGCGGACCGAGCAGTTCCTCACCCCGCGGGTGCTGCACCACCGAGCCGGGGACGGCGACGTGTGGTACGGCTTCGGGCTGGAATTCACCTTGCGGCAGAACGGTTCTGTCCGGAACTACTACAAGGAGGGCGGCAACGCCGGCGTCGGCGGCATCGCGCGGCACTACCCCGCCGAGGACATCGACGTGGCGGTGCTGTCCAACGCCGCACGCGGCGCCCTGGCCGTGATCCGCGAAATCGACCGCCGCATTTAACTGGCAGCCGGTTAATTGCCGGGGCAAAGTATGAGACTGTGCTCCAGTTGAGGTTTCAACCTGCTACGCAATGGCTGTGAACGAGTGCGCGAATGTCCGAGTTTATCGGGTTGTGATAGGTGTGTTCATCTGTTGTTAACCTGCACGTTCCTGTCTGGTTAACCTAGGCAGCGCCACCATTGTGCACCATGCCCACCCCCGCCCAGGCTAGTGAAAATACTTTCATGACACCGTCGGGAGGCCCCCTTTCTCCCGGCGAACTCGCCGTCTTCCTCCGTCTGGAAGAAACTGAAAAGTTCGCGCCGCCGGAGCTTGCCGCGCACTACGCGGAATGTCTTCCGGAAGCGCGGGCGACGACGATGTCCCGGCTGCTCTCCGCTTTAGCGCGCGAGGGTTTGCTGAAAATGGACCTGGCCCGCGAACGCGGTCTGGACCTGGTGCTGCGCCCGGCGACGAAAACCGGCCGCCTGGTCCTCGCCGGTCCGGTGCGCCTCGACGGCTGCGAGGTCGCCGATCCGTTGCGGCTCTGGGATTTCCTGGTGAGAGAACAGCTTTGTTCCGGCGACGGCGACTCTTGGGATCGGCTGCGCGCGGAACTCGCCGACAGCGTCACCGGTCACGCGCTGTCCCTGGCCGCCGCCGGTCTCTTCGCGGCCGACCTGCGCGATCGGGATGATTCCGACAACGAGCCCGGAACCCGGCCGTTCACCGCGCTGGTCGCCGCGCTCCGCGAATCGGGAGAGACCGGGTCGCTGCTGGTTCCTTTCGAGAGAATGGTCGTCGAAGGGCACCCATTGCATCCGGTCGCCAAAATGAAAGTCGGGATGTCCGCCGAGGACGCCGTCCGCTATTCCCCGGAATTCGGTCCGGAATTCGGACTGCCCCTGGTTTCGGTTTCCCGGGACGCCGCCACCGGAGCGAACGGCCTTGATGCTTCGCAAACACTGCTGAGCGAAGCCTTTCCGCGAACTGTCGCCGCGGCGACAGTCGAGATGCGCGCGGCCGGGCTGATTCCCGAGCAGCGCGTCCTGATTCCCGTTCATCCGCACCAGCGTTTCCACGCCCTGCCCGTGCTGCACGCCGACGCGATCGCCGACGGCACGGTGGTGCCGCTGCGGACCCGGATCCCGGCGCGTCCGCTGATCTCGGTCCGGACCCTGTCGGCGCGCGAGGCCTCGGCCAGCGCGGGGCTGCACGTCAAGACCGCGCTGGAAGTGCAGCTCACCAGCGCCGTCCGCGGGGTTTCGCCCGCCGCGGTGCACAACGGCCCGCGGCTGTCCGCGCTGCTCGAACGCATCGTCGCCGGAGACCTGGACCTGTCGCTCGCCACGCCGGACGGGCGTCGCCGGTTCGCGGTGCTGCGAGAGCTGGCCAGCGTCGCGTATGTGCCGCCGGACGGAGACCCCGCCCCGGCGCGACGTCGGTCGCTGGCCGCCGTCCTCCGCGAAGACAGCGAAGATCTGCTCGGCCCGGACGAACTGTCGATGCCGATCGCGTCGCTGTTCGCGAAATCGCCGTTGACCGGCGCCAGCCTGCTCCACGACCTGATCACCGAGACCGCTTCGGGCACCGGCGCTCCGCTGACCGAAGTGGCCCGGCAGTGGCTGGCCGCGCACGTCGAGTGCTGCGTCCCGCCGGTGCTGACGCTCCTCGTCCGCTACGGCATCGCGCTCGAACCCCATCCGCAGAACACCGTTCTCGTGCTGAAAGACCGCTGGCCGCACCGCGTTCTGGCCAGGGACCTCGGCGCCGCGCGCCTGCTGGAGTCCCGCTTGGCCCGGCGGGCCATGACCGGCGACTTCCTGCCCGGCTCGCCCCTGCTCGCCCGCGACGCCGCGACGCTGCGCGCCAAGCTGTACTACCCGCTTTTCGGACACCACCTCGGAGAACTCGTCGCCGAGCTCGCGAACACAGCCGGGTGCTCGGAGGACCTTCTGTGGCCGGTGGTGGGGGAGTGCGTGCGGAGGACGTTCCACCGGCTCGCCATGTCCGCCAGCTGTCCCGAAGAGGCCGAGGACGCCAGGGCGGACGCCGAAGCGCTGCTGAGCGGGCCGTGGCAGCACAAAGCGTTGCTGACAATGCGGTTGAAGAACCTCGTCACCGATCAGCAGTACGTCGAGGGGCCGAATCCGCTCGTCGCGCCGGTCGCGGAGCCGGAACCGCCGGACCTCAACGAGGCGGAGCGGGAAATGTTCGCCGGCCTGCGGGAGCGCCGGCCGGAACTCGTGCGGCCGTGGCTGGACGAACTCGCCGGGGCGCGACTGAGCACCCTCAACGGAGCGTGCGGCGCGCTGCTGCGCGAGCGGAGATCGTTGTCCGCCAAGCGGATCACCGAGATCGTCCTGCCCTTCACCGGAACCCCGCCGGTGTCCCCGAGCGTTCTCGCGCTGCTGGGTGCGCGCACGGGCAGGCTGATGTGCGTGACCCTGCCGTCCGGACGACGGCTGGCCGTGGTGTGCGAGCTGGAGAACGGGTTCGGGGCCAACGAAGTGGCGAGCCCCGTCGTGGTGAGCGACGGCGTCGAAGTCCGCGCGCTCGACCGTCCCGAACAACTGGTCGACGCCGTCGCTTCACCCGGCGGAGAGATGGATTGGGGCGCGCTCCGAGACGATCTCGTCGACTCCGCGCGCAACCTCGCCCTGTCCCGCGCCTGCGTCCGGCGCGGCCTGCCCCTGCACCGGCTGGCCGAGCAGCGCGCTGCGTCCGACCTCACGCTCGACCTGGACGCGGCAAGCGCGGAAGGGCACACGATCCACCTCTGCCCGAGGGTTCGCCGAGGCTTCACCCCGGCGGATTCTCTCGCGTACTGCCCGGAAAGCGCCGACACGGTAGGCCTTTCCTTCGTCGCGGTGCGCAAGGATTCCGTGCGCTCGACCCCCGACCCGTCGGGCGCGTCGGTGGGCACGATCGTGGCCGACCACTTTCCCGCGATAGCCGCGCGCGCCATCGACGGACTCGCCGCCCGCGGGCACGCCCCCGCCGAGTACGAGCTGATCCCCGTGCATCCGTGGCAGATGCGGAGCCGGCTGGCCGCCGAGTACCACGAGGAACTGGTGGCGGGCAGCATCGTCCCGCTCCCCGAAGCGCAACTGGCGTGCCGCCCGACCGTCTCGGTGCGCACCCTGGTCACCGCCGCCCCGGGCAGGCACGGACGCCGCCTGACGGTCAAAACCTCGCTCGACGTCCAGCTCACCTCGAGGCGGCGCACGATCTCGCCCGCCACCACCGACAACGGCCCGCGGATGAGCTGTCTCCTGCAACGCCTTCTGGCGGACGATCCCGCCACGCGCGGCAGAGTCATCTGCGTACCGGAGCTGGCCGGCATCGCTTTCTCCTCGCCGGCAGGCAAAGGCGCACCCGAGCGAGAACGCGGCCTTTCCGCGCTGCTCCGGTCCGATCCCGCCGACTACGCGATGCCCGGCGAGATCGTCCTGTCCGCCTGCGCTCTGCGCGGAGCGTCGCAGCCGGACGGAACCGTCCTGGCGGAATTGGCACAGGAACGCCCGCACGAGTTCTTCGAGCAGTACGTCGAGCTGATGCTGACCGCGGGGCTGCCCTTGCTGTGGCGGTACGGCATCGGCCTGGAAGCCCACCTGCAGAACACGCTGCTGGTGGTTCGCGACGGGCTTCCGGTGCGAGTCCTCGTCCGCGACTTCGGCGGGATCCGCGTCAATCCCCGCCGGATGCACGAGGCAGGTCTCGATTTCGCCCCGCACCCCGATTCGATCACCTTCACCGACGACATCGACTACGTCCGCCGAAAAGTGTCGTATGCGCTGCTGCAGGCCAACATCGCGCAAGTGGTGACGATGTTCGCGGCGACCTGGAACCTGCCCGGCGAACAGCTCTGGGCGACGGTGCGCACCAAGATGACGGACCTGCTGGCGGGTCTCCCCGAGAACCTGCTCGCCAGGGCGTCCGCCGACGTGGCGTTCCTCCGGACGTCGCATCTTCCGCAGAAAGCGTTCGGCCTCATGCGGTTGCTGGCGGCCGACCACGACATCTACCTGCCACAGGCCAATCCTCTGCACGGCGCGGGCGACCCCGTGCGATGAGCGCCGGCACTGCCGGACGGCTGCCGCTGCGCCTGTTCCTGGCCGGCACGCTGTCCTCCCGGATCGGCGACACCGCGGATCTCGTCGCCCTCAACTGGTACGTGGTCGAGCAGACCGGTTCGGCGACCGCGCTGGCGACGGTGAACGTGGTGCGGCTCGCGCCCATCCTGCTGTTCACCGCGCCGGCCGGGTGGCTCGCAGACCGCTACGACCAACGCCGGCTCCTCGCGGGCCTGCGCGTGGCGCTCTTCGTCTCGACCCTCTGCCTGGCCTGGATCGTCACCACCGGCGGCCCGCTGTGGCTCGTGTGCGCGATGGTGTTCGCGCGAGCCTCGGCGGGCAGCGCCGAACCCGTGCTGAGACAGACGCTCCTCCCGCTGCTGCGGGACCAGCGACCGCTCACCGCCGTGATCGCGATGCACTCCGCCTGCCTGAACGCGGCGATGATCCTCGGCCCCGCGGTCGGCGCGCTCGTCCTCGCGGTCAGTTCGGTCCCTACCGCGTTCTGGTTCAACGCGTTCTGCACGCTGGTCGCCCTGTGCTGCCTGACCATCCTGCCCGAGTCCGCCCCTCCGGAACCGTCCGCTTCGGACCCGCCGACGGATTCGGTCTGGCACCTGCTCCGGCGAAACCCGGCGATGCGCCGCCAGATCGCCCTCGCGATGGGACCGATGCTGTTCGCTTTCCCTTACACCGCAATGATGCCGCTCCTGTCGAAAGACCTCTTCGACGGCGACGGAAGCACCGCGGCCCTGCTGCTGACCTGCGGCGCGGCGGGCGCGTTGGCCGCGTCGACCACGATGTCCCGCCGCCCGCCGGCCAACCCCGCGCGACTGGCCGCGATCGGCGCGGTGCTCCTCGGCTGCGCCCTGCTGGTCCTCCTGGTGCCGAGCGGTTTCACCGGAAGTCCCGCCGCAGTAGGCGCCGGCGCGACGATGGTCGTGGTCGGCCTGGTCGGCCAGTGTTACCGCACGGCCAACCGGGCCGCCCTGCAAGCGACCGCCCCCGGCAACCTCCTCGGCCGGATCATGGGCATCGCGAGCACCGACCGCGCGATGATCCCGGTCGGCACCGCGGTGCTGGGCCCGATCGCGGAACTCGCGGGCACCCGGGCGATGCTCGCGTTCATGGGGCTCGGATGCGTGGTCACGACGCTGCTGACGATCCGGATCTACCGGGCCCCGCCGCAGCCGGAACCGGGTCTGGCCCCTGGCTGACCGGCGGCCGCCGCGTACCGCCGCCCGGGTGAGCCGGGGTTGCGCAAAACGGGCGCCCCGGCGGTACGTTGGCGGCATCGCCGAGCAGCCGCTGTCTTCGAATACCGGCCGGAGAGGGGGTTCCAGCGCCGCGTTCCCGGTCCCCGCCCCGCTTTTCGCGAGGAGGGAACGAAAACCGTGCACAGCAACGCCCCGCCGTTGAGCCTGACCGTCCTGTGTCCCGCCGGCCGCCCCGCCACGACGCTGACCCGCACCGCGAGGTCGACGGTGGTAACCCTGGCGGGGGAACTCGATTCCGCCGACGTCCCGCGACTGCGCCGGATCCTGTCCGGTGAACTCGTCCTGCGCCCCGCGACGCTGCTCGCAGACCTGACCGAGGTGACCTTCTGCTCGGCCCGGGTCCTGGAATTCCTCGCCGAACAGGCCGAGACCGCCCGCTTTGCCGGAGTACGATTCGCCGCGGTCGCGCAGCAACGAGCCGTCCTGCGCCCGCTGGCTCTCCTGGGCCTCGACCGCGCCCTTCCGGTCGTGCGCAGCCTCGACGAAGCCGCTCTGCACGCGCGGACGCGCCGGAGAACGGGCTGGCTGACCGAACCGAGCCAACCCCTCCCGTCGCACCCCGAAATCGATCGCTGACCCACCGTCCTCTGTGGATCTCCCGGGCGGCGGATTGCGCCATCTGCCCCAATGGCGCCGGGCCGCAGCGGGTATCCCCACCCCATGAACCGGATCACCCGCACGGTCGCCCGAGGCGAAAAGACCGACACCGCCCAGTTGCTCGGCCGGGCGGGGATGGCGTGTTACGCGCTCGTGCACCTCATCCTCGCCTGGCTCGCCGTGCGAGTCGCCTTCGGGAGCGGCGAACAGACCGACCAGAAGGGCGCCCTGCGGGAGGTCGGCTCGACGGTGTTCGGCCAGGTTCTCTTGTGGGTGCTCGCGTCCGGCCTGGCCGCCTTCGGGCTGTGGCAGTTCCTGATGGCCGCGACCGGATACGCCTGGACCAGCGGCGGAAAGCGAACTCGCAAACGGTTAGGCGCCGCCGCCCGGGGAATCGTGGTGCTCGCGCTGGGCGGCACCGCCTTCCGCCTCGCCGCGGGCGAGGGCGGGGGAGGTTCGAGCGATCAGACGCAGCAGGAGTTCACCGCGAAGCTGCTCCAGCTCCCCGCCGGTCCGGCGTTGGTGGTGGCCGTCGCAGCGATTGTGCTCGGCGTCGCCGTTGCCGCTGGGGTCAAAGGCGTGAAGCAGACTTTTCTGGAAGACCTCGACCCGAGCGGGCTGCCCGGCAAGACCCGCCGCTGGGTTGGCTGGCTGGGCACTACCGGCTATCTGGCGAAGGCCGTCGTGTTCGCGGTGACTGCTTTCCTGCTGGGCTACGCGGGTTTCCGCGCCGATCCGAGGCAGGCGGGCGGGCTGGACGCCAGCCTCAAGACTCTCGCCGCCCAGCCGTTCGGGACGGTTTTGCTGATGATGGTCGCGCTGGGTCTGGCGGCGTTCGGCGTCTATTGCCTGGCTGCGGCTTGGGCACACCGGCGCTGAGGCGGGTCAGCCGGTGCCCGCGAGCAGGTCGACGACATCCTCACCGCGTCCCCGCTCCGCGAAGCGCTGTCGTTGCCGATCCGCGCCGCTGCCCTCGGTGCACAGCCGCGTCACGGCTTCCCGGGCGAACTCCAGGTCCCCAGCTGCTTCCAGCGCAGAAGAAGCCAGCTCGACCAGATCAGTCAAGACCGTCTTCGTCGGAGCCAGATCGCCGCTGCTCGGGTGCGGGCAACTGCCGATGACCCCGTCCCGCGACGCGCGCCAGCCGAGCAGGACCGCTTCCTGCGGGGTCGCGGCGACGTCGGCCATGCGGAACTCGATGGTCGGCTGCTTCTCCGAGAGCCGGACGTCCCAGTAGACCATCCCGCGGTCGAGGATCGCGCCCGAGCGCAGCCACGCGTCGACGACGCTTTCGTACTCGTCGAGCGACGCGAACCGCGGCGGGGGACCGGCCGAGGGCCAGCGGCTCCATTGCTGGTAACGCCAGCTGCGGTATCCGGTGTCGTAGCCGTCGGCGATGGCGGAATTCGCGGTCACGGTCAGCAGCGCCGGCAGCCACGGCCGGATCCGCCCGAGCACCTGGGTTTCGGTCTCCTTGTCCGGGACGGCGACGTGCACGTGACAGCCACAGGTCCGCGCCGTACGCGCGATGGCCCCGAAATGCTCGGCGATCCGCTCGTAGCGCGGATTCGGCGTGACGCTGGGCAAACCGGCTTCGGCCACCGGCGGTGTGCCCGCGGGCAGCAACCGGCGTTGCTGCCGGCGCGCGGCCGCGGCCAGGTCCTCGCGCAATTCGCGCAGCCGCCGGAGCGCCTCGTCACGGGTCCGGCAGACGTCCGCGCAAACAGCGCTTTGCGAGTAGCGTCAAGTCCACAAAGGACCGAATCAGGTGAGTGTGCTGCCACCGGCAAGCGAACCCTTCAGCGCACCCGTAGCAGCAGTGAGTGCCTTGGTCGCGGCACCGACGTCCATACTGTCGTCCCAAGTGCTCATGACCGCGACCGCGAAAGTCCGGGACTCAGTCCGCACCAGACCGGTCGTATTGAGCACCCGTCGCCCGTCGGAAGTGCCCCACCCCTGTTTCACCGCCCATTTCGCGTCCGGGAACGCGCGCGGGATCCCGAAATGCTGGTCAAACCCGTCAGCGGCGTTGCGCGAGGCGTTTTCCAAGGCCTCAGTAAGGAATTCCCGCTCCTCGTCGGACCGGCCCGAGGTGATGTGCCGGTACACCGCGACGATGTCGTCAGCCGACATCTGCGTGGAACCCCATTGGCCGGGGTCGGCGGGCGGCGAGGTGTGCGCGAGGCCCAGCTTTTCGGCCTGGTGCCGGACAATCGCCGGTCCGCCGAGTTGCTGCCACAGGCGGCTGGCGATGCGGTCGTCGCTGGCCGAGAGCATGGTGCGGACGGCGGTGGCGTCGTCGTCGGAGGGAACTCCGGAACGGTCGATCAGCTCGAGCGCGATCAGCAGCTTCACCACGGACGCGGTCGGCTGCGGCTGGTCGGCTTTCCAGCTCACCTCGACCGAGCACGCGTCGAGATCGACGACCTCGATCTCGAGCCGAGGGTCGTTTCCGTTGCTCAGCAAAGCTTTCCGGGCTTCGGCGACGGCGCCCGGATGCTTGCCCGCCGTCGCGGCCGGAGCCGTTCTGCACGAAGCGGTCCAGTCGGTCCCGCCGGAACTGCTGGCGATGGCGATCGCGGCGACCAAACTCCCCGCGACCGCGAGCGCGGCCACCCCCACGAGCATCTTCATCGATGCGAACTCCTTCGGCAACGGTCCGCTTCCGCGGGAAGCGGGAGCGATGCGAAGGTAGTGAGAGCGGGGGAATGGCAGGATCGTCCGAAGAGTCCGTCCATTCAGGCCAGTCGGCGGGCAACCCCGTCCGGGCATCGGCCATCTGGCCGACCCGCGACGCGCTGAACTGCGGAGACTCGACGGCTGTCAGCGACGCGGAGACGGCGGACGGGAGCGCGTACAACTCGGCGACGGCGGAAGCCGGAGGACGTTCAGGCAGATCCGCTTGCCCGATCTTGCCTTTCCGGCCGCCTTTTGTCGGTCTCCGGGGTTCGTTCAATCGGTTTCGGGTTGCTGCCACGTCCGTCCGGCCCGCTGGGCGGCCAGCCGGATCTCGTCGCCGACCACCTGCCAGTTCTGGTCCGTCGGGTCGTGGTCGCCGATCCACGTGCGCCGCGGCGCCGCGAGGGAGCCGCCGGCCGGCTGCGGGTTTTCTGTCATCTGAGTCATGATTCCTCCGTCTCCGGACGAAAACCACCTCGGACTACCCCTATCGAGCCCCGCGGGGCGATCGAAAGATTTCCGCTGAGGGGTGTCGATCCTCGCTACGGTCGTTCGACGCGTAGTCGAAGGCCCCTCGAAGGGCAGCCGCCGAGACCCCAAGGACCCTCCCATGACCGAACTGAACGCGGAACTCGTCCGGCAAGCGATCGTCGACCACACGAGGCACCTGGCGGAATCAGCCGTCGCCGCCGGACCGGGCGCTGCCGTGCCGACCGCTCCGAAGTGGACCGTCGCTGACCTGGTCGCGCACGTGGGCCAGACGCAGCGCTGGGTCGCCGAGATCATCGAGCGCCGCATCACCGACCCCGCCCAGCTGCCCACCGAGATGGCCGCCCCGCCTTCGGATCCGGCTGAGTGGCAGGCCTGGCTGTCGGAATCCGCGCGACGGGTCGCGAACGCGTGCTCCGATGAAGCGCTCGACGCACCGGTCTTCAACGCCTCGGGAGACGCCCGGTCCGGGACGCGATTCTGGATGACCAGCATGTTGAACGAAGCGGTCGTCCACGGCTTCGACGCCGCCAACGCCGCGCACCGCTCGCTCGACGTCGACCCCGGCATCGCGGCCGCGCTCATCACCAATCACCTGACGATGCTCACCTCGCCCACGTGGGAGATGCAGCGGTCCGAGTCCGCGCACGCCATCCGGGGCACCGGTCAGACGCTGCAGTGGCTGGCCACCGACACCTCAGCCGCCTGGTCCGTCGAACGACAGCCGGACGGCGCGACCTGGCAGCCCGGAACCCGCGAGGCCGACGTGACCGTGACCGGCCCGGCGCAATCCCTGCTTCTTCTCTTGACCCGACGCCTCCCGCTGGCCGACTGCGAAACCGTCGACGGCGACACCGCCCTCGCCCAGCACTGGCTCGACAACACCGCCCACGCCAGCGACTGACCTGGAGCTCACCGGCGCGGAACCGGCCGGGAAAGCCGCAGTTCGATCAGGTCCGCACCGCGCCGCAACAGGTCCACCCACTGCTCGGGATCGTGGTCGAAGCGCGCGGCGGACCAGCCGATCGACAAGCTGCCGTACGGTTCGCCGCGCAGGAAAACGGGCACCGCGAGCGTCGCCACGCCGGTGTCGTACTCGCCGGTGGTGAACGCCCAGCCCCGGTCGGCGACCTCGGCCAGCTGCTCGCGCAGGACGGCGAGGTCGGTGACCGTGTCCGGCGTGAAGCGCGCCATCGGCCGGTCGGCGAACAGCCGGTCGCGCTCCTCCTCGGGCAGGAACGCGAAGTACGCCTTGCTGGTCGCGCCCGCGTGCGCCGGGTACAGCTCGCCGACCAGCGAATAGCCGCGCAGCCGTCCGTCGGTGCCTTCCGCGGCCAGCACGCACCGGGTGTGCGCGCCGTCGGGCAGGGACAGCAGGGCGGCGTGCCCGGTCTGGGCGGCGAGGTCGGAGAGGACCGGGACCACCAGCAGGTCCAGTGCCCCGGCCCGGTCCCACAACCGGCCGAGGTGCAGCGCGGCGGGCCCGATCCGGTACCGGCGGGTGCTGTCGTCGCGGACGAGGAAACCGCGATGCGCCAGCACCGCCAGGAGCCGCTGCGCGATCGAGGTGTGCAGCCCGAACTCGCGCGCCACCGCGGTGACTCCCCATTCCGGGCGGGCGCGGTCGAACGCGAGCAGCACCTGCAGCGCGCGGTCCGCGGTCTGCGGCAGGCCGGGCGGGGTGGCGCGCTCGTCGTGGTCCGGCATCCGGCCATTGTGCGAATAACGGGAAATGTTTGTAAAGCCGGTGCACCCGGACCGAGTCTGGTCGGACCACCCCCGGCGGCCTGACTTCTCAGAGGAACCACATGCTCAAACACGTCCTGGAACTGCTCGAAATCCTCGACGACCCGGCGGTGACCGGGAAAGAGGTCGTCGCCTACCTCGACGCCGTCGCCGGCGCCGCGGGCAGCGGCGCGGAGATCACCACCGTGACTGGCGACGCCGGGCAGACCGACTTCGTCCGGGTCCGGGTGCCCGGCAGCCGCGGCCGCACCGCGGGCGGTGACGCGCCGACCCTCGGCGTGGTGGGCCGCCTCGGCGGAGTCGGCGCCCGGCCGGAGGTGACTGGTTTCGTGTCCGACGGCGACGGCGCCGCCGCCGCGCTGGCCGCCGCCGCCAAGCTGCTGTCGATGCGGGCGCGCGGGGACGTGCTGGCCGGCGACGTGCTGATCGGCACGCACATCTGCCCGGACGCGCCGACGCTGCCGCACGACCCGGTGCCGTTCATGAACTCGCCGGTCGACATCGCCACGATGAACAGCTACGAGCTGTCCGCCGAGATGGCCGCCGTGCTGTCGATCGACACCACCAAGGGCAACCGGGTGATCAACCACCGCGGGCTCGCCCTGTCCCCGACGGTCCGCAGCGGCTACATCCTGCGGGTGTCCGAGGGCCTCGGCGAACTGCTGGAGACCGTCACCGGCGCGCCGCTGGTGACCTACCCGATCACCACCCAGGACATCACGCCCTACGGCAACGGCGTCTACCACCTGAACTCGATTCTCCAGCCGGCGACCGCGACGGACGCGCCGGTGGTCGGACTGGCGATCACCTCGGCCGCGACGGTGGCCGGCTGCGCCACCGGGGCGAGCCACGAGACGGACATCGCGGCCGCCGCGCGCTACGCGGTCGAGGTCGCGAAGCAGTTCGGCGCGGGCACGCTGCATTTCCACGACGAGACGGAATTCGCCACCCTGCAGACCCGCTACGGCTCGATGGCGCACCTGCAAACCCTGGGCACGGAGGTGGCCGGATGAGCACCGCGACGCAAACCGCGAAGCACGCCAAAAAGCGGATCGGCAACGACGACTACGCGCTGCGCCGCGTCCCCGAGGACGCTCGCTACGGGTTCGGTTCGATGCTGCTGCAGTGGCTCGCGCAGTCCGGGTCGCTGTCCCAGTTCGTGCTCGGCGCGACGCTCGGCGTCGGGATGCGGTTCTCCGACGCGTTCTGGGCGTTCACCCTCGGCGCGGTAATCCTGGAGGTGGTGATCTTCTTGATCGGCCTCGCCGGGCAGCGCGAGGGCCTCACGATGACCATGCTGACCCGGTTCACCGGCTTCGGCCGCAACGGGTCCGCGCTGGTGAGCCTGGTGATCGCGATCAGCCTGGTCGGCTGGTTCGGCGTGCAGAACGGCATCTTCGGCAAGAGCATGAACGCCCTGGTCGGCGGGCCGGTGTGGCTGTGGTGCGCGGTGTCCGGCGTGGTGCTGACGCTGCTGGTGATCTACGGCTTCAAGTACATGATGTGGCTGGCCAAGATCGCGGTGCCGCTGTTCTTCGGGCTCGTGGCGTGGAGCGTTGTCTCCACGCTGTCGGAGCACTCGGTGGGCGCGCTGATGTCGGCCGCGCCGACCGCGACCGCGATCTCCGTCCCGGCCGCGGCGACGATCATCGCGGGCGGCTACATGACCGGCGCCGTGGTCGCCCCGGACATGACCCGGTTCAACCGCAAGGGCTGGCACGTCCTGCTGCAGAGTTCGGCGTCGATGGTCCTGTCCGAGTACATCGTCGGCATGACCGGCGTCCTGCTCGGGCACCTGGTCGGCAGCTCCGACGTCACGCACATCGTGCTGTCCACCTCGGGCTTCGTCGGGCTGATCGTGGTGGTGCTGGCGACCGCGAAGATCAACGACTGGAACCTGTACGGCTCTTCGCTGGGCGTGGTGAACTTCGTGCGGACCGTGTTCGGCCGCCCGCTGCACCGCGGCGTGGTCACCCTGGTGATCGGGATCGCCGGGACGGTGCTGTCCGCGATCGGCTTCCTGCAGCACTTCACCGCGTTCCTGTCGCTGCTGGGCGTCGCGATTCCGCCGGTGGGCGGGATCATCGTGGCGGAGTACTTCCTGGTGCGCCGGCTTTCCACGCCGCTGCGGGAAACCCGGGCGGCCGGGCGGGTGCCCGCCACGATGCCGGTCTGGGTGCCCGCCACCCTCGCGGTGTGGGCGGCGGCGTTCTGCGTCGGCAAGTTCGTGCACTGGGGCATCCCCGCGCTGAACTCGCTGCTCACCGCGGCGATCCTGTACACGGTGCTGGGCTGGGCCGGGCTCATCCGGCCGGTGGGCTCGGTGGAATTGGAGGAGGTGGCCGCGTGACCAGCGCACAGGACGAGGTGGTCGAGCTTTGCCGCGACCTGATCCGGATCGACACCTCCAACCCGGGCGCGACTGAGCGGCCCGCGGCGGAGTACGTCGCGGAGAAACTCGGCGAGGCCGGACTGGAACCGACTCTGGTGGAGAGCGCGCCCGGCCGGGCCAGCGTGTTCGCCCGACTGTCCGGAGTGGACTCTTCGCGGCCCGCGCTGCTCCTGCACGGGCACTTGGACGTGGTGCCCGCGGACGCCGACGAGTGGAGCGTCCCGCCGTTCTCCGGGGAGATCGCCGACGGCATGCTGTGGGGCCGCGGCGCGATCGACATGAAGGATTTCGACGCGGCGATCCTCGCGCTGGCGCGGCAATTCGGCCGCACCGGCGAGAAACCGCCGCGCGACCTCGTGTTCGGCTTCCTCGCCGACGAGGAGGGCGGCGGGAAGTTCGGTTCGCACTGGCTGGTCGAGAACCGCCCGGATCTGTTCGAGGGCGTCGGCGAGGCGATCACCGAGGGCGGCGGCGTGTCGTTCGACCTCGGCAACGGCAGCCGGCTGTATCCGATCGAATGCGCGCAGCGCGGGCAGGCGTGGCTGCGCCTGGTCGCCACCGGCCGCGCCGGGCACGGTTCCTCGCCGAACGACGAGAACGCGGTCACCGATCTGGCCGAATCGCTCGCCCGGATCGGCCGCCACCGGTTCCCGGTCCGGCTGATCGAACCGGTGCGGGCGCTGCTGGAACGCGCGGCGGAACTGCTCGGCGTCCCGTTCGATCCGTCCGATGTGGACGGGAGCCTGGCGCGGATGGGCCGGGTGGGGGAGCTGGTGAACGTGATCCTGCGCAATTCGGCGAACCCCACCATGATCTCCGGCGGGTACCAGGTCAACGTCATCCCCGGCCGGGCCACCGCCGCCGTCGACGGCCGGTTCCTTCCCGGGTACGAGCAGGAACTGCTGGACACGATCGACGAGCTGCTGCTCCCGTCGGTGCGCCGCGAGTTCATCCACCGCGACATCGCGATGGAGAGCGGCTTCGACGGCCCCTTGGCGGACGCGATGTGCGCGGCTATCACCGCGGAGGACCCGGACGGCCACCCCGCCCCGTACTGCAACGCCGGCGGCACCGACAACAAGGCGCTGTCCGCGCTCGGCATCCGCGGCTTCGGGTTCAAGGCGCTGCGCGTCCCGCCGGAACTGCCCTACAACCGGCTGTTCCACGGCGTCGACGAACGGGTGCCGCTGGAGTCGCTGCGGTTCTCCGTCCGGGTCCTGGACCGGCTGCTGCGGACTTGCTGAACAATGGCGGGCGAACCAAGGAGAATCGCGTGACTGACCTGCTGTTGCTGTCCAACTCGACCAACCACGGCCGCGACCCGCTCGACCACGCGCTGGACGCGGTCGCCGAGGTGCTGGACGGGCGCACCGAACTGGTGTTCGTGCCGTTCGCGCTGGCCGACCACGACGGCTACACCGAGCGCATCGCTGCCGCGGTGGCGCCGCTCGGCGTACGGGTGCGCGGACTGCACACCGCCGCCGACCCGGTCGCCGCGGTGCGCTCGGCCCCGGCGGTATTCACCGGCGGCGGCAACACCTTCCGCCTGCTGGCCGAGCTGTACCGCCGCGAGCTGCTGGAACCGTTGCGGGACAGGGTGTCCAAGGGGATGCCCTATCTCGGAGCGAGCGCGGGAACCAACATCGCGGGCCCGACTGTGCGCACCACCAACGACATGCCCATCGTGGAGCCGCCGAGTCTCACTTCGCTCGGACTGGTGCCGTTCCAGCTCAACCCGCACTACGTCGACCCCGACCCGGCCAGCAGGCACATGGGGGAGACCCGGGAGAAGCGGCTCGCGGAATTCCACGAGTGCAACGACATTCCGGTGCTCGGCCTGCGCGAGGGCACGTGGCTGCGGGTGCGCGGCGACTGGGCGGAACTGGCGGGCGTGTCCACGAGCGGCGGTGCGCCCGGACGGCTGTTCCGGCGTGGTGTGCCGGGCGAGGACGTCTCCGGCGACGTCAGCGACCTGCTCGCCCCCGCGAGCGAACCGGTGTGGGGCTGATCGCGCGACGTCTGAACATCGTTCCGCGGGTTGACAACTGGGAAGGGCTGGGCCAGCGGGCTCGGCCCTTCCCAGTTTGCTTTCTCGGCGGCCGTTGTGCCCGGCGCGTAGCGGCTCTGCGGAGCACCGGCCGCGCCGCGACGGGCCGGGTGATTCTCCGCCCCCCAAAGGTCCGTGAAGGGCTCCTTGGGGGAATCAGATTCCCTCAAGGAGTCCTTCACGGACGTTCCACCGCTCCGGCCGTGCCCGTCGGCGGCGGACAATCCACTGCACCGGACCGTGCCCATCGGCGGCGGAAGAAATCCCGCGCCCGTCGGCATCGCGCCGCTGCGGAGAAACTCGTCACAGCATCAGGGAAGAGGGCTCGTCCAGGATAGCTTGACACAAGCATCTTAGGACAAAGATACTTCCCGGCGACCCCGCCGGCCGAGGCGGCCGGTCCGGCGTCGCGGCGGGTCCGCGCGGTCCGGGCCGCCTCGCGATGGTCCGGCCCGGAAAGGAACCGCCGTGACCGTGCTGAGGGAAGACCGCCGACCCGGCGCGCCGCTGTCCGCGTGGCTGGGCGTGCTGGCGCTCCTGGTGGTCGTGGCGGTTTCCTACATCGACCGGGTCAACGTGTCCGTCCTGATCACCGATCCCGCCTTCACGCAGCATTTCGGGATCGCGGGCAACCGGGCGGCGCAAGGTGCGCTGATGACGCTTTTCCTTGCCGGCTACGGAATCGCGGCCATGCTGATCACGCCGTGGTACGAGGCGGTGTTCGGGGTGCGGCGAGGGCTGCTCGTCAGCCTGGCGTGCTGGGCGCTGTTCACGCTCGCGTCCCCGTACGCCGGGGGAGCGGTGGTGCTGCTGACGCTGCGGTTCCTGCTCGGCGCCAGCGAGGGGCCGCTGTTCTCGCTGAAGACCATGTACGTCAAGGACAATTTCGCCGAAGGCACCTGGGGCAAGCCCAACGCGGTCAGCTCGATGGGCGTTTCGCTGGGGACGGCGCTGGGCATCCCGGTGATCACCTTCGCCCTCGTGCACTTCGGCTGGCACGGCTCGTTCTTCCTGCTCGCGGCCCTCAACCTGGTGGTCGGGCTGCCGCTGGTCGCCGTGTTCGTCCGCGCCTCGCGGCATCGGACAGCCGCGCGGCAACCGGCGTTGCGGCGGTTCGCCGGAGCGCTGCGCACGCCCAAGCTCGGCTGGATCCTGCTGATCGAGGTGGCTACGCTCGGCTATCTGTGGGGCAGCACTTCGTGGCTTCCGTCGTATTTGCTGCAGGCGCGGCATTTCTCGCTGGCGCAGATGAGCGCGCTGTCGGCGCTGCCGTTCGTGGTCAGCCTCGGATCCGGTTTCCTCGGCGGGTATCTCATCGACCGGATGCCCGCTCGCCGGGTGCCGCTCGTGCTGGTGATCGGCAGCGTCGGCACCGCCCTGTGCGCGACGACCGTGACCCTCGCCGATTCGTGCTGGCTGGCCGCGGCGACGCTCATCCTCGCCAACGCGTTCTGGGGCCTGCAGGGACCGGCGATTCCGACGCTGGTGCAGCAATACGCGCCGGCGGGCGCTGTCGGGAGCGCCTACGGCCTGATCAACGGAGTCGGCAATCTCGTGTCCGCGCTGCTTCCCACGTTGATGGGCGTGGCGATCGCCGCGGGCGGCGACCACGGATTCGCCGCCGGGTACGCACTGCTCGCCGCGACCCAGCTGCTCACGCTGCTCGGTGCGGTCGTGCTTCTCCGCGGCCGCGGCCCAGCCGGAAAGGACCCCGCTGCGGCCGATGTCCCCGCGGTGCCGGAAGAGTCCCGTTAGGACGCGTTGTCGCCGCGCGAACACCGGATAGGCTCCGTCCGCACCCTGGCGGACAAGGAGTCGATGACGATGGACACGGTCGATCAGGTGGTGGCGGACTGGGCGCGGCAACGCCCGGACCTGGACGCCTCGCCGATCGCGATCTTCGGCCGGATCCGGCGGATCGCCGACCTGGCCGCCGGGAGCCTCCGCGGATACCTGGCCTCGTACGGCCTGACTCCCGGTTCGTTCGACATCCTGTGCAACCTGCGCCGAGGCGGCCGCCCCTATCGGAAGACGCCGTCCGAGCTGGCGGCCTCCGCCCTCGTCACCTCGGGTGCCCTGACCGCTCGGCTGGACGCGCTAGAACGCGACGGCCTGATCCGCCGTCGCGACCACCCAGCCGACCGCAGGGTGAGCTACGCCGAACTGACCGCCGCCGGCCGCAAGCTCATCGACCGCGTCCTCGAAGGACACCTAGACCGGGAGGAAGCGCTCCTCGCCGGTCTGGGCGAAGCCGACCGCAAAGACGTCGAACGGGCACTCGCACTGCTGGAAGACACGGTCCGGGAAGCTTCTCCAGCGCAGTAGCCCACAGAGGTTCATTCGGGCAGACAACGAACCCGCCGAAGCTACGCGGCCGCCGGGCCTGCGCAGGCGTGGCTAGCGTGATCATCATGGAAGCCGAGAAGTCGACTACGTTCGTTCTGGTGCACGGCGCCTGGCACGGCCCATGGTGCTGGGAACGGGTGAGCGAGCACCTAATCGCGCGCGGTCACGAGGTGATCTGCCCGTCGCTGCCGTGCGACAACGCCGAGGCAGGCCAGGACGAGTACCTGGCGGTGCTCGAAGCCGCGCTCCGAGGCCGTTCCGACGTCGTTCTCGTCGCGCATTCGATGAGCGGCATGGTGGCACCGTTGGCGACTGGCAACCCCGCGGTCAGCTCCCTGATCCTGCTGGCCGCCCTGGTGCGCAAACCCGGCTCGGCGCTGACCGACGACGGGGCAGCGCCACTTGCCGAGCCGCTGCAAAAGGCTGTGGCGCGCGCCGTCGTGGACGAGTCCGGACGCGTAGTCCTGGACCCAGCCGACGCGACCGACGTGCTGTACCACGACTGCACCCCCGCGGACGCCGCCGACGCGGTCCGCCAATTGCGCCCCAGCGCGAATACCGTGGGCGCGCAAACCTGCCCTGCTTTGCCGGAACGCCGCGTGCCGACCACGTACGTGTCCTGTCGTGCCGATCGCGCGGTGAACTGCGACTGGAACGCCGCCCGCGCGCGGGAACTGCTCGCCGCCGAAGTCCGCGAGATCGACGGCGGGCACTCGCCGTTCTGGTCGGCGCCGGAAGAGTTCGCCGCGCTGCTGGTCGAACTGGCCTGACGGAACACCTCGTTCGCCGCACCGGAGGTCGGCCTGGGCTAAAAGCGGCCTGTCGGGGGTACGAAATTGTCGTACCCCTGTGTGATCGTAGGGCAGCCCGTTGTTCCTCGGGGGAGGAGAACCGACGATGCCCGCAGCTCGACCGACGCCGGAAGGCCGCGAGTGGTCCGCAGTCCGGATCACCGACGGCTTCACCGAGCCCGTCGACCCCGGCAGCACCGCCGGCGAGCCGCAGCCCGCCGGGATCGAACGCGCCGAAGCCCGCCTGGCCTACGTCGAGGTCACTCAGCACCGGCCCGCCCCAGGTGGATTGTCCTGGATCAATCAGAGCCCGGACAGCGTCGCGGCCGGAGCGGTCCGGTGAGCGGCGTGTTCGGCGTTCTCAACCAGCAGGTCGCTCCGCCCGGGCTCGGGCTGGTGCTGGCGCTGGGGGTGTTCGCGGTCGCGGTGTCGGCGGCGACGTTCGTGCTGATGCTGGCCGGTCCCGCGCGGTGGCGGCCGCTCACCCGGGCCAACGTGCTGAGCACCGTCGTGCACGAGGGCGGGCACGCGCTGCTGAGCGTCGTGACCGGCGGCGGAGTGTTCCAGATCGAGGTCACCAGCGCCGAAACCGGGCTCACCCGCACCTGGAGCACGTCGCGCTGGTCGCGGGTGCTGACCCTGGTCGCCGGATACGCGACGCCGCCGCTGGCCGGTCTCGGCGCGGCCGCGCTGCTGCACCGGGGGCTCGCGCCGGCGGTGCTCGCGCTGACCGTGCTGGCCATGGTGCTGGTGCTGCTGGCGACCAGGGACGCGCTCACGCTCGGGATCGTGGTGGCGCTGGGCGCGGCCGCGTTCGCGACGCTGAAGTGGGGACCGGACTGGCTGCGGAACACCGTCGCTTACCTGGAAGCGTGGCTGCTGCTGACGAGCGAACTCGGCGGCGTCGCGGCGCTCGTGGTCGGCCGGCTCCGCCACGGCTACTACGGCCTTGAAGACGACGCCGCCGGGCTGGCCGAGGCGAGCGGGATTCCGGCGTTCGCGTGGATCGCCGGTTGGACCGCCCTGATCGGCTGGACGGCCTGGACCGCGGTGCCCCTGCTCTGGCCGACCGCGTAAAGGCCAATGCCGGGGACTCAAGCTGCGCGGCCCACGCCCGTCCACAAAGGACCTCAGCGCCACCGGAACGCCTGATTTGTCGCCAGGTGGCCGGGTCTTGAAGTCCGTGAAGGGAACCCTGATTGACTCTGAGTCCCTCAGGGTTCCCCTCACGGACGCCTGGCCCCGCCCAAATCCTTCGGCCTGGGCAAACCGAACCCGCGGCGCCGCCTTAAGTCCCTGCCATTGGGCCGACCGCGTGAACGCCCGTGCCCGCACGGACGCCAGCGGGCAGCAGCGATGCTCGCCCAGCACTGCGGTTCTTGCCGTTTCCCGCGATGGGCGAGCCCTCTGGTGTCGTCGAGCCGCCAAGCGCTTCTGCGGGGTCTTCGCGGACGAGCGCGGCCACTGGGTCAGGCGTCGCCCTTGATTTTCTTCATCGTCAGGTGGGAGGTGACCCGCAGGACACCGGGCAGGCCGGACAGCTTCCGGGTCTGGAACTCCTCGTAGGCGGCGTGGTCGGCGACCGCGACGCGGATGAAGTAATCCGGGCGGCCGAAGAGCCGCCGGAACTCGATGACCTCGTCGTAGGAGGCGATCGTGTCCTCAAGCGCCTCGATGGTCGCCCGGTCGGTCGCGTAGACCTCGAGGTCGATCAGCGTTTCCAGCCCCCGGCCGACAGCTTCGGGATCGATCACCGCGCGGTAACCGGCGATCACTCCGGCCTCTTCGAGGCGCTTGACCCGGCGCAGGCACGGGGGAGGGGTGAGCCCGACCCGTTTGGCGAGTTCGACGTTGGTCAGCCTGCCGTCCTGACGCAGGTGAAACAAAATATCCCGATCCAGCGCATCCAGCCGCACTACATTGCTCACCGACCCATGGTAACGCCATGATCGGACACCAAATTAGCCGAGAGCTGACGTAGTGTTCCAAGGGTGGAAACCGTCTCCGACCTGGCTGTTCGCGATCGCCCGCCCGCTCTGGCCGCGCTGAAGGACTGCGGGTCCGTCGGCATCGGCCTGGTCCCGCTCGGACTCGCCTTCGGCGCGTTCCTCACGCATTCGGGCCTCGCCTGGTGGTGGGCGACGGTGTTCACGACGGTCATCTACGCGGGCTCGTTCGAGTTCCTGCTCATCGGCCTGGCCGCCGCGGCCGCCCCGCTGGCGTCGATCGGGCTCTCGGCGTTCCTGGTCAACGTCCGCCACGTCTTCTACGCCCTCTCCTTCCCGCTGCACCGCGTGCGCGGCCGCAGGGCACGCGCGTACAGCACCTTCGCCCTCACCGACGAGGCGTACGCACTGTCCACAACGGACGCCGCCCGCGAGTGGAACGGCGCGCGAATCCTGTGGCTGCAACTGTTTCTGCACCTGTTCTGGGTCGGCGGAGCAACGGTGGGCGGCCTGCTCGGCTCGCTGATCCCCAGCGGCGTCGTCGGCCTGGACTTCGCCATGACGGCCCTGTTCGTCGTACTCGCGCTCGACGCGGTCCGCGACCGAAAAGGCGACCTGCCGACGCCCGTCCTGGCTGCCCTGAGCGCGGTCGTGGCCCGCGTGGTCTTCCCCGGCCAGATGCTCCTGGCGGCCTTCCTGCTGTTCGTCGGAGGACTGGTCGTCCGCTCCGTCGTGGCCGAACGGAGCTTGAGCAATGCCTGACCCCGGCTACCTGCTTGCCGCGGTCGCAGTATCCGCCGCGGTCACCTGGGGTTTGCGCGCGCTCCCGTTCGCGGTCCTGTCACCGTTGCGCGCCAGCCGGATCGTGCAATATCTGAGCACCCGCATGCCAGCGGGCGTCATGGTGATCCTGCTGGTCTACTGCCTGCGCGACGTGTCGTGGACGTCCTCGAGCGCCGTCGCCCCGACCCTCGCGCTGGCGGTGACGATCGGCCTGCATCTCTGGCGCCGCAACGCAGTACTGAGCATCGTCGGCGGTACGACGGTGCATGTTTTGCTGGCTAGCCTGCTGTTTCCGGTGTGAGGTCGCCGAAGAATTCTCTTCGCGAGCTTGAACACGGGGGCACCGCCAGTACCTGTATCAGGCGGGCCTCCCGGGCCCCCGCGAGGCGACCTAATCTGGCTTTACCGGTCCCGGCTGAGCAGCGGGGACAACGGGCCAGATTATCTTTTGCCGAAGGAGTATTCTCCAGTGCGGAAACGCAAACTCGGACAGCGCCTCGAAGTTTCAGCCATGGGACTCGGTTGCATGGGCATGAGCTTCTTCTACGGTTCGCCCCCGGACCCAGCCGAAATGACGAAGTTGCTGCGGGCCGCCGCGGACCGCGGCGTGACTCTGTTCGACACCGCCGAAGTCTATGGCCCTTTCACCAACGAAGAGCTGGTCGGTCAGGCGCTGGCGCCGGTCCGCGACCAGGTGGTGATCGCCACCAAATTCGGTCTCAAGCACGGAGAACACGGGCCGGCCCCGGCTTCCGGACTCGACAGCAGGCCCGAGCAGATCCGCCGGGTGACCGAGGCCTCGCTCCAGCGCCTGCGCACGGATCGCATTGACCTGCTTTACCAGCACCGCGTCGATCCTGACGTGCCCATCGAAGAAGTTGCGGGCACGGTCAAGGAATTGATCGCCGAAGGCAAGGTCAAGCACTTCGGTTTGTCGGAGGCGGGCGTGACGACGATCAGCCGCGCCCACGCCGTGCAGCCCGTGACGGCGCTGCAAAGCGAATACTCCCTCTGGACCCGAGAACACGAAACCGAGGTCATCCCGGCCTTGGAGAAACTGGGCATCGGCCTGGTGCCCTACAGCCCGCTGGGCAAAGGCTATCTGACCGGCACCATCGACTCCCGCACCTCGCTGGCCGACAACGACCTCCGCCGCATGCTGCCGCGCTTCACTCCCGAAGCACGGCGGGCCAACCAAGCGCTGATCGACTTGCTCCAGGAGATCGCCGGAGACAAGGGAGCCACCCCGGCTCAGATCGCTCTCGCCTGGGTGCTCGCGCAGAAGCCGTGGTTCGTGCCGATTCCCGGGACCACCAAACTGCATCGGTTGGAAGAGAACCTGGGAGCGCTCGACGTCGAATTGACGTCCGGCGACCTGCGGCGCATCGAGGAGGCGGCGAGCCATATCCACGGTGAGCGCATTCCCGAGGCGGTGAAGTCTCAGTTCGGTCGCTGAGCCTCAGAACGTCGAATAGCGGAATTGCGTCCTTCAGCGGTACGGCATGCAAATGCGCCGTTTGCGAGACCGCCCTCGCTTCCTCCCGATCAAGTAGCGGAAAGGGCGCTGCCGCGCCGCAGCCGAATGCTTCTGGCGGAGAGGTAACGCCGCCGGTCGGTGACGAGGATCGAAACGAGGCCGCCGACCAGCAGCCATGCGGCGAGCTGGGCGACGCCGGCGGCCAGCCCGGTCCCGTCGGTGGCGGCGGCTCGCAACGCGAGCACCGCGCCGTGGGTGGGCAGGTAGCCGGCGAGTGCGTACAGCGGTCCGGGAAGTGTCGAGACGACACCGGTCGCCCCGGCCAGGACCAGCACTGCCAGCGAGGCTATCCGGCCGGCCCGGCCGAAGATCGCCGTCGCGGCCTGGTTGAGGGCGACGAACGCCGACGCGGCCAGCAACGCGATCAGCAGGAACCCGACGGTGCCGCCGAGGCTGAGTTTGAGCACGGGGACGGCGATCGCGGTGATGGCGACGGCGGCGAGGGCGGCGGCGGTCGCGCCCGGGATGGCGGCGCGCAGGATGATTCGCCAGGTGGGTTCGCGGGCGGTGAGCACCGCGTCGGGAACGGCGCGGGTGACGAGGTAGGTGGCCAGTGCCAGCGCCCAGAGGCCCAAAGCGGCGAACAGCGTGAGGGCCAGGGTTCCGGTCGGCGTTCCGCCGGCGGCTGAGGTGCTCGGCGCGGCGGCGACGGTCTTGAGGTGTGCGCGTTCGGCGTCGGTGTAGCTGGGCACTTGATCGCGGCCCTTGTCCAGCTGGGTGGCCAGTTCCTGGGCGCCGCGGTCGGCCTTCTTGGCGCCGTCGGTCAGCTGCCCGGTGCCGTCGGCGAGCTTATGGGCACCGGAATTCGTTTGCCGGACGCCGTTGTCGAGCTGACGGGCACCGTCCGCGGCGGCCGCGATTCCGGCGGCGAGCTGGCCGGATTTGTCGGCCAGCTGGGCATTTCCGTCGGCGACCTTGCGGGATCCGGCGGCCAGGGCCTGGATGGAGTCGCGAGCCTTGACGGCGTTGGCCCGGACGGCGGCCTTGGCGCCGTCGATCTTCTGCGCGTCGGCGGTGAACCGGTCCGCAGTCTGGCTCAGGTCGCTGCAGAAGGAGGCTGAACCGCCGTTGGCGGGGCACTGGTCGGCCAGGTGCCGGAACTGCTTCGCGGCGCTGCCCGCCGACGGGAGTGCGTCGATGGCGGCGATGATCCGGTTGGCCAGCGGGACGACGACGGCGGCGAGTTGTTCGTTGCCGTCGGCGACTTGATCCGCTCCGTCGGCGAGTTGGCGGGTCAGCGCGGGCAGTTGCGCGGTGTCCCGTTCGGCTTGGGTGAGTCCGGAAGACAGCTTTCCGGACCCCGCGGCGAGCTGGTCGGTCCCGGTGGCGAGCTGGCCGGCGCCGTCGTTGAGCTGACTGGCGGCCTCGGCCAGCTGCCGGTTCCCGTCGGCCAGCTGGGCTGCCCCGTCCGCTGCCTGTCCGACCTGCTTGTGCAGCGTCGTGAACCCGACGTACACGTTGTCCAGGTAGGTTTCCACGACTTGCTGATTGAGGGTTTGCTGGGTGGCCTTGGCGATGTGCGTCGACAAACTGGGATCAGTGACCCCGGCGGCGTCGGACGTCTGCACCTGCAGCCGCGCCTGCCGCGCGTCGAGCGGTTTGCCGGTGGCGCTGGAGGTGGCGCGGTCCGAGAAGTCCTTCGGGATCGTGACGGTGGCCGCGTAGCTGCCGTCGGCCAGGCCGGAGGAGGCGTCGTCGGCGTCGGTGAGCACCCAGGTGTACGAGGAATCCTCGCTGTGGGTCAGGTATCCGGCGAGCTGACGGCCGAGCGGGATGGTCTGCCCGTTGACCTGCACTGGTTCGTCGTTGTTCACCACGGCTGCTTTCGCGGTGCCGTGATTGGCGTCCGGCGCCCAGAACGCCCAGGTGAGCAAACCCATGACGATCAGCGGCACGGCGATGAGACCGGCCCAGGTGCGCCAGGTCAGCGGCCCGGCGGCCAGTGCGCGGGCGGAGTTGGCGAACGGCTTCAGCATCAGCGGACCTCGGTGGGCTGGGCGGCGGTGAGACCGTGCAGGCGGGTGGCGCCAGCGGGCAGCAGGTCCCGGATGCGGTCGGGATCCTGGCAGGTGAGCACGCAGGTGGCGGCTTCGCCGGAGCGGGTGCGGCGATCGCCGAGCAGAGCGCGCACCTGGTCTCGGACATCCGTGCGGAGCACGAGATCGACGTCGTCGACGACGATGAGCCCGGCGTCGCTCCGAAGAGCTTCAGCGATCTGGCCCGCCGGGTTTTCCTCGTCGCGGCAGGGAATGACAGCGACATCCCGGCGCAGGGCGTGTGCGTGCTGCGGCAGGACGCGCCCGAGCACCTTCAGATCGCCGGTGAACTTCGTGACTCGTCCGGCGAGCGTGTACAGCAAAGCTGTTTTGCCGCACGCGCCCGCGCCGTGCAGCACAAGGACTTCTCCGCGCTGGAGATGCAGCTCGATTCCCGAGTAGACCGGGCGGCCCCGGTCGTCTTCGAGCCGGAGAGCGCGGGCGCTGACCGCCTCAGTGCTGCCCGGCTCGGGCCAGTCGGCCAGGCGCAGTTCGTGGACGAGCGCGTCGCCTTCCGCGTCGAACACCGGCAGGGCGCGGTCGAGCTTCGGAGGCAATCCCCAGGCGCGGCGGCCCAGCAGCGCGAGGACCGCGGGCACCAGGGTCATGCGCACGATGAAGGCGTCGATGAAGACTCCGACCGCGAGGCTGAACGCGATCGGCTTGATCGTGGCGCTGCCTTCGGGCACGAACGCGGCGAAGACGGCGAGCATGATCACCGCGGCCGCGACGACCACCCGCGACGCGGAAACGAACCCGGATTCGATGGCGTGGTGCGGATCGCCCTGGTGGACGTAGTCCTCGCGGATGCGCGAAACGAGGAAGACCTCGTAGTCCATGGCCAGCCCGAAAAGGACACCCATGAGGATGATCGGCAGAAAGCTGATCACGCTCCCGACGTGAGTCACGTTGAGGACGTCCGCAAGATGTCCCTGGACGAACACGAACGACGTCGCGCCGAAAGCCGCGGCGACCGAGAGCAAATAGCCGGCGGTCGCTTTGATCGGCACCCAGATCGACCGGAACACCATGGCCAGCAGGATCAGCGAGAGGCCGACCACCAGGATCCCGAACGGCACCAGGGCGTCGCCGAGTTGTGCGGACACGTCGATCCCGACCGCGGTGATCCCGGTGACGGCGGTCTGCGCGCCGTAGGTTTCCCGGAAGTGCGGCTCCATCCCGCGCAGCCGGGCGACCAGGTCGTCGGTCTGCACTGAGTCCGGCGCGGTCGCGGGGATGACCTGCACGATGCCGGTGTCGCCCTTGGGGTTCGGCGTGGCCAGCGGAACCGAGGCGACGCCGGGCACGTGCCGGATCTCCTCGGCGAGCTTGTTCATCAGCCCGATCGGATCGGTGCTGGTGATGATGTCCGCCGTGACGATCAGCGGACCGTTGTAGCCGGGCCCGAAATGGTCGCTGACGACGTCGTAGGTGTCGCGCGCGGGACTGCCGTGTTCCTCGGTTCCGCTGTCGGGCAACGCCAGGCGCAACGACAGCGCCGGGATCGCGCAGACCGCCAGACCGGCCACCACGACGAGCACGGTGACCAGCGGAGCCTTGGTCGCGAGCCGGACCCACCCGCGCGCGATCTGCGGCTTCTGACGGCTCCGGGTCCGCCGTCGCGGCTTCCTGACCCGCGGCCGCAACCGTTTGCCGGCGAAGGACATCAGCGCCGGCACCAGCGTGACGGCGATCGCGACGGCCAGGGCGACCGCGACGGCGGCGGCAATTCCCATGGTGGTCAGGAACGGGATGCCCGCGACCGCCAGCCCGAGCAGGGCGATGACCACGGTCAGCCCGGCGAAGATCACGGCCGACCCGGCGGTGGCGGTGGCCCGGGCGATCGACTCTTCGACGTCGAGGCCCTCCGCGAGCTGGTCGCGATGCCGGGAGAGCAGGAACAAGGCGTAGTCGATCCCGACGGCGAGCCCGATCATCACCGCCAGCATCGGCGCGGTCGAGGAGATCGGGGTGACCAGCGTGGCCAGGAAGATCAGGCCGCCCGCGACGCCGACGCCGAGGACCGCCGTCGCCAGCGGCATCGCCGCGGCGATCAGCGACCGGAACATCAGCACCAGCACCAGCAAGGCGATGACCAGGCCGATGCCCTCGGTCGGGCTGAGCTTCGGGACCCGGTCGGAAAACGCGTCGCCGCCGGTGCGGACCTCCGTGCCGGTCGCCTTCGCGAGGTCGGCGGCGATCCCGGCGACCTGAGTCTTGGTGGTTGGGTCGACCTCGGCGAGCTGCACTTTCAACGGCACGGCGATCAGCGCGGCCCGGCCGTCCTTCGACACCGCGCCGCTGACGTCTTTGCCGAACGGGTCCACGACCGTGGCGACCTGGTCCAGCTTCCCGATCCGGTCCACCGCTTGGCCGACCGCGGCCCGGATCCGCGGGGTATCGGCCTTCGCGCCCTCCGGCGCCACGAGCACCAGTTGCGCGGACGTGCCGCTGACCTCCGGAAAGACGCGGCCGAGGTGGTCGAGGGCATCTTGGGACTCCGAGCCCGGAATGGCGAACGCGTCGTCGGTGCCTTGATTGGCCACGAGCGCCGCGCCGCCGGCCGCGGCCAGGATCACGACCCACAGCGCCACCACGAGCACGCGCGCTCGGGCGGCGGCGCGGCCCAGCCGGTACAGGAATGACGACACGGGCGCTCCCAACACATCGGATACACGGTGTATCGTAATGCAGTGTGCATCCGATGCAACGTGTATCCGATCACCTGGTCGGGGGAACGGCGGAGATAGGGTGAGCGACATGGCGACCACCGGCGCGAGCCTGGAAACCCCGAAGCGCATGACCCGCCGGCGTGCGGAAACGCGGCGGCGGGTCATGGCCGCCGCCTATGCGGTGTTCACCGAGACGGGCATCCGGGACGCTCCCGTCGAGCTGATCTGCGAACGGGCCGGTTTCACTCGCGGTGCTTTCTACTCGAACTTCGCCAGCAAGGAAGAACTGTTCCTCGCCATCTACGAGGTGGAGATGCGGGAGCGCGCCGAGCGGCTGCGCGCCGCCGTCGACGAGGCGGTCGATCGGGCGGGGCCCGGTTCTGTCGACGAGGTGCTGCGAAAAGCCGGTCTGCTTTTCCTGGAGTCCCTCGCGGCGGACGAGACGTGGTACCTGCTCAACGCCGAGTTCCGGGCACAGGCGCTCCGTCAGGAGGACCTGCGCGCACCGGCCGCGGCCGCCGAACGCCGCTTCCACGAGGCCCTCGCCGACATCCTGCGGAACCTGCTCGACCGGCTGGACATGCGGCTGACCGTCGATCCGCGCAGTGCCGTCGTCACGATCGTGGCGCTCTACGAGACCATGCTCGAACGCTCAATCCTCGATGAACTCCCCGACAAGGCCGACAGCCGCTATCTGACCGACGTGCTGCCTCGGCTGTTGACGGCGCTGACGACCGCGGGCCGGTGACCTAGGACCCGACGGCCTGCGCCAGGCGGGGGAGTTCGCGCAAACCATTGGCGCGCTCGATCTCAAGCCGGTCGCTGGCGGTGAAGGTCTGGTCGAGTTCGGGCTGCGGGTCTCCGGAACCGGTGAGGGTCAACTGGGAGAACGGCCAGTCGCTGCCGAACACGACGCGGGACTGCTGCCCGGTCGCGAGCACGCTGCGCATATCCGTTGCCGCCGGGCTCAACGCGGTGTCGTAGAAGAAAGTCTTGACCAATTCGGCGACGTCGAACGCCGACGGTCGCGGCACGCCGGGCGGAAACAGGTCGGCGGCCCCGGTTTTCGAGAGCACGCCCAGGCGGTAGGTCAGGAAGGGGATCGTGCCGCCGGCATGCGCGAGCTGGAACCTGATGCGGGGATAGCGGCGCATCGTTCCGGTGTACATCAGCATTGTCGCGGCGCGGGTGGTGTCGAAGGTGAACTCGTAGAGGAAGTCCGGGAGAGGCAGTTCTGGTTTCGAGTCGCGGGACACGGACGCGGGGTGGACGAAGACGTACGCGTTGTGCCGGTCGAGAGCGGCCATCAGCGGCTCGAATCGGGGATCGCCGAGATATACGTCGTCGTACGAAGACAACAGCACGACGCCGTCCAATTTCAACACGGTCAGCGCGTATTCGAGTTCGGCGATCGACGCTGCCACGTCAGGCATGGGCAGCACCGCGAAACCGCCGAAGCGAGTCGGATGGGACTTGAACAAGCTTGCGGCGTAGGTGTTGCAGTACCGGGCCATGTCCCGCGCCTCGGTGCCGCGGAGGAAGGACACGCCGGGGTCCGAAATGGACAGTGCCTGAGCGGCGATCCCGTAGCGGTCCATGAAGTCCAGCGCCGCCTCCGGCGACCATTCGGGGGTCGGATAACCGCCGATGGTGAAATAACCGTGGCTCAGCAAGGAAGCCCGGTATTCGGGTGGCAGGAAGTGCGCGTGCAGATCAATCCGGTAGGCACCGGAAGGCGCCGCGGTCGCTCGTGCGGCCGCCGTGCTGAACAGGCCAGCGCTGGCTAGGGCTGCGGCACTGGTGACCGCGCGGCGACGGGTGAACTTTCGGTTCATGGCGGTGGTCCTTCCGGGTCAGGAAAGCAGGCGATCAGCGTCGAGCGGCCGGAGTCCGGCTGGCGGCGGGGAGAGCGCGGTGGTGGCGTCTGCGGCGGCGTAGACGAAGCCATCTGGACGCAGGGCCAAGGCGTGCGCGCGATGCATCCGCATCCAGCCGAGGAGGGTGCCGTCGACGTCGACCACGCATCCGTTTTCCGGTTGTGCTCCGGGAGGGAGGACCGTCAGGCGGGCGGCGGCGGTCCACGCCGGGTCCGGGACGGCGGCGCAGGTGCTCAGCACGGTCCACTTGCCGTCGAGGACGTCGTCGAGCCTGCTGCGGGCACCGTCGCTGTCGAGTACCCACGGCTGGGGCACCTTGTGGCCGACAGCGGGGGTGCCGCTGCCGAGGAATCCGCGTGGGTAGCGCGCCGCGGGTAGCCAGGACAGCTTGACGAGGAGTCGCCGGACCGGCGACAGCCGCGATAGAGGGCGCACCAGCGTGTCGCGGATCTGGCAGATCCGGCGACGGCGTTCGGTGATGATCCGGCCCACCAGTACCGCGCGGCGCGTCACCTCGCGCACATGCGGTTTGCGTTCGGTCTCGTAGGAATCCAGCACGGTCTCGGGCAGTTCGCCGCGGATGACGGCGGCGAGTTTCCAGCACAGGTTGGCCGCGTCGCGCACCCCGGCGGCCATGCCCTGGCCGATCCACGGCGGCATGGCGTGGGCCGCGTCGCCGGCGAGGAAGACGCGGCCGACGCGCCAGCGGGCGGCGGCGCGGACGTGGTGGCTGTAGACCACGGCCCGCAGCACGGTCACCTCGTCGCGGGTGATGCCCTGGCGGCCGAGCAGACGCCATACTGCCGCGTCGGTGACGAGGTCGTTTTCGTCCTCGCCGGGAAGGACGGGGAATTCCCAGCGGTGGTGCCCCAGCGGCGTGGGGCAGTCCACGGCAGGGCGGAGCGGGTCGCAGTGGAAGCGCAGCCGGTCGTGACCGGGCCACTCGCGCTTGACCTCGGTGTCGATGACCACCCAGCGGGTTTCGTAGGTGCGGCCGTCGAAACCGACGCCGAGCTGGCCGCGGGTCGGGCTGGAACCGCCGTCCGCGGCGATGACCCAGGAAGCCCGCACCCGTTTGAGGTGTTCGCCGCCGTCGTCGGCCAGCAGCAGTTCGGTGCCGCCGGTGTCTTGGCGCACGCGCAGGCATTCGTGGGCCAGCAGCAGGTCGACGTTCGGGAACCTCGTGACGCCCTTGCGCAGGGTCTCTTCCAGGGTCGGTTGGTAGATGAACAGCTGAGGCGGGTAGCCATGGCCTGCCGAGTCGAAGGACGCGGACAGGAACGACCGTCCCCGGTGATCGACGAAGTCGATCGGCAGCCCGGCCAGCATGTCTCGCTGCAGTTCTTCGGCCAGGCCGACCTGTTGCCAGACGCGCAGCACCTCCTCGTCGGTCGAGATGGCGCGGGCCCGGGTGTAGACCTCGGCGTCGCGTTCGACGACGACCACCTTCAAGCCTTGCGCGCCAAGCAGATTGGCGGCAGTGACCCCGGTGGGCCCGTACCCGATGACGGCCACGTCGTAGCGGGGGATTTCGGACACTTCCGTGTGCCTCCTTGGCTGAGCCGGATGTCAGCGGTGGGTGCCCAACGCGGTGGCGGACAGCGCCGGGACGGTCTCCTCCTGCTCGCGCAGCGACCGGACCGCGGCTTGGAAACGCGACATGAGGGCGGCGACGCCTGCGCCGGCCGTGGTGTGCCCCCACAGCGAAATGCCTTGGTACGTAGCGGGTTCCCAGGTCTCTTCCCGTTCGGGGGTGACGACGACCGGGTTCCAGCCGACCTCGAGTTCGAATCCGGACGGGGTGACGCAGTAGTAGGACAGCTCGCGGTCGTTGGTGTGCTGGCCGATCGACCAGGCCATGGCGAAGCCGAGTTCGGTGACCCGGTGAAAGCTGGCGAGGAGGTCGTCGAGGGTGGCGATCTCGATGTTGACGTGCTGCACGGAGGTGCGGACCGGGTCGAGCGCGAGTCCGGCGACGTTGGCGAGTGCGATGGAGTGGTGGCGCTGCCCGCTGCGCAGGAACCGGATGTTCAGTTTCGCCGGGCCGATGCGTTCGACGATCCGGTCCGACAGGCGCAGGTCCAGCAGGTTGTTCCAGTAGGTGTGCAGGTGCTCGGGCCGGGTGGTGGTGATCGCCAGGTGACCCATGCCGGAACGGCCGGTGACGAAGGCGGTGTTGCGCATCCGCAACGGTGCGGCGGTGGTGCGGGCACGGGTGAAGACCTCGGTGGCGATGCCTTTCGGGCCGGGGAATCGCCACAGCCGTTCGACCCCGCGCAGGGCGGCCTCCTCCGAGGAGCCTTCGGCGACGGGCAGTCCGGCGGCGGCGACCCTTCCCAGCACGATCTCAAAGGTTTCGTGGTCGTCGATTTCCCAGCCTGCGGCGATGACGTCCTCGGCCGGGCCGCGCTGGACGAGGAACCGGCATTCGCGGTCGTCGAGGCGGAAACGCAGAGTGTCGCGGATGAGTTCGTCGACGTGCAGGCCGATCGCGTCGGCGCCGAAGCGGTTCCAGTCGGTCAGCCGTCGCGACTCGACGACGATGTACCCCAGCCGCGCGGCGCCGAAGACGTCCGGGCGGCTTCTAGTGTCCACAATGGTCACCGGACCCCTCCGAGCCAGTCGAGCAGCAGCCGGTTGAATCGCTCGGCCTGTTCGTATTGGGCCCAGTGGCCGGTGCGGGCGAACAGGTGCAGGTCGCAGTGCGGCATGGTGCGCGCCAGCCACGGTCCGCCGGACGGCCGGTTGACCTTGTCGTGGGTGCCCCACACGACCAGCGTGGGCACCTGGCAGCGCGCGAGCCGGTCGCGGTCGCGGGTGAGGTCCATGCGCCACAACGTGCGCAGCGCTCCGCGCCCGGTCGGGCGGCGCAGGGGCGGATTCGCCACCACTTCGGGGTCGATGCTGGCCTGATAGCGCAGTTCGATCAGTTCTTCCGGCACTTCGGACGCGTCGAAGACCAGGTACTCGCGGATGAACGAGGTCAGCTTCGCCCGGGACGGGCCTTCGCCGCCGTAGTAACCGAGCAGCGCGTTCAGTCCCTTGGTCGGCGGCCGACGTGTTGTGCCAATGCCGCCGGGGCCCATCAGCACGAGCGTCTCCACCCGGTCCGGCCGATCGAGCGCCAGCCGCAATGCCGCCGCTCCGCCGTAGGAGTTGCCCACTACGTGCGCCTTCTCGACGTCTAGCGCGTCAAGCAGGCCGCGCACGAAGATCGCGAGGTCGCCGAAGGGGTCGGCATGGTCCAGTTCCTTCGACGACCGCCCGTATCCGGGCATGTCCGGAACCAGCACCCGGTGACCGGCCGCCGCGAGCGCGTCGGCGTTGCGCGCGTAATTGGACGCGCCGGTCGCGCCCGGCCCGCCGCCGTGGAGCAGGACCACCGGTGTCGCCTTCCCCGGGCCGGCGATCTCGGTGAGGAAGATGTCGCGGGCACCGACCCGGACGGTGCTCTCAGTGCTCCGCACCACAGCGGACGATGGTGAGCCAGTCGACGGCACGGGGCCTCCACGTCGAGTCGGGAACCGCATTCCTGTAGTCATCACTACAATTGGATCGATCGCTACGGTAAGCTGAGCGGGCAGCGTCGGTCAATCCCTTCCTGTAGTGACCGATACGGTAAGGTGCGAGAGTGAACGTGAACGAACGAGGCGCGCGCCGCCGGCGAGCGAACGGCGAGGAGTCGCGCCGGAAGATTCTCGACGCGACCGTCGAAGTCGCCGGGGAACGCGGCTACGAGGGCACCAGCATCGCGCTGGTGAGCAAGAAATGCGGGCTCCCGGCGAGTTCGATCTACTGGCATTTCAAGGACAAAGACGACCTGATCGCGGCGGTCATCGAGCGCAGCTTCGACGGCTGGCTCGCCGCGTTGTCCCTGCCCGAAGAAGGCGGAACACCGCTGGAGCGCGGCACCGGGCTGGCGCAGCAGGTCGCGAAGGCGCTGCTCGAGGCTCCGGATTTCTTGCGCCTGGGCCTCATGCTCACCCTCGAACGCCGCCCCGAAGAACCCAGTGCCCGGACGATGTTCCTGCAGGTGCGCGGAGTCGCGCAGGAACGCGTCGCGGGCATGATCGCCGAATTCATGCCGGAACTGGACTCCGCCTCCGTCGAGTTGCTCACGACGTACGCCATGGCTGGTGCCGACGGACTGTTCGTCGCGAAGGAAATCGGCGGCGACGCCGTAGATCTGATGCGCTTGTTCGAACTGCACGCCCAGGCGGTATTCGACCTCGCTGCCCGGCTTCGCTGACCCGCTTCGAGAAAGGACGCCTCCGATGAGCCGTGCCCAGCGCATCGACACCCACCAGCACCTCGTGCCGCCCCGCTACGCGAAATGGATGCAGGACAAAGGAATCCGCCCTGGCGGCATCGATCTGCCGTCTTGGTCGGAGTCTGCCGCACTGAAATTCATGGACGGCCACGGAATCGCTGCCGGAATTCTCTCCCTCTCCACTCCCGGGGTCTACTTCGGAGACATCCCGGAGGCTCGCCGCTGGGCGCGCGACGTCAACGAGTACGCCGCCGAAGTCGTCGCCGACCGGCCGGACAGGTTCGGATTCTTCGCCACCCTCACCCTGCCCGACGTCGAAGGCGCGCTCGCCGAAGCCGAATACGCACTGGACACGCTGCACGCCGACGGCATCGTCCTGCTGGCCAACAACGACGGTCGCTACCTCGGCGACCCGGGATTCGAGCCGCTGCTGCAGTTCCTCCACGAACGCCGGGCGGCGGTGTTCGTCCACCCGGGCGAGCTGCCCGGCCCGGAGGTGCCCGGAATCCCGACTTTCACCGCGGACTTCCTGCTCGACACCACGCGCACGGCGATCAGCCTGATCCTGTCGGGATCGATGGAAAAGTACCCGGGGATCAAATTCATCCTCGCGCACGCGGGCGGGTTCGTGCCCTACATTTCTTACCGCATCCTGCTTACGATGCTGAACACGAAGAACAAGGCACAGCAAGCATGGGCGCTGCTCGACCAAAAGCACCAGGTGCCCAAGCAGCTCTCAGTCCTGCGGCAGTTTTACTACGACATCGCCCTTTCGGCGTCGCCTGCCGCTTTGCCGAGTCTGCTGGAGGTGGCGGATCCGGACCACATCACGTACGGCAGCGACTTCCCGTTCGCCCCCGCGGTCGCCGTCGGTTTCATGAACAAGACCTTCGAACGCTATCCCCTGGACGACGATCTGCGAGCGGCGATCGACCGCGGAAACTCGGAGAAGTTGTTCCCCCGGCTCAAGGGCTGACCGCTTCGCGCTCGCGGATCGGAATGAGCAACAGAACACCCAGCAGCGGGCCGATCGCCAGTACGCCGAAAGCCAGGAACAGCGAGCCGGTCGCACTGAACACGGCACCGACTGCGACGGGTGCGAACACGCCGCCGAGTTGCCAGGCCGTGTTGGCGAGACCGAAGGCCCCGCCGACGAACCGGGGGTCGGCGTACTGCGGGACGGTCGAGTTGGTCAGCACCGTGTAGCCGTACACGCCCAAACCGAGAAGCGGGGCGAGGATCAGCAGGACGGAGTAGTCGCGCACCAGGCCGAAGACGACCAGGATGACCGCGAAGTACCCGCTGAGGATCATCAGGTGCGCCTTGCGGGTGCCGCGCAGGCGGTCGGACAGGAAGCCGACCAGGGGTTTGACCCCGATCGCGGTGGTGCTGACGACGACCATGACCAGCGCGGCCTTTCCCGCCGAGAGCCCGAGCGACTTCACCATCAGGGAGTTGCCCCAGGCCAGGAACCCCAGGGTGGCCCACTGCATGCCGAGTCCGGCGGCTGCGAGCGACATCAGGTTGCGGTTCTTGAGCATCGCCGCGAAGCCGAGGCGTCCGCCCGGTTCTGCCGTCTCGACCGAATCGGGCGGGACGGGCGGGTCGTTGCGCAGCAGGACCCAGCAGACCACGCCCGCCACGACGGTGAGCACCCCGAACAGGTAGTAGACCCCGTTCCAGTCGAGCCTCGCCATCAGCGCGGGGACGGAGGCGTTGGCGAGCACGCTGCCGAACGCGGTCGCGGTGATGTACAGCCCGAACGCGGTCCCGCGCTCGCGCGGCGGGAACCAGCGGCTGAGCAGCTTCGTGAACGACGCGACGTCGGCGCCGCTGACCAGCCCGATGAGGACCTGGATCGCGATCCCCACGCCGAGGTTGTGCACGGTGCCGAAGGCGAACGTCAGCATTCCCGCCAGGACAAGGGAAATCCCCACGGCGAGGCGGCCGCCGATCAGGTCCGCGACGATTCCGCCGGGGATGTTGGCGACCACGTACCCGATGGACATCGCGGTCGCGAAGATCCCCAGCTGGGCCACCGACAGCCCGATGGAGTGCGAAGCGTCGACCGCGACCACCGACCAGGCGGTGCGGTTGAGGTAGATGAGGGTGTAGGCCAGCCAGCACACGGCGAGGATCACCCACCGGTAGCGGGACGCTTTCGCGGCCCGGGGCGCCGCGGTGTCCGATGCGGACTTCGTCGCATCCATTGTGGACCTCCTTGTCCGGTAACGGGAAGCTCAGTGCAGCAGGCCCCACTCGCGGAGCTGGGCAGCGTTGTGGCGCAGGGCCGCGACGGGCGGGCGGTCCAGGCTCATGTCCTCGACCGAAACCCAGCCGGGGTAGCCGCGCCGGTCGATGAGGCCGAGCACCTGGGGGACGTCGACTTCGCCGTCCTCGAGCGGGGTCCACCCGGCTTGCCAGCCGCCGCCCGGCGAGCGGAAGTGCGCGGCGTTCTTCAAGTGCACGTGCCCGAGGTAGTCGCCGAGCAGGTCGAGCGCGATCTCGTGCGCCTCGTAGCCTTCGAAGACGAGATTGCCGAGGTCGTAGATGACCCCGACGTGCGCGGGGTCGAAGCGGGACACCACGCGGTGCGCGAGCGAGGCGCTGGGGCAAATGGTGTTGTGGTGGATCTCCAGCAGCGCGCGGATTCCCGCCGCTCTCGCGGCGGTTTCGATTTCCCCGAAGAACGCGACGGTGTGCTCGAACAGGTCCGAATAGCACTTTCCCGTTCGGGAGATCCTTGGCGCCTGCAGCCGAATCTGCGGAGCGCCGGCCGCCTGTGCCAGGTCACACGCGAGCTGGAGCATCCCGGTGTCGCCGACCTCGATGTAGGGCGCCAGGCCGATCACGTCGAGTCCTGCCGCGCGCGTGTCGCGTGCGACCGCCTCCACCGTCGGCACGTCCAACGGGAGGGTGGCGTGGTGGTCGACCAGGTACGGGTGCGCGGGCTTGGGGTCTCGGATGCTGCCGGGGCGCGGCTCGACCCGCCATTCGATCCCGCCGAACCCCGCGGCGCGAACCTGGGCGACGCACTCGGGAATGTCCATTGTGGGCAGGCAGATCGTCGCGACGCCGAACTTCACGGCAGGGCCGGGTGTTCGACGGCGAGCGGGGTCCGGGGGAGCGGGGCGAGCTGCGCGCCGCCGCATACGTGCAGGACCTCGCCGGTGATGAACGACGCCGCGGGCGAGGCCAGGAAGGCGACGGCCTCGGCGACGTCACGGGGTTCCGCCATCCGCGGCATCGGCGTGATGGCCCGGTACTCGGCGGTGAGGCGCCGGATCTGCTCTTCGTCACGGTCGTAGGCGGTGAAGTCGGAGAGGATGAAGCTGGGCGCGACCGCGTTCGCCGTGACGTTGTACTTCGCGAGTTCGGTGGCGAAGGACCGGGTCAACCCGACGAGCCCGGCTTTCATGGCGGTGTAGGCGACCGGCCCGCCGGAAACCCAGTTGCGCGAGGCGATGTTGACCACCGCGCCGCCGCGTTGCGCCTTGAAGAACTCCAGTGCCCTGCTGACGAGGAACGCCGGGCCGCGCAGGTTCACTTCGCTCATGAGGTCCCAGTCGTCCGGGGAAAGCCCGGCGAGCGTGGAGCGGCGGTTCACGGCCGCGTTGTTGACGATGACGTCGATCCGGCCGAAGCGCCTGCCCACGCCCGCGATCAGGTTCTCGATCGACTCGACGGACCCGAGGTCCGCGGCGATGCCGACTGCGGGCGGGGCGAACTTGGCGCGCAGTTCGGCGGCGGTCGCGTCCGCCGCGTCCGCCTTGACGTCGGCCACCACGACGGCGACGCCGTCTTCGAGCAGACGTTCGGCGATGGCGGCGCCCAGCTTTCCCGCGGCTCCGGTGACAATGGCGACACGGCGGGGTTCAGTCATGGTGTGCTTCTTTCTTTTCCGTCCAGGACAGGAACTCGGCGATCGCGGCCACCACCTCGCCGGGGTGCTCGTGGTGCGTCCAATGCCCGCCCGCCACGACCTTGACCGCCGCGTTCGCGAGGAACTCACGGGCCAGGCGGGCGCGTTCGCGGTTCCGGTATATCGCGAGCACCGGTACGGGAAAATCGGCGAAGAACTGTTTCGCCTGAGACTGGAAATGCAGCGCCTCCGCGCCGAAAGCGAAGTCGGCGAACAGGTCGCGGACGGCCTCCGGCGCGGCCTCGACCAGGTCGCCGGTGCGGGGGAGCGCGGGGCACGGCCCGTGGCCGGCGAAGTGTTCCCGGGCGACCGCGACGGGATCCTCGCGCCGGAGCCGCTCGGCGATCCCTTCGATTCGGGCCCGATCCTTGTCGGGAAGCCCGAATGCCGGGTCGATCGCGACCAGACCGGCCACCGATTCCGGCTCCTGCCGGGCAAGGAAGGCAGCCGCCTCGCTGCCCGCGGAGTGGGCGACCAGCACCACGCGGCCGAGACCGAGCCGGTCCGTCAGCGCGCGCAGGTCCGCCGCCACGTGCGGCAGCCGCATGTCCGGCCCCGGCTCGGACTCGCCGTGTCCGCGCAGGTCCACGAGCACGAGGGGAGCGATCCGTTGCAGGCCGGGCAGAACGGGAAGCCAGTCCGAGCGCGAGCGCGCCCAGCCGTGGACGAGCACGAACGTGCACGGAGCCCCCTCCGGCCCTGGCCGCCGCTCGAAAGCCAACTCGACGATCATCGCTTCCTCTCCGTCCGTCTGCTCGCTGGGACGATCCTGAGCGACCAGCAGTTATAGATCAAATGCCGATCGTTCGACCCCGCCATGCCTGAGAGGCATATGCTCAGTTCATGCTGGAGCTGCGCCACCTCGACTACTTCCGCGCTGTCGCCGAGTACGGCTCGATCTCGCGCGCCGCGGCGGCCCTGCACCTCACCCAGCCGACGCTGAGCAGGCAGATCGCCCAGCTGGAGAAGTCGCTCGGGCACCAGCTCTTGCGGCGGACCGCGACCGGCACCGAGCTGACCGCGGTCGGCGAGGGCCTGCGCGAGCACCTGTTGTCCATCTTCGAGCTGGTCGACCGGGTCCCCGAGGTCCTCCAAGCCGCCGCCGGCGCCCGGCGCCTCGTCCACTTGGGAGTCCCGTCGGGGATCCCGGCAGGCTGGATCGAGGCTTACCTGAACACGGTGCGCGAAGCCGCGCCGGAGATCCATTTCGCGATCGTCGAAGCCACCAGCGAGGAGCAGCGCAGGTTGCTGCTGGGCGGTTTGCTGGATCTGAGCCTCGTGCACACCCAGCCGCCCGAGCTCCGCAAGGAACTCCTTTTCCGGCAACGGCTCGGCTGCGTCTTCCGCGAAGGCGCCGGGCCCCGCGACCGGGAGCAGCTCGATGTCGCCGATCTCGACGGGCTGCGCGTCATGGCCCATTCCGCCAAGGGCGAAGAGGTCAGCCTGCGCGCGGCGGCGACCGCGACCGGAACCGAAGTCGACTGGCTGTTCCGCGTGTTCTCCGAGCACAGCGAACTGATCGCCACCAGCTCACAGGTCGACACGGTGCTCATCGGCGCGACGTCCGCCCGGAAGTGGTTCCCCGCCTGGCAATGGATCCCGTTGCGGGCGGAGCGTCCCGAGCACTGGATGCGGACGTGGGCCGCCTGGGCAGGCAACGATCTGAAACACGGCGACGTCTTGCTGGGCTGCCTGCGGGAAACCGCCCGGCGCTACCACGGCGATCCCACCTACGAGTTCATCGGCTGAATGCCTCAGCGAAGCGACTCGTGCGCACAACACCCGCTTCGACACCGTCGATCACCACTCGCTGGCACCCCGCCCCAGAACCCCCACTCCCCGACGAGTTCCAATCTCCCGCACGCACAAACATTGCTGTTCCCCCCCCCACGCCCTGACCACCCACCTGCCCGAACCGAGAAATCGCCCCGGTTTCTGGACTGAGCGATCCGATCGGCCCCCGGGCCGAGCGGATCGGGAGGGAAGAAACCGGATGAAGGCGATTTCTCCGCCGCGACGAAGTCGCGGCCATCAAACACAGCAATTAAACACCGAGCAGTTCATCCAGTCGTCCGCCGACGTCGGGGCAGTTCTGCCGGACCACCGACAGAAAAGCGGCCAGCACCGGCGAGGAATCGGCCGCCCGGAAGGACATCTGCAGATCCGGCAGCCGGAACCGCGGCTCGACGGCGCAGAACCGGAGGTCCTTGCGCGTGATCAGCCGCATCCGTTCCGGACCGAGGCCGACCCCCGCGCAGCAGGCGGCGAGCCCGGCGATCGTGTGGATGTCGCGCGCCAGCGTGGCGCCGTCGAGGACGGCGGGCTCGAACACCGACCTGAGATAGGAACCCGCCGCGTCCGCGCTGACCACGAGCGGTTCGCGGGCGAGCCGCTCGACGTCGACGGACCGTTGCCCGGCGAAGGGGTGTCCCACCGAAACCGCGGCCACCAGGTGGTCGGCGCCGATGGGCACGGTGACCAGTTGCTCCGCGCCGGTGCCCCGGGGGCTGCCCCGGCCCACCGCCACGTCCAGTTCGCCCGCGAGCAACGCCGCGGATCCGGCGGAACTGTCCAGCTCCTGCAAGGTCATCCGGACCTCCGGATGGGTCCTCCGGAACCGGCCGATCACCCCCGGCAGCGGGTCGAGCAGCGCGGATCCGATGAACCCGAGCCGCAGCCTCCCGGTCTCGCCGCGTGCCGCGCGGCCCGCGTCGACGAGCGCGAGGCTCATTTCGGCAAGCGCGCCGCGCGCTCTGGCGAGGAACGCATCCCCCGCGGCAGTGGGGAAAACGCCGCGCGCGGTCCGATCGAAAAGCCGCTCGCCGACTTCCCGCTCAAGCGCGGCGATCTGCGTCGACAACGGCGGCTGGGCGATGCCCAGCGACGCGGCGGCGCGGCCGAAGTGCTGATGCTCAGCGAGGGCCAAGGCGTAACGGAGGTGACGGGCTTCCACGCCATCACTATACGTAGGAAGTATCGCGGAGGCGTTCGTGAGATATCAGGGTGGATAACGTGGCGCGGTGAGTGTGCTCTGGGGAGGTCCCTGATCGACTCTCGAAGGACCCCAAGTGACCCGACCCTCCTCGTCCGAGACCGTCATCCTGCTCGTGCACGGTGCCTGGCATTCCGCGCTGCACTGGACCTCGACGCAGCGCGCGCTCGCGCGGCACGGCCTTGCCAGCGTCGCCGTGGATCTGCCGGGGAGCGGGCTCGACGCGCCTGTCCCCAGCGGGTACTTCCTGCCCGGCCAGCCCGGTTTCGCCAGCGAAAGGTCGGCCCTGCACAACGTCACCATGCAGGACAGCACCGACGTCGTGCTCGATGCGCTCGTCAGCGCCCGCACCCGGTACCGGAACGTCGTCCTGGCCTCCCACAGCGCCGGCGGCGGTGCCGCGTCCGCCGCCGCTGAACAGGCACCGGAGCTCGTCGACCGGCTCGTCTATCTGTCCGCGTTCGTGCCCGGGGGCCGGCCCCGGTTCGCCGACTACATCGGAGCGAAGGAGAACGCGGGCGCGGTCCAGGTCCCGCCGATCGGCGATCCGGCCGAACTGGGCGCGATCCGGATCAACCCGCTTTCCCCCGACCCGGCCGTCGCCGGCGTCATCCGCCGGGCGTTCCTCGACGACCTCCCCGAGGGCAGCCCCGAATCGTGGCGGCAGTTCCTGCACCCCGACCTCCCGTTCGCGAACTTCACCACGCCCGTCCCGGTCTCCGCGGCGCGGTGGGGACGGATCTCCCGCTCCTACGTGCGGCTGGCCGACGACCTCGCCCTGCCGCCCGCGACCCAGGACCTGATGATCGCCGAGGCGGATCGGCTGACGCCGGGGAACCCGTTCCGCGTGCACTCCCTGCCGGGCGGCCATTCGCCGTTCGTGACCCGGCCGGACGAACTGGCGACCACCCTCGTCGCGGCCGCCCTGCACCGGTCCGACCGATGAGCTCGGTGCGTCTTTCGCCGTCGGCTCAACGACTTCTGCTGCCGATCGTCCTGTCCGGCACCTTCGTCCAGTTGTTCAGCGTCACGGTCATGCAGGTGGGTGTGGTCGACGTCCAGCGGGACCTGAGCGCCGGGTCGGCGGAGACTCAGCTGGTCCTCGCCGCCTACACCCTCACCTATGCCTGCTCGCTGATCGTCTCCGCGCGGCTGGGGGACAAGTACGGCTACCGCCGGATGTTCGTCGCGGGGATGGCGTTGTTCACCGCCGCCTCGATCGGGGCCGCCGCCGCGCCGGACGCGTGGGTGCTGATCGCAGGGCGCGCCCTGCAAGGTTTCGGCAGCGGCCTGATGGCGCCCCAGATCCTGTCGATCATCCAGTCGGCTCTGCCCGCGAACCGCCGTCCCGCCGCACTGAGCGCGTTCGGAGGGACAATGGCGGCGGCCTCCCTCGCTGGCCCGGTGCTCGGCGGCGTGCTGACCCAGCTCGATCCGCTGGGACTGGGCTGGCGGGCGGCGATGCTGCTGGTCGTTCCCATCGGGATCGCCGCCCTCGCGCTCTCGCCCGCGCTGCCGTCTGTCCACAGTGAACGCAAGCCTCAGCGGGTCGACCCGGTCGGTGCGACGCTGAGCCTGCTGGGTTTCGCACTGCTGGTGTTCCCGCTGACCATGGGACGCGAGACCGGCTGGCCGCCGTGGACCTGGGCAAGCCTGGCACTGGCCGTGGCGTCGCTGACCGGTTTCGTGATTTCCCAGCGCAGGGCGGCGGAACCGCTTATCCAACCGTCCACATTGGCCGAACCGGCGACGAGGTGGGGACTGGTCGCCGTCCTGGTTTTCAACGCGGGCGTCCCGTCTTTCACCCTGCTGCTGTCGATGCACCTCCAAGGCGCCAAGGGCTGGAGTCCGCTTCAGACAGGCCTGAGCATCACTCCGTACGCCGTCGGAGCACTGGCCGGGAGCCGGATCGCGAACAGCCTGGGCAAGCGGTTCGGTCCCCGTGCGCTCGCCGCTTCCTCGCTTGCGATGGGACTGGTGTCCCTTGCCGTCCCGGTGGTGATCGACCTGCCCTGGCTGTACTGGCTCGCATTGTGCGTCGGCGGAGTCGCGTTCGGGGTTTTCACCGCGTCCGCGTTCACCCAGATCATCGCCAGGGTGCGCCCCGAAGCGGCGGCCTCGGTTTCCGGGCTGCTTCCCACCGCGCAACAACTGGGCGGAACGCTGGGCGTCACGTTCGCCGGTATCGCCTACACCGCCCCGGCCGCGACCGCGGGTGCCGCGTTATGGCACGCGATGACCTACGAGGCGGTGGCATTCGCGGTTGCGGCCCTGTGCGCGGTCGGCGGCCAGCGGGAACGGACGGCCGCAAGGTCTGCTGCGCCTAGCTGAGAGGCCGCGGTTGATGGCGGCAGGCTGTGGTGGCACGTCGGTTCCGTTTCAGCCGCGCGGAGGCAAACGTCGAGCGGGTAATCACCGGCCAGATGGGCAGGGCCGATGTTCTCGCGCAGCGATGTCGGCGGGCACCGCGACGCTCAGGATGCCCATTGAGTAGACAAACTGCGTGGCGGCGGTTCCTCCGGCTCGCACCCCATCCGCTTCGCCCAGCGATTTGCCAGTTCGGGACGTTCTCGAGGATCCGGGTGCCCGCCGCCGCCAGTCCGAGGCGGTCCGGTCGGCACGGCGCACATTCGGGGAGAACTGCGCGGCCGCTGCTCCGGTCGAGGTGCGGCCACTCGGTTGGAGCAGGCCGTGCTCCAAATCGGGCCACCTGCCGGAATATGCCTCGTGAATCCGAGTAAATTACGCGTGTGCGCCCGGGTTTCCCAGCGCGCTCGATCGGGGCGTTCTCCGCGGCGCGATATCTCGCGATCTCGCCGGTGAGCGACGCTCGAAGGGCTCGATCTGATGAATCCGGCCCAGGGTAGGCGAAGCCGGACGACATGGTGCCCGGTAGTCGGCGAGCACTCGGACGGATGCATTTAATGGCATTCGTGGTAGCGGTCTTTCCCTGCCCCTCTCTCGCGCGGGACCATGGTTAAGCGCGGCGCTGAGGTGTGTGCGGGGCAAAATCGCTGAGAGGTGTCGTCATGAAATAGGCTCTGCGAACATCGCGCGTCGCGCCGAGCGCGGATTCGTTGTTGGCACCAAGTTTATTGCGCTGGATTCGCCTCGGCTCAGCGAGCCGGGCCAGGCGAACGCGGGAATATTCCGTTCGAAGTGTTCTGCTTTTCGAGGTGCGAAGGCCTGTGTCCGCGTCGCGAACGGCTATGCCCTGCCGTCCAGCGGCGCCTGAAACGGCCGAGCCCTTTTCACCCGTCGTAAACCGTGGACAAGGAGCAGTCATGACCGAGATCAGCCAATCCCGATTAGGCCTGGAGGCCATGGAGATCGCGCTGTGGCAGACGTCGATCCCCGAACTGGACGTCTCCGCGCTCCAGGACTTCGACCCGGACGGCAACGCCCAGGGAGTCGGCAACAAAGCCGCGGGGGACAACAGCTTGCTGCCCGACCTGGGACCGCTGGTGAAGTTCGGCTCGTGGGAGTCAGTCGGCAGCACCATCGTGCACCGGGCGGTGACGCTCAGCGGCTTCAACCCGGGAAGCGAGAAATTCGACCCGGTCGCCTGGGCCGCTTTTCTGCAGAAATTCTCCACGATTCCGTTCTTCCTGACGTACACCTTCGACAACCGGGACGCGTCCATCAGCAAGACGTCGTTGAAAAAGGCGGTCGACGCGGTGGCGGACCTGGTGCAGAACATCATGACGCCGGAGAACTTCCAAGGCATCGTGACGACCATCCAGAAGATCGGGCAGCTGGCGCTCGAGAACGAGGGGAGAAAACAGAAGAACTCCAACCAGCAGGTCGGGGTCCTGTCACGGCATGAAAGCACGCTTTACCTCGGAGCCGTCCGGACCGCGGTGGAGATGGAGTACAAATCGGGCAAGGGGTACGAGCAGCTGAATCAGTCTATTTACGTCTACCGCGGTTACGGCGTGCTCGACTTCGAGAAGTGCAAGCGCCACGCGGACACGCTGCTCAAATGGGACGGCCAGGACGTGGACGAATGGGAGAAGGACACGGCCAGCTCCCCGATGCCGCCCAACGAGAGCCCCGCTTGGACCCACTGAGCCGGTCCCGCGCTCCCGGGGCCGCTGTCCCGGGAGCCCGCCACCCCTGGAAGGGGCCCCATGGTGTTCCCGCACTCGCCGCCTCGCGACGGAGCGACGGTCTCGACCTTCGCGCAGGTCCTCGTCGAGAACCTCAGCGATCCGGACGGCGGCTTCACCTTCGCCGAAGAGGACGGGCGCGAGCACTTCGTGAGCTGGCCGGAGCTGTCGCGGGAAGCTCTCCGCCGGGGGCGGCGACTGCTCGGGAGCGGCCTGCGCAAAGGGGAGCGCATCGCGCTCGTCGTCCCCGGGCAGCGGGAGTTCGTCCTCTCCTTCCTGGGCGCGGTCTCGGTGGGCGTCGTCCCGGTCCCGATGTCCCCGCCCATGGGCATCGGCAAGTTCGAGGCGTACTGCGAGGACGCCGCTCACATCGTCCGCGCGGCGGGAGCACGGGTCCTCCTGATGCCCAGGAGCCTGGCGGACCCGCTCTCGCACGCGGTCGAGGGCCTGCGAGTGGCCGACCCGGAGGAGTTTTTCGCCGAACCGCTGCCGGGCAGCGTGCCTGAGCCCGAGGCGATCCTCCCCGAGGACGTGATGTTCTTGCAGTTCACCTCGGGGAGCACGGCGGCGCCCAAAGGGGTGCGGGTCACGCACGCCAGCGCGCTCGCCAACTGCGCGGCCATCGTCGGCGCCCTTCGCCTCGAACGCCGGCGAGACCGCGGCGTGAGCTGGTTGCCGATGTACCACGACATGGGGCTGGTCGGCTTCGTGCTGGCGCCGCTGCTGGCGCGCTGCCCGGTGAGCTTCCTCCCGACGCTGCGCTTCGCGCTCTCGCCGAGGCTCTGGCTGGAAACGGTCAGCCGGCACCGTGCGACCGTGACCTTCGCACCCAATTTCGGACTGGCGTTGGCCGTCAAGCACACCCCGGCCGACGAGGTGCGGCGGCTGGATCTGTCCTGCCTGCGAGTCGTGGGTTGCGGTGCCGAGCCCAACCACCCCGAAACGCTGCGGTCCTTCGCGACCCGCTTCGCGGCGGCGGGATTGCGGCCGGGGGCGGTGGTGCCGTGTTACGGCATGGCGGAGGCGACGCTCGCGATCTCGTTCGGCGAGATCGGAATCCCGTTCGCTCCGGACGTCATCCAGCAGGAGCCTTATTACGGGAGCGGCCTCGCGCGGCCCGCCTCGGCGGACTCCGGGGAGCAGGTGGCGTTCGTGCCCTGCGGACGCGCGGTCGCGGGCCATCGAATTCTCGTCGTGGACGACGACGGGAATCCGCTCCCGGAGCGGCACGTCGGCGAGGTGGTCTTCCAAGGGCCGAGCGTGGCGGCGGGGTATCACGGCGACGCCGAGGCGACCCGGCGGAGCTTCACGCCGCACGGATTGCGCACCGGGGATTGCGGTTACCTGGCGGACGGCGTCCTCTACGTGACGAGCCGCAAGAAGGACCTGCTCATCGTCAACGGGCGCAATCACGACCCCCAGACAGTGGAGTGGGCCGCCGCCGAGGTGCCCGGCTTGCGCAAGGGCAACGTGGTGGCTTTCACCCGGCCCGGGCGGACGACCGAGGAGGTCGTGATCGTCGCCGAACTTCGCGGGGGCGACGCCGCCGCGGCGGCACGGCGGGTCCGCAGCCGCGTCCAGACGACGCTGTCCCTGACCGTGGCCGAGGTTCTCCTGGTGGCGCCCGGAGAACTGCCCAAGACCTCCAGCGGCAAGGTCCGGCGGAGCAAGACCCGGCAGCACTATCTCCAGGGAGCTCTCCATCGCGGAGCGGTTTCCCCGGCGACCTGAGCACACCCGTCGAAAGGAACGAGAATGGACACCCGGCTGCCTCCTCCGGAGCGAGCACAGCTGTACGCCCTGATCCGCGAGAAGCTGGAACTCAGCGGAGCGGAGCTCGACGACACCACTGCGGTGCGGGAGTTGCCCGGGGTCGACTCCGTGAAGCTCCTCAGCCTGGTGGGCGCGGTCGAGCTGGGCTTCCAGGTCAACCTGGGCTTCGAAGCGATCCCCTTGGTGCGGACGGTGCACGACATCGAGCAGTTGGTCTGCGATTCGCGCGAGCAGTACGCCACGCGAGCTTCGTGAGCCGGCCGTGCGCATTTCGGGCGAAGAGCAGTCACGGCGGGAAGCGTTCGAGATCGCCCTGTGGGCGGAGGGCAGGCCGGAGCTTTCGATCGAGGAGCTAGCGAAGCTTGGGCTGGGCGCCGACGACGGCCACGACCAGGAGAAAGGGGTCGGCAATACATACGGCGGGGACGACAGCGGGATGCCCGGCCTCGGGCCGCTGGCGCCCTTCGGCTCGTGGCAGTCCGTGGCCGCCACCATCATGCGCAAAACCGCGGACTCCGCCCGCTTCGACCAGTTGTCCACGGTATTCGATCTTTATCGGTGGATCGTCTTCGGAAACCAGTTCACCACGATGCCGTTCCTCGTCGACGTCACGGGCGACAGCCGCAGCGTGTCCATCTCGTCGCTCTCCCTGGCACCGGCGATCTCCGCGGTGACCGAACTGGTCGGAGGGCTGGTCACGCCGGACACGCTCACCGGCATCGTCAACTCCATCAAGAAGATCGGCCAGCTGGCGGTCGAGAACAAGGGGCTGCGGGAGAAGAACAGCAACGTGCATCAGGGAGTCCTGACCGTGGTGAACGGAGACCTGCGCCTCGGGCGGCTCCAGACCACGGTGCAGATGGAGTACAAGACAGGCAAGGGATACCAGCAGCTCAACCAGCGCCTCACCGTGAGCCGCTTTTTCGGGCGTCTCGACTACGGTCTCTGCCTTCGGAACTCCGAAATTCTGCTCGCTTGGGACCGCCAAGACGTCCATGACTGGGCGAAAGGCACCTCGAGTTCTCCCTATCCGCCCAACACGAGTCCCGCGTGGGGCAATTGAGCGCTCACTCTCCCCGGTCCGGCGCGGTTCCCAGCCGACGGGCGGCGAGGGGAAACAGATCCAACGCGCGTCGCCGGACCTTCGCGGCCTCCGCTGCGGTCAGTGCCGCACAGTGCTGGAGACTGTGCCGATTCTTCTCGGCGGTGTCCACTGTTGTGCAGGGCGCGCCCCAGTCGCTGCCGTACACGATGCGGTCGGCTCCCAGGGTCGCCGCCGCGGGCAGAAGCGAGCTCGGGAAGGCCGTCGCGGCGGTGTCGACGTAGATGGTTTCCAGTTGGTCTTCGAGGTCGCGGGCCGGCAGTCCGTGCGGCACCCAGGATTCGTTCCCGAGCAAGGAGACCCGGCCGGCAAGCGCGGGGAATGCCCCGCCGCAGTGGGCGAATACGAACTTGATGCCGGGGAACTGCGCGAAGACCTTCCGGAACAGCATGTCGAAGACTGTTCTGGCGGTCTCGAAGGCCACTTCGTACAGCGGTGCCGGGTGATCCAAGGTCGGGGGCCGCCGGGCGTCCGGGTGGACGAAGACGACGGAGCCCCAGGCGTTGAGCTGTTCCCAGAGCGGGAGGAGGGCCTCGTCGCCGAGGTGGGCGCCGTGGTAATTCGCGGTGACCGCGAATCCGTCGGCGCCGAGCAGCTCTCTTCCGCGGACGGCCTCGTCCAGCGCGGCGGCCGGGTCGTCGGTCGGCAGGGCGGCCAGCAGACCGAACCGGGAGGGATGGCGGGTCACGATCGCCGCGCCGTAGTCGTTGGAAGCGCGCAACGTGGCCAGGGTGCCGGGAATGTTGCTCAGGAACTGCATCGCCGTGCCTGAGCGGTCCAGGTAGTCCAGTGTCCGGTCCAAGGACCATGCGAACGGCTCGGGGAGGTAAATTCCCCGGCTGAGCATCGCTTGCCAGGCTCGGCGTGCTTGGTCTTCGGTTGCCGGGAGGGTGAAGTGCGCGTGGATGTCGATGTATCCGTCGCGCGGGAGCGAAGTCATCAATTCTCCGATTCTTGGCCGCTCGGGTTCTTGGCGCCGAATCGGACGCGTCGCAGGCCGGCGAAATACCCGAGGGCGGACAGCAGGCTGATCGCGGCCGAGACGCCGAAGACGGCACGGAAGCCGAACGGTCCGCTCGCGAGGGGACCGAGCAGCAGCGGGGCGGCGAAGTTTCCCAGCGGGAACAACGCGTAGATCCAGGACGTGGCGCGGCCGAGCGCGGCGGCTGTGACCGCTTCGCTGGCCAGGGTGGGGACGGCCGGCATGACCAGACCGATCCCGACGCCGATGAGCGCCGAGCCGAACAGCAGGAGCAAAGGTCCGGCGGCCAGGGACAGCAGCGCGAATCCGGCTGCGGGCAAGGCAAGGGCGAGCACGAGGATCGTGCGGGGTCGAAGGCGTGCTTGGAGCCGGCCGTAAACCATGCCGACAACGGCCGCGGGACCAGTCGCCGCGGCGAGGAATCCGGCCACCGCGAGCGGATCGGACACGCCGAGCTGGCTCAGCCGCTGAGGCAAGAACGCCACGAGGGCATACAGCAGCACGGCGACGACGAAGATCAGCGCATACAACCAGAGGAGGACGGGGGCTTCGCGGATCACCGATCGCATGCGCACGGCATCGGCCGGTCGTCCGGAGAGCTCGGAGCTGTCGCGCCGGGTGTCCGGAACCAGCCAGACCGCCGCCGCGGCGAGCGGCAGCGCTATCAGGTACAGGAGAAACGGGCCGCGCCAGCCGATGTCGAGTCCGCCGACGATTCCGGCCAGCAGCGGCCACAGCACCTGGCCGACGTTCCCGATCCCGGACTGGTAACCCATGACGGTGGCCCGGTCCCTGCCGTGCCGGAGGGTGAGCATGCCTACCGTGTAGGCGACGGTCATGACGCCGACGGCCACGCCGAACAGCGCCCGGATCAGCAGAAGCAGCGGGTAGTTCCCGGACAGGGCTCCCAGTCCGCCGAACACGCCGTAGGCGACGAGTGCCGCGGCGAGCAGCCGTTTCGTGCCGATCCGGTCGACCAGCGTCCCGGCCACGGGGGCGCAGGCGGCGATCAGCAGGCCGTGCATCGCGATGACCAGGCCTGCCTGGCCGGGGGAGAGGCGGAATTCGTCGCGGATCATGACCACGACCGGACCGAGCACGGCCCCGGCTTCGGCGCCGAGCGCCGCGCTCGCGAGGAGCACGATCAGCGCGGCCGAGTTTCGGACCGGCGGGCGGATCCTGTGCGAAGGGGTGGTTCCGATGGCGGGTTCTGCGTCCATTGCTGATTCCTTCGACTGCGCTGTCGTGGGAACGGACTTCGGAAAGGCTTAGCGGACGCCGTCCTCGAAAAGCTTCAGCCCTTCCTCGATCTCCGACAGCGGGCTTTCGGCCAGATAGGGGGCCAGGATGGCGCGGGCCTGCTCGGGGGTGGTCAGCGCGGAGGCGTCCACTTCGTCCACGCGCCAGCTGCCGAAGTCCTCGTAGATGAACTCGCCGTACAGCCGTCCGTCGCGATAGGGCCATGCGGCGGCGAAATTGTGCGACACCTGATAGGTGCGCTGCGGGTCGGCGCCCTCGTCGGCGAGCGCGGGGTCGTCCCCGCGCAGGATCTGCGCGAAGACGGCTTCGATGAAGATGCCGTAATCGGAGACGGCGACTTCTTCTTCCAGCGCACCGAAAACGTTATTGCTTTCGCCGACGACCTTCGAGTAGAAGCCGCGGACTTCCGCCATGCCCTCGCAGACCGTGGTCTGCCCGCGTTCGCTGATCCGGTACAACGGATCGTCGACGATCATGGCGGGAACGAGAATGTCTTCCCAGAAGCCGGACACCTCCAGCAACGCGTGCCGGCGGTAATTCTTCAGCAGGTGCCGGTGCCGGGGATTCTCGACGCGGGCGAGTGCGGCGTCGACTCCGGACGGGACGCTGCGAACGTCGAACAGTTTCACGACGGCTGGTCTCCTTGTGTTTCGCGAAGTGCCGGGTGCCGGCACGGAATGCTCACGCGGCGACCGGTCCGCGGACAACGCCATGTCCATTGAATGAACGACCAGCAGGCCGCGGCGGGGATCTCCGCCGTCGCTGGCGCGAACCGGATCACGCTGTCGCCCAACGGATCGACCGCTGCCCGGCCGGGGCCTAGCGTGCGTCGGCGACGGATGTCCGGAATGGCGGGTCGCCGAGACCCGCCCGCGGAGGTGGGAATGCAGGCCACGGGAAAGTCGGTGGGTCGCCCGGTTCGCAAGCACGACGGCGCGGACTACCTGACCGCGCGTGCGACTTATACCGGCGACATCATGCTGCCGGGCACGGTCTACGCCGCGTTGGTGCGCGCGCCGCTCGCGCACGCGCTGATCCGGTCCGTCGGGACAGCGGCGGCGAAAAGCGCTCCCGGCGTGCTCGCGGTGGTCACCGGCGAAGACCTGGCCCCGTGGTGCGACGAGATCCCGCACGGCCTGGACGCGGGCCTGCTCGGGGGACACCACAGCGCCGTGTTCCCGTTGGCGGTCGGGAGGGTCGTCTACGCGGGCGAACCGGTGGCCGCGGTGGTCGCGACCTCGGCGGCGGACGCCCGCGCGGCCTGTTTGCGCGTCGAGGTGGACTACGAACCGCTGCCGGTCGTGCTCGACGTGGAGTCCGCGCTCGCCGCGGACGCCCCGCTCCTCTATCCGGACTGGGGCGAAAACGTCCTCATCGAAGGCGAGGTCGGAACCGGCGACTTCGCCGAAGCAGCGCGCGGTGCCGCGCAGGTGCTCGAAGGCGAACTGCGCACTCACCGCGGCACGGCGGCGCCGATGGAGCCACGCACCTACCTGGCCGATTGGGACGCCGAAGGCCGCCAACTGACCCTCTACGCGGCTACGCAGAACCCCCACGTGCTTCGGACAGTGCTCGCCGCGTCGATGCGGCTGCCCGAGGAACGCGTCCGCGTGATCGCGCCCAAGGTGGGCGGTTCGTTCGGGCTGAAGATGTACGGCAGCCGGGAAGATTTCCTCGCACCGGTTCTCTCGCGGATGGTCGGCAGGCCGGTCAGCTGGCGGGAGGAACGCGCGGCGTCCTTGCTGCCGGGCGCCCGCGAACAAGTGCTGTCTTACCGGGTGGCTTTCGCCGACGACGGACGCCTGCTCGCCCTCGACGTCGAAGCGCTCGCCGACCACGGTGCCGCTGCGCCGACGCACGGCTGGGGGATGGCGTACGTCGGCGCGCTCTCGACGGGGCTTGGTTACGTGATTCCGCACTGCCAGGTGCGTTATCGGGTGGTGGTCACCAACAAGGCGCCGTGGAGCGGAACGAAACCGTTCGGCAAAGACAGCGCGACGTTGCTGCTGGAACGCATCATGGAACGGGTCGCGTCCGCGACCGGCATCGACGCGATCACGGTGCGGCGGCGCAACTTCGTCCCCGCGGACGCGTTCCCGTACCGGCATCCGTCAGGTCTGGAACTCGACAGCGGCGACTACCGTGCCGCCCTCGACAAGACGCTGGAAATCCTTTCCTGCCACCAGCTGCGCGCTGAGCAGGCACGGCTGCGGGAAGACGGCCGCTTCCTCGGCATCGGCATCGGCTTCGAGCTGATGCCGGAAAGCGCCGACATCCCCGGCGCCTTCGTCGCGGCGTACGACACCTCGACGGTCCGGATGAGCCCGTCCGGCCGGGTGTCGGTGCTCACCGGAGTCACCAGTCCCGGTACCGGCAGCGACACGGGCATCTGCCAGCTCGTCGCGGACGAACTGGGCGTCGGGCTGGACGCCGTCTCCGTGGTGCAAGGCGACACCGACAGCTGCCCTTACGGCTTCGGCAACATCTCGAGCCGTTCCTTGGTCACGGGCGGCAACGCCGCGGTGCTCGCCGCTCGCGATGTGGCAGGCAAGATCCGCACGGCTGCTCGTCTGCTGCTGGGAGCGCGGCCCGGGGACGAGGTGCTGGTCGAGGACGGCGTCGCACGGCTCGCTCGCGATTCGTCCCGCAGCGTCTCGGTGGCCGAGGTCGCCAGCGCCGTTTACACCCGCTCCTACCTGCTGCAGCTGGATTTCGAGCCGCACCTGGAGTCGACCCGCACGTACCGGCCCGGCAACATCCGCGAGGTGCCTGACGCGCTCGGCAGGATGCAGACCTACACGACCTATCCCTACGCGGTGCACGCTTCGGTCGTCGAGGTCGACCCCGAAACCGGGATCGTCACGCTGCTGCGCCACGTGGCGACGCACGACTGCGGCACCGTGATCAATCCCTTGATGGTCGACGGGCAGGTCACCGGCGGCGTCGTGATGGGCCTAGGCGCGGCCTTCAGCGAAGAACTTCTCTTTGACGACAACGGGATCCCGCTCACGACGGGTTTCAAGACCTACCTGCTCCCGCGAGCGGCCGACGTGCCGCGGGTCGAACTCGGCCATCTGTGCACGCCGGCGCCGGGAACCCCGCTCGGCGCGAAGGGCGTCGGCGAAGCCGGGTTCTCCGGGGCGCTCGCAGCGGCGTTCAACGCGGTCAACGACGCGATCGCGCCGCTGGGGGCCGCGCTCGACCGCACGCCGCTCAGCCCGGTCGCGATCCTGCGCGCGCTTAAGGAGGCGCGGCGATGATCCCGGCTCGTTTCGACTACTTCGCGCCGCGAACCGTGGCCGATCTGGTGGCCGCGCTGGACGGCGAGAGCCGGCTGCTGGCCGGGGGCACCTGGGTGGTGCCGGAGATGGAACGGGCCGAGTCGCGCCCGCGACGCGTCGTCGACCTCCGCCACGCCGGTCTCGCGACGATCTCGGTCGAGCGTTCCCAACTGGGTCTCGGCGCGATGTGCACCTACCGCGATCTTCTTGCCAGCGAGGACGTCGCTCTCCACGCGCCGCTTCTGCGCACCATGGCAGCCGGGGTGACCGGCGGAGCCGCACTGCGAAACCAGGCCACCATCGGCGGTTCCGTCGCGGCTGCCCGGCCGCAGTCCGACGTTCCCGGGGCGCTCGTCGCTCTTCGCGCGAACGCGGTCGTCGCAGGTCCCGGGGGAGCACGCCGGGTGCCGGTCGCGGAGCTGTTCCTCGGTGCCGGGCGAATCGCGCTAGCCGCCTCCGAGGTGATCACCGGTTTCGAGGTGCCGTCTTCGCGTGGTTACGCGCATGGCTACGTGAAGGTGAAGCGGGGCGGCAGTTCCTGGCCCATCGCGACCGCCGCGGTGCTTCTGCGTCTCGACGGTTCGGGCCGCTGCGAGGACGTGCGGCTCGTCCTGGGCGGGGTTGAGCCGGTGCCGCTCACGGTTGAGCTCACCGAGCTGCTCGGGCGTCCGCTCGGCGATGAGGAACTGGACGCGGCCGCGGCGCAAGCGTCAGCCGCGATTTCCGTTCCCTGGACCGACGTGCTCGCCCCCGGGGAATACCGCGCGGCGGTCGCGGGCCCGGTGGCCCGCAGGGCGCTCGCGATGGCCCTGGCGCACATCGGCGAAACACAAACTGGGCACTGAGAGGAAACGCGTGGACGACGACCTGACTGTCCTGGAACTGACCGTGAACGGGAAGCGCCGCGAGGCGGCTGTGGACCGGCGCGAACTGCTGGTCGAAGCACTCCGCACCCGTTTCGGCGTCACCGGGCCGAAGATCGGCTGCCTCACCGGCGATTGCGGGGCCTGCACGGTCCGGCTGGACGGCCGGATCACGAAGTCCTGCCTCCGGCTCGCCGTCGCCGAGGACGGCGCGGAGGTGGAGACGCTGGAATCGATGAGCACCGGCGGCCTGACCGGACTCCAGGAATCGTTCTGGGACGCCAACGCGTTCCAGTGCGGCTATTGCCTTTCGGGCATGCTTTTCGCGGCCGAGGACCTGCTGGAGAACAATCCCGCCCCGGACGAGGACGAGATCCGCCAGGCCATCAGCGGGAACCTGTGCCGCTGCACCGGTTACGCCGCGATCGTGACCGCCGTCAAGAACTACGCCGACCGGCGTTCCGTCACCGCCGAGGAGAGTGCGCGATGAACGACAACGCCGGACGACTCCCGCTGATCGACCCGGATTCGGCCCCGGAGGAAGTACGGGCCGCGTTCGCGAAGCTTCCGGACGTCAACCTGTTCCGGGCCATGGCGGGAGCCACGACGTTGTATCCGCCGTTCGTCGAGTGCCTGGCCGGGCTCTTTCAGGAGCTGGAGCTGGACGCCCGGACCGAACGGCTCGCGGTGCTGCTCGTCGGCAGGCTGTCGGACTGCCACTACGTCTGGCGGCAGAATATCGTGACCGCCCACAGCGTCGGCATCTCCGACGAGCAGATCGCCGCGATCGATCGCGGCGACCGCACTGCCCGCTGCTTCAGCGCGAAACATCAGGCGGCGCTCGCGTTCACCGAGGACTGCGTGCGCAATGTGGAGGTGAGCGATGAGGTTTACGCCGCCGCCGCGCGAGAGCTTTCCTCGCGCGCGATCGCCGAACTCCTCTACGTCGTCGGCACGTACATGATGATCTGCCGGTTCGCCCGCTCGGGCCGGGTGCCGCTGGACGAAAAGCCCGGCCCCTCGCCGTACGCGTCGTGAACGGCGGGGGACCGGGCTCTTCCGGCCGGTGCCGTCAGGCCGGCGGGCCCTCCTCGGGGAGGGTCCCGCCGATCAGCACGAAGGCGATCAGGCACGGCTCGCCGGAGCGGTTGGACCACGCGTGGGAGGTGCCTCGCTGCACCAGGACGTCGCCTTCCGCCATGCGCCTCTCGGCCGCGTCCAGCACCGCCCAGACCTCGCCGCGCAGGACGATCGCGTAGTCGATCGAGCGGGTGGTGTGCACGGCCAGCGGCCGGATTTCGTTGCCGTCCCGGTCGAAGCGCCATTCGGAATCCGGCGGCAGTTCGAGCGTGCGGAACACGGTGCCCGCCGCCGTCGGCGCGATGGAGAGCTTTTCTTCGGTGTCCATCGGGTCCCGCGGCGGCCCGCTGTTGTCGGCGGGCGTCGTGTCCGTGCGCCAGAGATCCGTGACGACGTAGCCCGGCACGCCGTGGCCGGTACGCGCCCATCGCCCGCGGTCCTCGAGCGCGACGGTGGATGCGCCGTCGGCGCCGAGCCCGGTGACGATCCGCCGGACCCGGTGCGTGCCGGGCGCGGGGTCGATGTCGTCGACGAAGGGGTCGTAGTCAGTCACCGGGGCTCCTTGGGGCCGTTGGTCGGATTGCGGGGATCGCCGGTGCGGGTCACGGGACCGCCGGGGCCAGGACGATGTCGAACCGGACCTTCGACCAGCTCGCCCGGCCCAGGTCGCGGCCGTCGGGCGCCGGGGCGCCGGGCTCCTGCCGGCTGAAGTCCTTGACCAGCGACTGCTTGACCCCGAAGACGGAGTCCGAGCCGAGGTAGCGGTCGCCGCGGACGAAGATGTGCGTGACGAGGGTCCGGTGGCCCTCGTGGGCGACCAGGAAATGCAGGTGGGACGCGCGCATCGGCGAGCGGCCCACGGCCGTCAGCATCCGGCCGACCGGTCCGTCGTCGGGGATCGGGTACGGGGTCGGGGTGACGCCCCAGAACCGGTAGCCGCCCTCGTCGTCGGTGTGGAGATGCGCCCGGGCCGCGGTGCGGTCGTCGTCGTACTGGACGTCGTAGAGACCGTCCGCGTCCGCCTCCCATACTTCGATGCGCGCGCCGGCCAGCGGGTTGCCCTCGGTGTCGGTGACTGTTCCCTCGACCCAGCACGGTTCGCCGCTCGCCCCGAAGGAGATGTCCCCGCCGCGTTCGATCTCCGGACTGCCTTCGACGAAGAACGGGCCGAACACCGTCGCCTCGGTCGCGTCGCCGCAGGCTTCGTTGTTCATGGTGATGGTCTGCATCGAGGCGCCGAGGACATCGGAGAGCAGAACGAACTCCTGCCGTTTGCTGTCGGTCAGGTGCCCGGCCGCGGTGAGGAACTCGATCGCCTCGCTCCACTCGGCCTCGGTCAGCCGCACCTCGCGCAGGAAGGCGTGCAGGTGCCGGACGAGGGCTTGCATGAGCTGCTTGAGCCGTTCGTCGCCGCAGCCGTCGAAGGAGTTCAGCACTCGCCGGATCAGCTCGGTCTCGCGTTCGGACTGCTCCGGCGAGACCGTCGTCGCGGCTTCACCGGTCGCCTCCGTGGTGCGGTCGGTCGTCATGCGGGTTCACTTCCTTCCCACGCCGCGCGGAGCAGCGCGGCGAGGTTGTCTTCGGTGGCGGGGGTCGGATTGCTCTCGGGAACGGCTTCGAGGATCGCCTTGACCGCGGCGGGCAGATCGGATTCGGCGAGGCCGTAGTCCCGTAATGCCGCCGGGGCGTTCAGCCGCGCGCGCAGGGCTTGCAGACCCGCGAGTGCGGTATCGGTGCCGAATGCCGCCGCGAGCCGGCGGTCGGCGCCGGGTGCGTTCGGTGCGTTGAACGCCAGGACATAAGGCAGCACGACGGCGTGGGTTTGCGCGTGGGGGAGGTCGTACATTCCGCCGAGGACGTGGCAAATCTTGTGGTGCAGCCCCGAACCGGCCGAGGCGAACGCCGCCGCGGCCAGGTAAGCGCCGTACAGGGCATGCTCGCGACCGTCCACTCCGGACGGATCCTTGGCCACTTCGGGAAGCCCGGCGTTGAGCGCCCGCACCCCCTCGGCCGCCAGCGCCGCGTTGATCGGATCAGACTGAGGAGCCCAAAGGCTGTCCACACAGTGCGCCAGCGCGTTCAGCCCGGACGCCACGCTCAGGTCCGCGGGCAGCGTGAGCGTCAGCGACGGGTCGTAGACGATCGCGGCGGGCAGCACCCGCGGATCGCGTCCGGTGGTCTTCACGGCGTTTTCGGTCAGTCCCCATACATCCGTCGCCTCGGAACCGGCGTAGGTGGTGGGCACGGCGATGATCGGCAGCCCGGTCGTGAGGGCGATCGCTTTGGCCAGTCCGGTGGTCGAGCCGCCGCCGACCGAGACGATCGCGTCGGCCTGATGGTCCGTCGCCGCGGCGCGGGCCCGTTCGGCCAGTTCGACTGGGACGTGCATGGCGACCTCGTGGTGCCGCAGCGCCACCGGAAGACCGGCCGCGATCTCGTCGGCGAGGGCCCGTTCGGGGTCGGCGGCGATCAGCATGACCCGCCGGGCGCCGAGCCGCTCCGTTTCCGCCCGCACTCCGGCCGCCGCGGCTCCCGAAGCGAACCGGACTCGTTGCGGCAGCGTGGTATGGATGAATCGCACTACATCACTCCGGACGAACTCGGTTTCCGATTGCGGCCTGAGCCTGGCATCGGCGGCCGGGCGCACAGAAGTCTGCTGATCATTGAACGGACCGTTTTTCCCGCTGTTGCTTTGAGAACTCGCCGGCGAACCAATCCGCGACGTACGCGGTGCGCTCCCGCGCGTGGTTGTAGATCGTGTGCTCGCCGTCTTCCCAGACCCGCAGCGTGGCGTCGTCGGCCGCGTCGAGAAAGGGTTGCTGGTGTTCGAGTTGCACGATGGGATCCGCTTCGCCGTGCAGGACCAGCAGCGGGCACCGGATCCGGTCGACGCCGGGACGGAAGGCGATGCGGTCGAAATTGGCCTGGATCGCGTCGGCGTCGCTGGTGCCCAGCATGGCCGCGGCCTGTTCGGCGAAAGTGCGGAACCGCTGGAGCCGGGGCTGAGCGGGCGCGGAATTGACGCACACCGCCGACACTCTGGCATCCGCGGCCGCAGTGGTCGCGGCGTAAAGCCCGCCAAGGCTGTTTCCCCACAACCCGGCTCGCGGGGCCACGGTCAGCGCGTGGTCTACGAACGCCGAGTACGCGGCGCGCACGTCGACGTCGAGCAGGATCCCGTTGCGCAGCCGCGTTTCTCCCTGGCCGGGTCCTTCGGCGAGCAGGACAGCCATGCCGCGTCGCACCAGTGCGTCCGCCTGGGGGAGATACGCGGCTCCCCATCCGCTCTGCCCGCCGAACACGACTACCGCGCCGATCGGTGCGGTGGCCGGCCGCAGCAGCCAGCCGTTCATCCGTCCCTCGCCGAACGGGATGTCCACGCGGTGCCACGGCGGATCGGCCAGTGCCGCGGCGTGCGCGACCGCATCGGTGAACGCCTCGTACAGCGAGGATTTGCGGACAGTGTCGAAGTTGAACGCCATCTGCGCGAACAACAAGTCCGCGGCTGCCGCCCGGTAGGCATCGAAAGCGGTCACCGGGTGCCCGCCGCGCTCGGCGGTGCGGGCACGCTCGAGTTGCGCTTCGGCGAGCGCTTCGGCGGCCTCGTCCCAAGCGATGCCCTCCGCTGTGCGCCGTTGCATGGCAAGCACATCGGCGTAATCGACGCCGCAGTCGAGCATGCGTGTCACCGGCATCGCCCGCCACAACGCCTCGATCGGCGCGTTGCCGTTGGACGTCTGGGTTTCGGTCATGCGTCAACTCCTGAGGCGAGCGGGGCTTCGGAGCCGGTCCAGCACAGTTGGGCGCGCAACGCGTCCAGCGCCGCGGGTGCGTCCCGTGCCTGACCGGCCCAGTACAGGTGGAAATCGGGCCGGGAAATGAAGGTGTCCGCGGCGGTTTCGCCGAAATACCGCGAGTACGTGCCGTCGACGTCTTCCACGCTGTCCGGCGTGCCCGGGGTCAGCGTCGCGACGGACATGTCCAGTGCGGTGAGCAACGCCTGCTGGCCGTCATCGAGCAGTGCCCGGACATCCTGGGTGCTGACCAGGCTGAAACCGCCGCCGACCACGTCGTCGAACCTGCCGGTGCCGCCCCTCGCGTTGACGATCCCTTGCGGGGCCAAGGTTCCGGCCAGCGGTGCCGGCTCGCCGGTGGCCGCGCGGTGCACGACTCCGCCGGTGATCGTCGGGAAAGGCGGCAACGGCGGAACGTCTCCCCGCCGGAACGCGGCGTCGCGCGCTGCCGCGGCCCGGGTGTCCTTGAGGTTCGCGACCTTGCCGAGTTCGACCGCGCATCGCTGGATGATTTCGGCGTGCGGCCGCCGTTCGGCCTCGTAGGTGTCCAGCAGCGCGTCGCTGGCGAGCCCGCGCAGCACCAGATCGAGTTTCCAGCCCAGGGTGATGCCGTCGCGCATGCCCGAGCAGGCACCCTGCCCCATGTACGGCGGCATGGTGTGCGCGGCGTCCCCGGCCAGCAGCACCCGGCCTCGCCGCCACGTGACCGCGGTCCGCGCGGAGAAGGTGTAGACGATCTGCCGGAGGATGCGGACGTCGTCGGGCCCGAGGCCGTGTCTTTCCCGGAACCATCGCCACGCCCAGTCGGCGGTCTCCATCTCGGCCGGGTCGTCCCCGGGGCGGACGCCGACCTCGAAACGCTGCCGGGAGGCGCCGATGGGCATGAACATGTTCGGCTGCTCAGGATCGCAGAACTGCCGCGACACCTGGAACTGCTCCCCGAGCGGGTGCAGGCATTCGGTGTCGATGTTGAGCCACCGGTCGTCGACGCCGAGGTCGATCTGCTCGATGCCCAGCGCGTTGCGGACGAAGCTGTTCGCCCCGTCCGCACCGACGACGTACCGGGCGGTGACGGTGCGGTCTTCGGCGCCGATCGACCACTGCTCGTCCCGGTCCCGCCGCCAGGGCCGGACGAGCAGCCGGACGTGGTCGGCTTCCTGCTCCAGGCCCACCACGCCGGTGCCCTGGTTGATCTCGACCTTCGGGCAGGCGCGGACCCGCTGATCGATCGCTTCTTCGATGTGCGGCTGGTACATGGTGTAGTGCGCCGCGTATCCGCTCGATCGCCCGGACCAGTCGACGGTCAGCAGCAACTCGCCGGCGCCGTCGCACCACTCGTACACGTCCGCCGCCGACGCGTCGCGCAGCGCTTGGCCGATGTCGCCGGTCGCCTGGATGATGCGGGCGGTCTCGCCGTCGATGTGGGTCAGCCTCGGCAGCCCGTACAGCGCGGGCCAGCGCTCGAAGACCGCCACGGTGTGGCCGGCTTCGCCCAGCGCCGAGGCCAGCACCAGGCCGGTCGGTCCGTATCCGACGATCGCCACGTCGAAGTCCATCGTCACCACGCTCCTTCGCGTTCGGTGCGTGGACTTTATGAACCGTTCGGCGGAATCACGATCCGTTGCGCGACAGGGCGATCCGGGACGCGACACCAATCCGCGCGGGTCAGCCCGGGTCGCGCAGGGTTCGCGACGGGTTGGTTCCGTACCGCTTGCGGTACAGGGCCGCGAAGCGCGGCACGTGGGTGAATCCCCATCGCAGCGCCACTTCGGTCACTGTGACACTGCGGGGTTCGGCGGCGCGGAGTTCCTCGTGGGCGCGCGCCAATCGCACCTGTTGCACGTATTCGTGCGGCGACATGCCCAACGCCGAACGGAAGTGCCGCTGCAACGAGCGCGGCGTCATCCGCGCGGCGCGGGCCAGCCGTTCGACGCTCAGCCCGGCGGAGGGGTCGCCTTCGACGATCTCCATCACCCGCCGCACCGGCGGTTGCTGGCGCAGCCCCGTCGCGACGCGGTCCAGTTGCGGGGAATAGTTGTGGGGCTGGGCGAGCAGCAAGCCGGTCATCAGCAGGTTCGCCCACGGTGCCGCGCCGGGGGAGAGCTCGGCGAGGCTTCCCGGATGATCGAGCTCCCGCAGCAGCGACCGGACTGTCCGCCACCACGATCCGGCGGCCGGTCCGGTCAGGTCCATGTCCGGCCGGAAGCGGAGGACGGCGGACGCCGGGCAGCCGAGCATGGCCTCGAGGTGCTCGGTGAGCGCTTGGCGCTCGACCCGGACGTGCAGCTGGCGGTAGTCGTCGCTCAGCCGCATGTCTACCTTCATCCGCGGGGAGATGACCGCCGCGCGAGCCTGGTCGACGACCACCTCGTCCCGTCCGAAGACGACCTGGTTGCGGCCGTGCAGGGCCAGGTTGATGTCGTAGTAGTCCACCTGCTCGGTCAGCTGCACGCCGAGTTCGGCGCCGCGGTTGCGGCAATACACCAGCGAAACCGGTCCCAGCGAAGCCTTCGCCAGGTCAGTGCGCATCTCGGGCGTGCCCGGAGCGAGCGGGGTCAGCCGGTGCGGCGTGAGCAACTGCGACACCGAATGGCGGAACTCGTCGAGATCCGGGGAACTCAACACCGCGAAGCGCTCCAGCACACCCATGCCCTTCACCTCTCGACGTGCCCGAGGGTAAGCCAAGAATCCCGCCGGTGGCCAAGACCGGCCGCCGCAGGGGACGTCACGGCTGTGTCCGGGGGTTCGCGCGCGCGGTCCCGGCGAGCGCCGCGGCGGGGTCGTACTCGTAGATCCAGCCGTTGGCGACCAGCGGGTCCTCCTGGGCGAACGCGGCGTCGCGGGCCCGCTGCCGCGCGCCGTCGGGAAGGTGGTTGACGTGGGAGCGGCCGTGGCTGACGGTCTGGAGCCGGGTGGTGCGGGGAATGCGGAGCCCTTCGTAGCGCAGCAGCGCGGCCGGGGGATCGTCGATGCCCTCGGCCAGGCAACGGGCCAGGACCGCGGCGTCCTCCAGCGCTTGGGCGGCGCCTTGGGCGAAGAACGGGAACATCGGATGCGCGGCGTCGCCCAGGAGCGTCGCGCTGCCTTCCGACCACCGGGCGAGCGGGGCGCGGTCGAGCAAGGCCCACCGGCCGGGGGTGCCCGCGGCCCGGATCAGGCCGGTCAGACGGCGGTCCCAGCCGTCGAACTCGGCGAGGAACTCTTCGACCGTCGCGGTCGCGGTCCAGGACTCGACGGTGTCGCCGCCCGCGGGCGCGAAGGCGACCAGGTTGACGTACTTGCCCGCGGAGATCGGGTAGTGCACCAGATGATGGCCGGGCCCGATCCACAGAGTCTGGGCGGGCCGCCGAGCGAAATCGGGTGCGTCGCCGGCCGGGACCAGGGCTCGGAAGGCGCACAAGCCGGAGTCCGTCGCGGGGGAGGAGCCGATGATGGCGTTGCGGACGGCGGAGTGCACCCCGTCCGCGCCGATCACGACGTCGGCCTCGGCCTCGCGGCCGTCGGCGAAGCGGATCCGCCAGGTCTCGCCGGTGGCGTCAAGACCGATGCATTTGTGCCCGAGTTTGACGAGATGCCCCGGCACACATGACTGAATAGCCGCGAGGAGCGCGGCTCGGTGCGCGGTGTAGGTGTGCTCGCCGTAGAGACGCTCGCAGGACGCCGCGAGGTTCTCCTCGGAGAGAACCGTTCCGTCCGCCCAGCGACGGAATTGCCAGCCGGTGTCCAGCCGGACCGAGTCCTTGCTCAAGTGCTCCAGGACGCCGAGCTCGCGCAGCTGGCGTCCGGCGTTGGGGGCGATCACGAGACCGGCTCCCACCTCGGCGAGCCGCGCCGCCTGCTCGTACACGGTGGCCTGGATTCCTTGGCGCTGAAGGAAAGCCGCGGCGGCGAGCCCGCCGATGCCCCCGCCGAGGATCGCGATCCTCGGCCCTGCGGTCGTGCGTGCGGTCATTTTTCAGCTCCTCCGGCGATCCGCGCGATCGATGCGTGACCACGGTCTGTTTTCACCGCGCCCATGCTGCCCGGCTGGATCGGCGCCCAGCCATGATGTTTCATTGAACGAACATTCGAGGGGCGTGAAGACAGCGAGGTGATCGGCGTGCCGCGGACCAGCGAACCCGGGCGGAGCGTGAGTTCCCGGCTCCTCGATCTGCTGTTCTCCTTCGGGCCGGGCGAAGTCGAGCTGAGCCTGGCCGACCTCGCGCGCAAGACCGGGCTGCCGCACCCGACCGCGCGCCGGCTCGTGCTGGAACTGGTCAGTGCCGGCGCGCTCGAGAAACGCGCCAACGGCCGCTTCGCCGTCGGCCTCCGGTTGTGGCAGCTGGGGACGCTCGCGCCGCTGACCGAATCGCTGCGCACGATGGCCCAGCCCGTCATGGAGGACCTGTACGCCGCTCTGCACCAGCACGTTCAGCTCGCCGTGCTGGAGGGCACCGAGGCGGTGATCATCGAGCGGCTGTCCGCGCGCCGTGCCCTCGGGCTGGTCTCGCAGGTGGGCGGACGGCTGCCGCTGCACTGCTCCGGAGTCGGCAAGGTGCTGCTCAGCCACGGCGGACCCGTGTTGACCAACAAGATCCTGGAGAGCGGGCTGCAGCGCTACACGCCGCGGACGATCACGGACCCCGGTGTGCTCCGGCGCGAACTGGCCGACTGCCGCCGCACCGGCAGTGCGCTGGTGGACGGCGAACTGACCAAAGGCGCCGACTCGATCGCGACGCGCGTCATGAACTACGAAGGACGCGTGGTGGCCGCGCTCTCGGTCGTCGTGCGGTCCGGATCCGTTCAACGGCAAGCGGTTCTCCCGTCCGTCATCGCCAGCGGGCTCGGCATTTCCCGGATGCTCGGCTGGCGTCCGGGCATCAAGGCACGCAACGGCTGAGCGCGGCCGATGTTCGTTCAATGAACGAAGGCGTTGTTCCTCTCCCCAGCGGCTCCGGATACTCGCCGCGCGGTCTGGTGATGGCCACCAGGACACCGAAGCGTGGAGGAGGGGCCGATGCCGCCCATCGGAACCGGATCGGCCGAGGCGCCGCCAGTCAGGAAATCCGACCTGTTCATCGCGGGCCGGTCCGTGCCGGCGCGGGACGGCCGCTACGTGCGGACCGTCGAGGCCGTCACCGCGGCGCCGATCGCGGACGTCGCGGCGGCCACGGTCGCCGACGCCGACCGCGCGGTCGACGCGGCCGCGGAAGCGTTGCCCGGCTGGGCCGGGCTCCCGCCGGCGCGGCGGCGGGCGGTGCTGTCGCGGGCCGCCGAACTGTTCGGCGAACGGGCCGCCGAACTGTCGGCCGTCATGGGCCGGGAAATGGGCGCGACCCGGCCCTGGTGCCGGTTCAACGTCCAGGTCGCGCAAGCCCTTCTCGTCGAAGCCGCGGCGCAGGCCTATTCAGCGGTGGGCGAGGTCATCCCGTCCGACGTGCCGGGCCTGACGGCGATGGGGATCCGCCAGCCCGCCGGTGTCGTCGTGGGGATCGCGCCGTGGAACGCGCCGCTCGTCCTCGGAGTCCGGGCAGTGGCGATGCCGCTGGTCTACGGCAACACGGTCGTGCTCAAGGCTTCCGAGCAAACGCCGCTCACGCATGCCGCCATCGTGAAGATCCTCCACGACGCGGGGGCGCCGGCCGGAACGGTCAACCTGATCGGCAACGCGCCCGAGGACGCGCCGTCGATCGTCGAGGCGCTGGTGGCCCATCCGGCGACCGCCCGGGTCAACTTCACCGGCTCGACCAGGGTCGGCCGGATCGTCGGCGAACTCGGCGGCAGGCACCTGACGCGCGTGGTGCTCGAACTGGGCGGCAAAGCGCCGGTCGTGGTCCTCGCCGACGCGGATCTCGAGGCTGCCGCGGCGGCCGCCAGTTTCGGGGCCTTCATGAACCAGGGCGAGATCTGCATGTCCACCGAGCGGGTGATCGTCGAACGCCCCGCGGCGGACAGGCTGAGCGCGCTGCTGGCCGAACGGGCGGCGAAGCTCGTCGTCGGCCCGCCGGACGACGACGCCGCCCAGATCGGCCCGCTCGTGCACGCCGGTGCCCGAGACCACGTGATGGCGCTCATCGAGGACGCCGTGCGGCAGGGGGCCGAGGTGCTCGCCGGAGGCTCCGCGGACGGGCTGTACGTCCAGCCGACCGTGCTCCGGCACGTCACCCCGGCCATGCGGATCTACCACGAGGAAACCTTCGGCCCGGTGGTGTCGGTCATCGAAGCCGCCGACGCCGACGAAGCCGTCGCGATCGCCAACGACACCGAATACGGGCTCGCGGCCGCCGTTTTCAGCCGCAACGGCGGGCGGGCACTCGACGTGGCCCGCCGCATCCAGTCGGGCATCTGCCACATCAACGGCGCGACCGTCCACGACGAACCGCAGATGCCCTTCGGCGGGGTCGGCGCCAGCGGATGGGGACGGTTCGGTTCCCGCGCCGCTCTCGAGGAGTTCACGGAGCTGCGCTGGATCACGCAGCAATCCGGCGAACGCCACTACCCGATCTGAGCCCGCGCCCCCTTCACCACCCGCTCGAGGAGACAGCACTGATGACAACCGCGGACCCCGATCTCGTCGTCGACGAAGCCGCTCCGGAAAAGACCGTCCGGGAGGCGGTCTTCGAAGTACTGCGCCGCCACGGTATGACCACGATCTTCGCCAACCCCGGATCGACGGAAATCACGTTCCTCACCGGACTTCCGGACGACCTCGACTTCAAGCTCGCCTTGCACGAGGGCAGTGTCGTGGGGATGGCCACCGGCTGGGCGACCGCCACCGGCCGTCCCGCGTTCGTCAATCTCCACACGACGGCGGGGCTGGCCAACGCCGCGGGCGCGCTCGCGACCGCGCGGACCAACCGGGTGCCGCTGGTGGTCGTGGTCGGGCAACAAGACCGCCGCCATCTCGCCCACGATCCGTTTCTCGCCGGACGGTTGTCCGGACTCGTCGGCGACTATCCAGTGTGGACGGACCACCCGGCCCGCGCGGAGGACGTCCCCGCCGCAGTCGCCCGCGCGCACCATGAAGCGATCACCGGCGAGGGCCCGGCTCTGGTCGTGGTGCCGATGGACGACTGGCTCCAACCCGCCGGGCGGCTCCGCGCGGCGGCACCGGCCGACATCCGCCGGGGACGGCCCACCCTCGGAACCGAGATCGATGAGCTCGCCGCCGCCCTCGAAAACGCCAAGGCACCGGCATTTGTCGTCGGGTCCGCCGCGGACGGCGAGTCGAACTGGGCCGCCGTCGCCGCGCTGGCCGAGCGCCTCGGAGCACCGGTGTGGCAGGAACCGTTCGGTGCGCGCGCGGGTTTTCCCCAGGACCACCCGGCCTTCACCGGGCACCTTCCCCCGGCGCGGTCCGCGGTGCGGGAAGTCCTCGGCCCGCACGACGTGATCCTGGTGCTCGGCGCGCCGGTGTTCCGGCAGTATCCCTGGGAGCCGGGCGAACTGGTTCCCCGGACCAGCACCGTCCTCCAGGTGACGCCGTACGCGGCCGACACCCATCACAGCGTCGCCGACCGTGCCTTCGTCGCCGATGTCGCGCTGACCTGCCAGGCCCTCGTCGGCCGGGTCCGCGCTCGAGCCGGGCAACCCGCCGCCGCGCGCTCGCCGGTGATTCCCTTGGCTCCTCCGCGAACCGGAGAGCCGCTGCGGCCCGGACACGTCTTCGACCTCCTGGCCCGCGGGCTCCCGCGCGACACGATCGTGGTCGAGGAGTCGCCGTCGAGCCGGCCCGAGTTGCACCGCCGCGTCCCCGCCCGTGCTCCGCTCGGGTTCCTGAGCGCCGCCGCGGGCGGCCTCGGATTCGGTCTGCCCGCGGCGATCGGGCTCAAACTGGGCGCACCACGTCGCCCTGTCGTCGCCGTGCTCGGAGACGGTTCCTCGCTCTACGGCATCCAGGGTCTGTGGAGCGCCGCTCACTACCGCGTCGGGGTACTGTTCGTGGTGCTGTCCAACGGCGGCTACGCCATCATGGACCGGCTCGCGGAACAGTCCGGGCAGGGCAAACCGCCGTGGCCGTCGTTCGCCGAGGTGAGCATCGCCGGGATCGCGGCCGGGCTCGGCTGCCCGGCCCAGCAAATCAGCGACTACGACGACCTGGCGGCGACACTCGCCGAACACCTGCCGTCGCTCGCCGACCGGACGAGCCCGCTGGTACTCGACATCGAGGTGGCCGCGGACCCGAACTACGGGTAGCGAAACGCTTTCCGCCGGACCTCCGGCAATCCGTGAAATGAGGCCGGAAACGGCGCGGAATTGTCCTGAATTCCCCAGGAGAACGGAAAGAAGCATGTCCGCTCGCAACGTCGCGACGGGCCGTGAGGCCACGCGGAGCACCCGATGGATCCTGCTGATCTGCTGCCTGACCGTCGTCTTCGACGGTTACGACCTGATCGTGTACGGGGCCGTCGTCCCCGACCTGCTCGCGTACCGGCCGTGGGCGCTGACTCCGGCTGACGTCGGCCGCATCGGAAGCCTCGCCCTCGTCGGGACGCTGGTCGGAGCGCTCGTCGTCGGCACGCTCACCGACATCGTCGGCCGGCGGCGGGTGATGATTGGCTGCCTCGGCTGGTTCTCGATCGCCATGCCGCTGACCGCGCTGGCGCCCAATCCGGAGCTCTTCACCCTGCTGCGCTTCGTCACCGGGCTGGGGCTGGGCGGAGTGATCCCCACCGCGATCGCGCTGACCGCGGAGTACTCTCCCGCGCGGCGTCGCCAGCTCAACAACGCGGTGATGTTCTCCGGCTATTCGATCGGCGGAATGCTCGCCGCGGTCCTCGCGCTCGCACTGCTGCCCGTCGGCGGGTTCCGGGTCATGTTTGTCATCGGCGCCGCACCCCTGATCACCGTCGTGCCGCTCGCCATCCGGATGCTGCCCGAATCGATCGCCTTTCTCACGGCGAAAGGCCGACACGACGAGGCGGCGGCTTACGCGCGGCGATTCGGTCTCGCCGAGTACGAGCCGGCGACGGAATCCCGGCCCGCCGGCTCGAAACGCGGGCTCGTCGAGGCGGGCAAGACGATCCTGGGCGGTCGCCGCCTGCCGACGACTCTGCTGCTCTGGGTCATCTCCGTCATCGGGCTGCTGCTGGTCTACGGGCTCAACACCTGGCTGCCGCAGTTCATGCGCAACGCGGGCTACTCGATGGGATCGGCCCTGACTTTCCTGCTGGTGTTCAACATCGGCGCTGTCGTCGGCGTCATCCTCGCCGGCGGGCTGGCGGACCGGGTCGGCGAGAAACTCGTCATCGCCTGCTCGTTCTGCGTCGCGGCCGTCGCGGTCCTGCTCTTCATCTTCAAGCCCGCGACCGCGCCGATGCTCCTCGTCGGCGCGCTTGCCGGATACGGCTCGAACACGCAAACCCTGGTCAACGCCTTCATCGGCGGGCTCTATCCGCCGCAGGCTCGCGCGACCGCGCTCGGCTGGGCACTCGGCGTCGGCAGAATCGGCGCGATCGTCGGCCCCGCCTATGGCGGTTACGTTCTCACCCAGGTCAACGCGGGCTCGCTCTCCGCCAATTGGAGTTTCTACGCCTTCGCCATTCCAGCGGTACTGGCAGCGGTTCTCACCGTTCTCGTGCCACGACACCGCACGGATGGTCCGCCGCCGGAGAAAACAATCATTTCAGTCACTACGAATCAGGAGATGCCCAGTGGCCGCGAGCAATAGCAATTCGGATGTGGTCGTGTTGACCGGAGCCGGGGGAGGCATCGGCCGGGCCACCGCGGTGCGCCTGGGCGGGCACGGCGTGCGCCTCGCCTTGACCGACGTCAACGAGTCCGCGCTGCGAGAGACCGCGGACCAGGTCGCCGAGGCCGGCCCCGAGCCGGTCGTCGAGGCCGGGGACGGCTTGGACCCGAGCGTGCCGACCGCACTGGCCGCCAGGGCCGCCGAGACCTTCGGCCGGATCGACGGCCTGGTCAACGCGACCGGCATCACCCTGCCCAAATCGTTGCGGGACACCACGCCCGAGGATTTCGACCGGGTCATGTCGGTCAACGTGAAAACCCATCTGCTGATGATGCAGGCGGTCCTGCCGGTGATGGCCAAGGCCCGGTACGGCTCGATCGTCAACATCTCGTCGGTCGGCGCCCGGGTCGCACTGCCGAACCTGGGCGTGTACTGCGCGTCGAAGTCCGCCGTGCTCGGACTGAGCCGCAGCGTTGCCGCCGAGTACGCCCCCGACAACATCCGATGCAACGCGATCTGTCCCGGCGGGGTCGACACCGCGCTGGGGCAGGCCGCCCTCGACCCGTTCGAGGACAAGCAACACGGACTGGAAGTCCTCACCGGCCGCCAGTTGTTCAAGCGCTGGGCCGATCCGGACGAGATCGCCAGCCTCGTCGAATACCTTCTCGCCCGCGATTCGGCCTTCGTCACCGGCGCGGTGTTCGACATCGACGGCGGCCACACCACCACCTGACCCCGGTTGTTCCCGGCTCCCGTCCCGACCGAGCAGGAGAGGCATTTGCACATCACTCACCTCGGGCACGCGTGCGTGCTCGTCGACACCGGGTCCGCCCGGCTTCTCATCGATCCCGGCGTCATGTCCGACCTCGACGGCGTCGACAGCGTCGACGCGGTCCTGCTCACGCACAAGCATCCCGATCACGTGGATCCGGAAAAGGTCCGCGCCGTGCTGGCCAGGAGCCCCCGGGCAGTGCTGGCGGCCCCCGCCGACATCGGCGAGGCGATGTCCGGGCTGCCGGAGCATCGCTCGGCCGAACCGGGCCGGACACTGAAATTCGGGGACACCGTCGTCGACGTCGTCGGCGGCCGCCACGCCCCAGTGCACGAAACGATTCCGGGCTGCGCCAACCTCGGCTACCTGATCGACGGCGGCGCGTTCTTTCATCCCGGGGACTCGTTTCACGAGCCCGCGGTGGAGGTCGGAGTGCTCGCCGTGGCGATCGACGGACCGTGGCTCAAGATCGCCGAGTCCATCGACTACGTGCGGCGGGTCGCGCCTCGCGTCGCCATTCCGATCCACGAAGGCGAAACGCTCGACCCCGCGAAATCCGTCGGGATGCTGAGCAACGCGGTCGGCGGCGACGTCGTGCGCCGCCTGGAACGCGGGTCGGCCACCCGGCTGTAGCGGCGGCCAGTACGGCAGCGGCCGAGGAATCCCGGCCGCTGCCGTGACATTCACACGCCCGACCCTCGCGGTCACCGAATGCACGGACGCCGATTCGATTCCCGATGGAAGGCAGGGCAACGATGCCCGAGTATTTCGAGATCCCCTCGCTTGCCGAGCAGCAGCAGCGTCAGTCGCGGTGCCTCGCCGGTGCGGGGGCGGCGTGAGGACGCCCGGCGGATCCCGCTCCGACGCGCACCGCTACGAGCGGCGCCTGCTTGTCGTCCTGTTCCTGGGGGTCGGGTTCGTCCTCTTCGACAGACAGGCCTTGGCGTTCCTCGCGCCCTACATCAATGCCGACTTCGGGCTGTCGTCGGCACAGCTCGGCCTGGCCGCGGGCGCGCTGTCCTTTGCCTGGGCGGTGTCGGGCATCCTGATGGGCGCCCTCTCGGACCGGCTCGGACGCCGCAAGCCGCTGCTGGTCGCGGCCGTGGTGCTCTTCTCCCTGATCTCCGCGGTCTCCGGGCTGGCAACGGGTTTCGCCGGCCTGCTCATCGCGCGGGCGCTCATGGGCGCGGCCGAGGGCGGCGTGATCCCGTTGTCGCAATCGCTGATGAACCAGGCGTCCCGGCCGAAGCGGCGCGGCCTGAACATGGGTCTGGTCCAGGGGGCTTCGGCGGGATTGCTCGGCGGCATCGCGGCGCCGTTCGCCTTCATCCGGCTCGCCGAGTCCCTCGGCTGGCGCTGGTCGTTCTTCCTGACCCTGCTGCCGGGCCTGCTGATCGCGGCCGCGCTGACGGTGATCGTCCGCGAACGCCCGTCGCTCCCGGCGACCCGACCGGCAGCGAAGCCGAAAGCGAAAGTACCGCTCCGCCGTGCCCTGGGCTCGCGCAACGTGGTGCTGTGCGTCCTGATCGCGGTTTGCTACCTCACCTGGTTTTCCACGATCGTCACGTTCACCCCGCTGTATCTGCTGAAGATCAAGGGGCTCACCCCGGGGACGATGGGGACGGTGATGACGTGCCTCGGCGTGGCCTGGATGGTGTGGGGTGTCGTCACGCCCGCCATCTCGGACCGGATCGGCCGCAAGCCCGCGCTGGCCGGCTTCACCGTCCTGGCCGTCTGCTGCCCGCTGGCCATCATGTTCGTGGACAACGCGTGGCTTCTCGGCGCGGCGATGATGCTGACCTACACCGGTGTCGGCTGCTTCACGCTGTTCATGGCGGTCATCCCCGCGGAGTCTGTCCCGCCGGGAGCCCTGGCCACCGTGGTCGGGGTGACGATGGGTGCGGGCGAACTGCTCGGCGGCGCCTTCGGCCCCCTGCTCGCCGGGTGGGCTTCGGACAGGTGGGGCCTCCAAGCGGCGATGGTCATCGCGGCGGCGAGCGCGGTGCTCGTCGTGCTGCTCAGCCTCGGTCTGCGGGAGACGGCGCCCCGGGTGCTGTCCCGGTCGGCCGCGCGGACCGGCACCGCCGGGGAAGTGTCCGGAATCGGGTAGGGGCCGGTCCGTCTCGCCGACTCCGGATGTCGTCGAACAGCGGCGTCTCGACCTGACGAATCGATTGCCGGCCAATCGGGAGCTTCTCGAGCGGCTGGCCCGGAACCAACGCCGCGTTTCCGGCAGCGCGGGCACGGGCGGCACCGCGGATTCGGTTTGCCCAGGCCGAAGGATCTGGGTGGGGCCAATGCGTTCCTGGGCCCGGCCATCCACGACGCCGCCGGCGCGGTTCTCATGGGACAGCCGCCGACCAGCCCCGGCTTCCGCTGACC
>NZ_JBEXMH010000047.1:0-80693 GCF_040610415.1 Amycolatopsis sp. NPDC004079 | reverse complement strand
TTGGTGCCGGGCAGCGTGATCGGTGCATGGCGGACAATCGCGAACTGAGCACTCAGGGCTTGATCGAAGGCGTTTTCGCCGGTCATGCCTTCACCCGCGAGATCGCCGGTCGCGAGTGCGCCGTGCGGACGATCGAGGCGAGCCGCGACGGCGACTGGGTCGTTCGTCGAGGTGTCCGTGACGCCTAACGACGGTTCCGACGACGACGGTGACACCTGCCATTTTCGAGTCGAGCCTGGCCAGACGCGAACGATTGCCCCGCGAACAGTTCGGTCGGCGCACCGCTTCCGGAGTGTCGCCGATCGCGTTGTCGGGCGATCGTTGCGCTAGCTGTATGCGCCTCGGCGCGGATGTCTCTCGTGCGTGCTCGGCGCGTGCGACAGCGCCTGCGGTGATCAGGTCATTACGGTAGCGGTGCGGTTGCCGCGTTTCGGTGCCGCCTAACGGGGACGGGGAGGGCCGCATGGTCACGTTGATGTCGGTGAACGCACTGAATCTCTACGGCAGCGAGGCTCCTGACGAGCAGAAACGCTTCCGCGGACTGGAAGCGTTGATCCGGGCCCGCAACCCGGATGTCCTCGCCGTGCAGGAGATCATCTCCACAGGCGAGGCCGAAGCCGCAGCGGCCGGGCGAATGTTCCCGGTCCTCCCGACAACACAGGACAAGACGCCGGGTGCGATCGCGGGGTTGCGCCGGCTGGGCGAAGCGACCGGTCTCAACTGGCAGGTCGGGGGCCTGCCGGCCATCGCGGTCGGCGGGATCATTCACCACACGGCGCTGTTGTGGCGCGACGGGATCGAGCCGGTTCCCGGCACGCTCCACCCGCTGATGCGGGAAGGCGCGGGCATGTGGCACTGCGCGATCGCCGGGGTGTTCGACTTCGGCGGGCCCAAGGCCCGGGTCGGATCGGTGCAGCTGTCCCCGTTCGACCAGCAATGGGCCGCGCGCGACGCCAACCAGTTGATCCGGGCGTTCCATCGCGACGACATTCCCGGGTTTCTCGGCGGCGATTTCAACGGGATCGGCGCCCAGAAGATCGTCGTGGGCGACGGCTGCGAATGGTACGACCGCGACCCTTACGTGTACGGCGGGAAGTTCGGTGTGCAGGAGCATCCCGACCACGCCTACCAATTCGATGAGAACGGGGCGCTCGACCGTCGGGCCGCGGCCCGGCTCGAGCACCCTAAGATCGGGCGGATGCGGGACTGCGCCGTCGTCACCGGCTCGCCCTGGGAACCCACGACAGGTCATTTCTCGAAAGACATGCACCCCGACAGGCGAGTCGATCGCTGGTACGCCACCCATCGCGTGCCGACCGCCGCGGTGACCGGATTCCGGGTGGTGCCCGTGGACGAGGTCACCGTGACGCTCGACGGCGAGCGCGTCGAGTTGACCGATCACCGTCCGATCGAGGTCGACGTCGCCGAAAGTGAACTGGTCGGCTGAGAGGAGAAGGGCGGGAGGGGCCTGAACAGACCTGCGATGGTCAGAGCGTTGCGGAGCCGGAGGATCTCGGCGTGTTGTGCGGCGATACGCGGAACGGCGAGTGCGTTGAACTCGCTCCGGTCGCTGATCCCCTGGTCGCGTTCGGTGAGTTTCCGCCTGAGACGCGGATTCTCGTCCTTTCGCCACTTGATCTGGGCCGCTCGGGGATCGGGCTGACGCCCCCTAGCTGCGCAGCTGGGGCCAGGCGGTGCCCGAACTCGGCCTCGGAGGCGAAGGTTTCACGGGGCAGCCGCCGGCGGCCGGGATCCTGCAGTGCATCAGCGAGCAAGCCGATCGACGAGTTGCTGGTTGAACTTGAGCAGCTGGGCCAGCGCAGCGACGCGATCCGGGACGCAGTCCGGCTCCCCGAACAGTCCGGCGGTCATCGCCGCCGTCACGTGGAGGGTGGCGATCGGATACCGTGCTGCGGTCTCGCGGACCGAGGGCGGACGTTCCTCCACGGCTTCCAGCCAGAACATGTCCAGCACCTCCAAGGCACGAGACAGATGCTCGAGCGGGCACATCGCGTGCAGCAGCGGGCTCGCCGCCGCCCGGTGAAGATTCATACGGGGATAGAACCCGGACTCCTGGCACCACTCATGGCTCTGGCCGATCAACCAGAGCGCCACGGCACCGGCGTCGGAAGGCCGGATGGTCCGCATTTCCTCCGCCGCGAGCTCGCTCCACGACCCAGCCTCGGCCCGGGCCCCGTTGAACATTCGCACGGCATCACGACGCTGGCGGTACTGTTCGCCGGTCTCGCACTCCCGTTGCGGCTCGACGTGCACGGCAGAGACGCCGACTCCGCCGTCGTCGACGAAAGCAAGGTAGGTCAACAGGAACTGCACCCCGTGCAAGTACTGCTCCAGCACCCGCTGCCAATAGGGGAACTGCCGGGGATGCCCGTCCGGCAGGTGGGCGTGTTTGAACGGCATCGCGACGTCCGGAGCCATTCCCGGGACCGCCCGACCCGCCTGGCTCCGGTGCGGGCCGTCGCCCCGGCTTTGCCCTCGCGGCGTCGCCGTGCCCATGCACAGGACCGTACCGCGTGCGCGGCGTCCGGTCAGCGGGAGAGAACCACGTGTTCAGTCCGAGGCTGGAGCCCCGAGCGGTTCGGCCCGCTGCGACATCGGTTCTGCGCGGGGTGGTGTCCTCAATGGACAGCCGGTCGCTGTTCCGGACCTCGTTCTGCTGCGGCCCACGGCGAAAGAGCCGGACATCGGGCATCCGCCTCTGCCAGGCTGGGCTGCGGGCGAGACGCTTGCGCGATCGCTGACTTTCAGCGCCATCGCCCCGGCGTTGTGTTGTGCCGCTGCGGTCAGGCCGGCTCGTCGCAGACAGGGACGATCGCGTCCGATCGTGCGGTGGCGGTGTCTCCTGTGCCGGGGTCGGCGACGAGGTAGGCGGCGGGTGGGCCCGCGACGAGGTCGATTCGTGCGGCGCGCTCGCCGGGCGGGACGGCGTGGTCCCAGACGGGTGCGACGATCCGCATCGGCTGGGGCCGGTCGCCAGGCTGCAGCGCGACGAGCACGTCGGAGCCGGGCGCGTGCCCGCCGCGTTCGGCGATCAGGACCCGGTCCAGCCGCTCGACGGCGTAGGGCAGCACCGCGGTCAGCGTGTCGTCGACGCCGTGCATCCGGCTGAGGCGCCCGTTCTGGTACATCGACCAGATCACCGCGGGGATGTCGTCGAGTTGGCTGGAATCGGTGTGGCCGAGGCGGGCGAGTGCGGTGTCCAGATAGCTGCGCAGTCCGTCGGGGCCGAGTTGCAGGCGCAGCCGCGCCGCCGACCAGGGCACGGCGCGGGCGAGTTCGCCGCGGTCGTGGGCCGCCACGTACATCGTCAGCTGCACCAGGACCATCGCTTCCCCCGGGATCCAGCTCCAGCCGGGGTCCCCGGACCGCGGCCGGTCGGCGAAGGCGGGCCCGATGAGGTCGGCCAGGTCGTTCCACCAGATGGCGATCGGCACCGCAGCGGGGCGCAACGCGAAAGCGTTGTCCATCAGGATCGCGGTCAGCCCGGCCGGGGCGGAGTCGTCGGTGTCGTCACGAGGCAGCAGGTCGGCCAGCCCGCCCAGGGTCGCGTCGGTGCCACCGGTCAGCTGTGCGCCCTGGACCATGCCCGCGACCAGCAGCCGTTCGGCCTCGCCGGCGCGGTCGATCCAGCGTTGTCCGTCCTTCAAGCGTCCTTCCGAGTCGATCGCGGCAGGGTTCCGATGCGCTTGTGCCTGCTGGTCGTCGACCTCGAGTTCGAGCCGCTCGAACTCTTCCCGGCCGGGTTCTCCGGGCGCGGGACGGACCGTCCTTTTCCATTTGGCCATCCCGCCGGCCAGGCGCATCGGGTCGAGCCGTTGCCGCAGCGCGTCCATCGGCAACTCGGCCAGGTCCCGCGGATGCTCGACCCGGATCCCCGCGGCCGCGGCCGTTTCAGCGATCACGTGGGCCACCAGCGTCTTCGCCTGCGCGTCGGGATCCCGGCCGTCGGGATTCAGCCGGGGCCCGCGCATGACCGAGGCGTAGGCGTAGGCCGCAGACCAGACAGTCCAGTCCGGCCGGGTTGCGTCGCTGTTCACCTGCCCAGCCTGGCAGAGCCTCGCGGCGCGGGCTACCCGACCGTGTGCGAGGCGGAGAGAGCCGCGACAGGGCGGCACCGTCGAAATCGGCGCTGCGCCGCCCGAGCCCATGCCCGGCTGTGCCGAAAGTGCCTGTTTGCCTTAGCTCGGAGCGGTCGTCGCTTGTTCGGTGCGCGCCGCGTAGTCGTGCACGAACTGGCCTATCCGGCGAAGGAAGTCCCTGTCGGCTTGGTCGAGCCGGCTGGCGTCGAGATTGAGCGTGAGGGTGATCGTCCCGGCACCGTTGACTCGGATCTCCCGGCTGCAGTACACGAGGTTCCAGGGAGGGCTCCAGGAGAACCGCGGCCGCCCCGTCTCGAGACCGAACTGCCGCAGCAGTTCGCTGTCGTCCGGGCCGAGCAGCTCTCCGACGGTCGGCTGCTGCTCGTTTCTTCCGGCCATGCCGGTCACCGCCCCGCTCGTCCTCGTCCAGTTCTCAGCAATGCGAAGAAACCATGAATACCGGCTCTTCGGCGATACGGCAAGGACGGGCGGATATCCGAGGGAAAGGCTGCCGCGGGGAGAGGAAACATGCCGGGATGAAATGGAAACACGCCGCAGCGGTCTCCTCTGCCGCCGGCAGGCGATAGTCGATGCTGCCTGCGCGAGGTCGTGGGCGAGGAGCGTCGACGACGGCAAGCGAAACGAGGCGGGCGCCATGCCTTACGACCCACGGCGGGACGGCCCGCACAAGATCGAGGTCGCGCTGCTCGTGCCCCTGAAGATCCGGCACGGCCGGTGGGTGGCCGACGGCACCGAGACCGACCAGGCGGAACCCGGGCCGGTGAACGTCAACTGCACGTGCGGGGACAAGGCCTCATGCGAGGCGGCTCTGCGGGCCGCGGACGAGCTCGAGCTGCCGTCCGGGCGCGCTCTGGCGGATCTGCTTGCAGCAGCGGCGGCGGAGGAGGAACAAGCTTGGTCCTGAGCGCTTCCCTGCCGCCGCGGAGGCAACGACGAGCAGCCGTCCGCAGCCCCGCCGTCGGCTTTGCCGCAGGGGAGAGCACGACCTTTCCGAGCGTCCCGTCCCGCGCACCGGGCGGGTCGGCATCGGATACCGCGTGTGCTGTACGGAGTAGCTGGGCACACCGCAGAACTGGCTGCGCTCGGACGAATGTTGCCCGGCGGCGCGTGCCACGCGGAGCAGCGGAAGACACCGGAGCCCGAACCGAAGGCGCGTCGAGAGTGCTCACCGGACAGCCCGTGTGGATTCGGCCCGTCCGCAAGACGCAATCAGGTGCCATCGGGGCTGATGCGACCGTTGTGCCCGCCGTCGCTTCGTCCGCAGACTCAGGCACGCGCCGCGCAAGCCCTTCGGGATCGTCCCCGCGCCGGCAGCGAGCTGCGACGACAACGTTCGCGCACCGAAACCACGGAACACAGGAGACCACAAGCTATGGGAGCCGAAGAATTCGTGACCTACCAGGAAGGGACGGACGCTGACAAGGCTTTCCATGCAGCCGTCGCGAACGCACAGTGGGAGCACGGATCGGGCGGGTACACGGGCACGATCGCGGAGAAAGAGTCCGAAGGGTTCGTGATCGTGACCGCCGAGCCGGTCGATCTGGGGGAGGCCGGGAAGATGGCCTTCGGCATCCTCAGAGGCGACGACCAGAAGTGGGCCGAGATCCGCGACACAGGGGGCCGGGCCGGCGGCATCGCGGTCAAAGGCGGACGGCGAGAACACGAGGTGAAGATCCCGGCCGTGCCGGGCGGGCACGCGGACCTGGACGCGGCCGTGGCCGCCGCGATGTCGGGGAGACTCGCCCAGGGCGAGCACGTCGTCTACGGCACGAGCGGCTCGTACCGAGCGCAAGGCGCTCGGGTGCTGAGCGGAACGGTGACCGTACCCACCGAAGGCGCACAGGTGCACACCGGCTGGCTCTGGATCGGCTTGGCGTCGTGCTGACAAGCGAGACGAAGCCCCGACAGCGATGCCCCGCGAAGGCCTCGCTGCGGTGGCGCCTCACCCGAATGCCGAATCCGGAGCGCGCCGCAGTTCCCGATCGCCGCCTAGCCGGATTTCCGCAGTTGCCAACTGACGTGCAGGGAAGGTTCTCATGAAGTTGTTCCGCCGTCGCGAGCGCGATCTGCTGCTCGAAGACGTGGACCTTGCGCAGTTCGCGCCGTACGCCGAGGCCGAGCGCTACCTGCTGGTGTATCCCACCGCGGCGGCGCTCAACTACGTGCTCGTGGTCGTCTACGAATCGGGCGGCGGCCAACGCGTGCACGTCGCCCACTCGCCCGGAATCACTCCCTCCGGAGCCGGGATGGAGAACTTCGTCGAATGGATCGCAACGGGCGTGCGGCTGCGCGACGACCGCGCGATCGCACTGCTGACCGGCTGGCCGACCGACCGCGACCACTACAGCTCGCACCCGGATCCGGACGAGCTGATGCGCAGCCACTTCGCGCCCTGCCGCCGCAAAAAAGCCGCGACCGGAAAGACCGTGCTGCTGAATTCCGCGGGCGAGGTGGAAAACGTCCTGGTCCGTGAACAGGAATGCCTGTACGAATCGCCGTCGTTCTTTCCCCGGCTCCCCGCCGCGGAGTGGTCGCGCATCCTCGGCACCGAGGTCCGCAAATTCAGCCGGGACGAGTGGAAAGCCGCAGCCGACCAGATCGACCCCGACCGCAGCATCAGAGACCACACGGATGCCGAATCCGCCCGACGGCACGCGATGGTCGACGCCCATCTCAAGGAGATGGGCGTCGAATAGCCCGGGTGCCGCCGTACGGTCCGCGCGCTCGGCGCGCCACCCAACCCGCGGGTGATGTTCGTCAGCGATCCACGCGACTCGCTGATGAAGCGGCGGCGAGCGCGGCCGCGGCGGCGTGCCAGGACCACGGCACGGGCAATGCGGCGCCACCCGCCAAACTCGGCGTCCACCGGAGCCGGACCTTCTTCCCGGCAAGGGCGGCGTCGCCTGCGGACTTCGTCGCGATCTCGCCGATCGGAACGGCTCCGCGGCGTACGACGACGCTTCGGCCGAACTCCGGACACACGCTCATTCCACAGTCCCGCGCGGCACCGCCGCCGCTCATCGCGGCGATGACCCCGGGCGGCAGCGCCGCACCTTGCCCAGACCACATTCTCGTCAGCGATGTCTGCTGGCGCTGGAGTCGCGCCCCCGGTTGTCGGCCGCAGTGCCGTCGAGAGCGCCCGCTGCCCCTGCTCGTGGGAACCATCGTTGCCGGATGTTGGAAACAGAATCGCTCTCCGTGCTCCGAGTTCTCGGGTCATAGTCGATGGGATTGCAGCGTCGTCGGGAGTGACCGCAGCACTCGGCTTGCGCCGTCACACGCGACTCTGTCGCGCGGGAAGCCCTGCCGGCCTGCGCCGACGGAAGACGCCGACCCCCGCGACACGCACGGCGAACCACAGTTGCCGAACAGGCCTGGCCGTCCGCTCGTCGCCGGGGACCCTCGTCAGGACGGACGGTCCGGCGCCGGGCATCGCCCCCCGGGCGGGCGTTTCCGAATTCGCTGCACGAGCCGACGCCGGATTCGCCCGGCCCGCGCATGAACCGCCATCGGCCCGACCGGCATACGCACAGGAAGGCAACCACCGTGACGTCCGGCAACAGCACGCGATTCGGCCGGACGGCAAGGCCGCGCCCAGAACCGGACGTGCTGCCCCCGGCACGACCGGACCGACTTCGCCCGTCGGGCCCGCCGCCGCGAAACGGCGGAACTGCGCCACGACCGCCGACTCCCTTCCTGACCGCCAGAAAGGACTGCCTCAGTGTCGACCACTCTCGACCGCCAGACCATCCGGGACGTTGCATACAGGACCGACCTGGAGCCCGATGACGTCGTCCGTGACAGCTACTCGGGCCGCGCGATGTACGGCGAGACGTGTTTCGCGCTGTACGTCGACAAGATCGCCGATGCGGTGAAGTTCCTTGTCCGCTTCGGCCAGGAACAGCCGCAGGACGCCTGTCGTCTGGCCGACGACATGCGATGCGACCAAATGGGCCTCGGACAGGTTGTGTACTTCCCGGGCTGGAGGCTCACAGCTGAGGAGAACAATGAGTGACACGCCTGGCCTGACGGCCCGGCCGATACGATCCGTGCAGGCCTCGCCGGTGCCCGGAACAGACAACGTCGGCTGGCTGCTTGGTTCGCAGCACGGACAACATCCGTCTCTGCACTGGGAGTTCCCGGGGCCGAACTCCGCTGGCTGCGAGCGAGCGATTGCCGGTGCTCAGTGAGGCGGTCGGCCGAATAGCTGCTGTTCGGCGTCGAATTGCGCGCGGGCGTGCCGGGAGGCCGCCGCGCGGGTGTCGCGGTCGGCGTCGGCGTGCTTCGCGAGTTCGTCCTGGGCGGCATTGATGATCTGCTGCAGGTCGAGTGCCTGGTCGTCCGCGGCCGCGCTGTCGGCGGCGCCGGGGATGCTCGCGGCGAAGCGCCGCAGCAGTTGCAGCGCCGCCGGGTTGGTCGTGCGGGGCGTTGTGTCTTCTGCGGTGCGGAGAGCTTCGGCGATGCGGACAGCGCTGGCGAGATGGTTCACCCGCGGGGACAGTGGACCGAGGATTCTTTGCTCGGCGGGCCAGGTGCTGACCGTGATCAGCGCCCGCGCGGGAGCGAGCCGGTCGTGGGTCAGGGCAGGGCACAGGTAGTAGGGCCGTAGCCCGGGCGCGGCCTGGTAAGAGCGCTGTTCGTCGCGTCGGAGGCTGCTCAGCTTGGACGGGGGCAACTCGGCGGGGAAGAATGCCTCGTGGACGCTGACAATCAGTTTCGGCGCGGCCGGGACCTGCAGCAGCGTCAGGACGCGGTGCACGTGCTCGCGGGCGGGAAGCGCGTCTCGCGGGCCGCAGGGCTCGTAGGCCTGCTGCGGTTCGTCGAGACCGAGCAGCGCGTCCCAGGCGCGGCTCGTCCGGCGGAGTTCGGCGCGCAGTTCGTTCGTCCGGGGCTGGTCGCCGGCGGCGGCTGCGGTGCGGATGCTGCTGCGCAACTCGGCGATGCGGTGCTCGAGCACGTCCAGCGGGGCGGTCATCGCCAGACCGTACCGGGATTCCCAGGACAGGGTCGGGCGTGAGCTGGCGATTCGGGGGAAGTCGACCGCGCCGAGTCGAATGTGACGCCGCCGATCGCTGGGGTCGAACCTCAGCCCGCTCGAGGACGGGCGGTTGCCAGTTCGGGAGGCAGTTGAATTGCTGGGTGCTGTAGGTTCGGTCCGGGTGATGCGTGATGTCCGAGGAGATCTTCCGGAGCAGCGACCTCGCGGCCAAGCGAACGTTGGTGCTGCATGCAGCGCGGGACGGTGGCGCGAGGATTCGCGGCAAGGACGGAACCTTCGTGGTGGCCATGCCTGAGCGAGAAGTCTCCGCCCGGAAGGAAATTGCGCATTGGTGGGCAGCACGCCTTCGGCTTGTGGCACTGTTGCGGCGCGGCGGGATTCCCAGCCTCGCCGAGTTGGGCGACCTGGCATGGCTCCGCGCCTTCGATCGGGAAGATCTCCTTGAGTTCGCAGACGATCTCGGGAGTGCGCTGATCGCTGCGCACCCCGATTGGTCGTTCTCGACCGCGACGACGTCCTCGCCGTTCTGCGCGAGGAGCGCGACAAGCGCCGCGCAGAATCGTGACCGATGCCGATCTCAGCGGGTTTCGTTCCGTGTTGGGGATTCGGCGGACACGGACCCCGCACCACACGACGCCAGATGCGCCGCTCAGGAACTCCCTGCGTGAGCCCTGACTCCCGGGGTTGCCCGCGGACGGCGCATGAAAGACGAGGCGCAGCTAGATGCCGGCGCGGCGGGAGTTCGGGGGAAACCCGTCCTCGAGGTAGATGGCCTGGCCGGTGCGCACGGCGTCGAGGCAGGCGGCGACACGTCGCGCCAAGCCCTCCCGGAGCAATCCGGCGGCTTCGGCTCGCGTCGCGAACGTCCAGCTCTTGAGCTCGCCGTCGGCCAGGCGCAGCGAGGCGACCGCGGCGTCGTCGAGAGTGCCGCCGTCGAACACGTGGTTCAGCAGCGGGGGGCGGCCGTCGGGCTGCGACGGAACCCAGTCGACGGCCAGCAGCCGCCCAGGGAGCACGTCGAGCCCGAGTTCCTCCGTGACCTCGCGGCGTGCACACTGCCACGGGGACTCGCCCTTCTCGATTCCGCCGCCGGGGATCTCCCACCGGTCGCCGGTCTGGTACGCGGTCTCGACGAGCAGGACGCGGCCTTCGGCGTCGCGGAAGATCACGCCGCCGGAGGCCATCTGCTTCGGCCTTGTCGCGTAGTACTCCGCGGGCGGCAGCCCTGGCTGCTGTGTCATGCGGCGACGCTACCCACTCTGCCGTCACCGCCCGGGAGCGACCCGCCTCGCTTGCGGGCGCGGGGCTCAGCCGCCGGCTGTGCTGCCGCGGCCTTCTGTGATGCCGGTGAGCAGGTAGGCGTATTGCGGGGTCATGGCGGCCGCGCGGGCGAAGCTGGGCCGGTCGTGCCGGTGCCGCCCGTACACGGTCAGTCCTCGCGGCGCGCCGTCGATGCTTTCGGCAGCGCCGTCGTCCAACAGCCGTTGGGCGGGCTCGGCGGATCCGGGGTCCAGGATCGAGCAGAGTCCGCCTTCGCGGTCGTCCGCGGCTTCGCGGTACCAGGTGATCTGGCAGCCGTCGAGGGTGGTGACCTGGAATCCGACGGGGTTGGCGGCGCGTTGCCGCGCTCTGCGGGTCTCGGCAGCGGCGTCTGCGGCGTCCGCCTGCTCCGCGAAATCCGGGCCGGGCACGGTCGCGATCCGGTCGGCGCCCGGGTCGAACAGGAGCACCTCGTCAGGCCACTGCCGGTTGCGCCGGGCCACGGCGGGTTCAGCGGGGTTCTCGTGCCACAGCCGCAGCTGGGAGTGTTCTGCCACGAAGTCGAGCCGGTAGCGGGGCGCTGTGCGGGGATCGCGGTCCAGGACGGTGATCTCCACGAGAGTCCGCGACGCCCATCGTCGGCGGGCGCGGAGCAGCGCAGCGAAGTTCCCGCGCGCCGCGGCCTCCGCGACGGTGCGATTCGCGAACCGGTGCACGTCATACTGCTCGCCCGCGCGCAGCGCGGCGCGGACGTGGGCGCGCTCCCAGTCCTGGGCGAGCCAGATGCCCCAGACCTCGGGGCCGGGCATGGAGGATTCAGCGCAGGCCGGGCACCAGCCGTCGGGGTGCGCGAAGAACTGCTCCGGCGGAGCGCTCAGGTACCGCGGTCCCTGGTGCAGCTCCTGCATCGTGAGCTCGATGACCGCGGCGAGGATCCTGGTGTTGAACTGGTCCCACACCAGGGTCACGCTGCCGTCGTGGTGGCGGTCGACGATCAGCCGCTCGTCGTCGAGCAGGTCAGCGACAGGATCGGGGCCGGTGAAGCGAGCGCGGCTGTAGGCGACGAGCATTCTGCATGCGCCGTCGGGCACCGCGGCGAGAGCCTGCTGATAGAGGTCTTCCAATTCGGGCACAATGCTCTCCGGTCTCGTGAGAGGGAACGACAAACGGCGCACAGCAGTGCGCGCGACAATCCAGTCGTTGAAATCCTCAGCCCGGAGCAAACGGAGCTGCCAGCAAAGCAAGTCGCAGCCTAGGGCACCCTTTTGCCGCAGGGCAACCGCGCTCGACACTCGCGCCGATGCGAGGGCCGCCCGGCGCGTTCGGCCAAGCGCTCGTCGAACACTCCGCGGACTCGTCGTAACCTGGGCCTTCGTGGTCTGTTCCACGGTCAGGTCATCGAGGGTGTGCCTGGAGGTTGCCGACGGTCTTGTCCAGCACGTCGCCGGAACGCCGCCACCCGCGAGACCCGCAGATTGTCGTAGCGCGGGGTGCACCCGGACGCGCTACATCGCCCCGACTCTGACGACGCCGTGTGCAGGGAATGATGACCGGCGTGACTGAGCGCGAGAAAGGCCTCGGGCGCGACGACCTGCCTCCCGGACGCTGTCGGGGTTCGGCCCGTCGCAGTCTTCGGATTCTGTTCCTCGCTATGAGTGCGTCTGGGCTTCTGACGTTCTTCGCGGCCCGCCGCGTCGTCGAGAACCCGGCTCTGATCGACGCGGCTCCCGGCTGGGTCGTTGACGTCATGGGAGTTGTGTCGGTTGCGGCGGTCGTGATGTTGGTCCTGGTGTGGGTGTTCTACGTACCAGCCAGCCGCCGGCTCGATGCCGTCGGCTGTCATGGCTTGGCGGGAACCGGGCAGAAGGCTGTGCGAGTTGGCGGATTGCCGCGAGAGCGCGGTTCGTTTCGCTGCGGTGTGTGCTCGGGGAACGAGGACGGGAACCGGCGAAACCCGGACTGAGGTCCGGCGTCGCGTGCCGCCGACGGACGATATGGCTCCGGACCTGGCGCTCCCCGGCGGACGACTTCCCGTTGCGGGCGGTTCCTGCCGACGAGGAGCCGGAAACCTGACTCTCCGGTCAGCGCCTCAGGAATTTCCGTTTCGTGGGTTCCGACGCAGATTTATGGATTCGAATCGGGGATCGGTGGCGGCCCGCGCAAGAAGGGCTCCGAGTTCCGTCTTCCCAGTTTCGGTCAGCGTGTAGTAGATGCGGGGCGGCCGGCCCGCGGCTTTCTCGGCAGGTTCACGGCCGCTTTCGAGCCAGCCTGCCTCCACCATCTGAGCCAAGCGCGGGTAGAGCGCGCCGGAGAGGACTCCGCAGGTAGCGGACAGTCGGTAGCCCCAGTGCCGCTCCTTCGGCGCGGACATGAGTGCGGTGGCTATCTGCACAAGTGCGTGGGTGACGCGCATGGGTGCATTTTGACATGGCTTGCGCCTTGCAACAGCCAGAACCTGTTGCAAGGCGCAAGCCATGCTGTTTTTGTTCCTGTGCAGTGCGGAGCATCCGCGTAAGGATTCGGCCCATCCGCGGAGTCCGTCGCAGACTGGTGGTTCGACGTCCCGGCGTACGCGGGAGCAGCCCAAGCGTGCTTGTCGTGGTCGCGCAGCTGCCCCGGGATGGTGGCCCGGGGAGAAGGAGTCGGCCGCCGGCACCGGTGCTTCGTCAGTGCCGGCGGATCGCGGACGCGGTCGGAAACAGCCGTGGGACGGGATGGAAACAGCGAGGTTGTTCACCGTCTCCTTTAGGGCGGGATAGTTGACGTGATCGGCCGTGGGCATGCGTCCGCGGTGTCTGATTCCCTCGGTATGGGCGCGGGTGCTCGTGAGCTGTGCTGGGGAAGAAGCTGCCGTGGACGATGCCGTCGCGTGCGAACTCGTCGCGCCAGGACAGAGGAGATGTGGATGATCGCCGCCGACCCGCTGCACATCGCCATGCTGTCGACCCGCCACTTCCACTTCATGGCCGGCGGCAGCTCCGAGGAACACGCCCGCGAAACCATGCGCCTCGCCTGGGCCGCGCATGTCGTCGAGACCGGTGCCACGTATACCTGGGCGGACATCGCCGATGACGTAAACGTCGAGGTCCTGGGTCCCGGTGTCGCGTTGCGGGACGGATGGCAGATGGCCCTCGCCAAAGGGATTGCGTCGCCGGCCGCCGACCAGTGATCACACCTGATTGGCGCGTCGGAGTTTGTTGTTGCGCTGATGGATGGCGCGGCCGAGAGCGCGCAGTGCGACGCTGGCGCTCGCTGCGTCGACGCGGCCAACGGCGATGAGGTCGACGAGGTGAGGTCGATGGCGATGCCGGACTCGGTGCCCGGAAGATGCTGCCGGCATTCGGGAACATCGATGACGTTGATTTCGGCAGTCACGTCGAGGGATTTCGACTCCGCCGGCCTCGAGGGCAAACGTCCGGGCGTGCGGCATGTGGCAGTCCTTGCGCATCGCGGGGCTCCCGAAGGCTCGGGCAGCAACGGCACTGTAGTGATTTCGAGCGACTGTGCCCGAACTCTGGCGATGGCGTCACGTGATCGGAAGTTTGTTCATCACTGCCTGGCGGGCGTTGCAGGGTCAGGCGAGGTCGCCTGCAGACCGGGTCGGTGGGACGAGCTGGGCGAGGATCGCGGCGGCCAGCGGGGGAGGAACGGCACCTCCGATTTGGCGGTGCTGAGCCGTTTTGCTTCCGTGCCATGGATAGTCCGGAGGGAATCCTTGCAGGATGCCGGCTTCGGAGACCGTGACGTTGACGCTGTCCTTGCCGAACTGAGATTCGCCGCCGGCGCGGTCCTTGTGTCCGGGTCGGCCGATTCGCCCGGTGCCTTGCACTGTGGTCGCCGGTCGTTCGTACACCCAGTCGGCGATGCCGGCGCGGTTGCGCGACCGGTCCCATCCGAGAGCGCGGGCCATTGTGGAAGGTTTCTGCAACGTGGTGCCGAAAAGGTCGGCGTCGGTTCTTGAGCGGTGCCCTGCGCGGCATTCCTCGAAGGTGGGTGCGGGCGGCAGCGCTGGTATCCCGTCGCGGCGGGCGATCAGCACGGCCCGTTTCCGGGTTTGCGGGACGCCGTAGCGCTCGGCAGACAAGATGCCGCACCAGACGTTGTAGGCGAGTTCTCGCAGCAGAGCCGCAGCGTGCTGCCATATCGGGAGCACCTGCGGAACCTGCTCGAGCGCGATCCATCGCGGCCCCAGTGCCCGGGCGTACCGCAGGGGTTCTGCGGTCAGGGCGGAACGGTTGTCGGCCCAGTCGTACACGTCGGGAACCCGGCCGCGGGCGAAGGCTGCCATCCGGGACAGCACGGCGTCGCGGTCTCGTTCTCCCCGTCGTTTTCCCGCAGGCGACCACGATTCGCACGGTGGCGACATGATCAGCCCGTCGACCTTGCCGAACCCGGTCAGATCGATTGTTGCGACGTCCGCTTGGATCCGGTCGTGTCCGGCTGCGGACGCTGTCGCGCATGCGTCGGGGTCGAGTTCGATACCGATCGCGCGTCCGGCGTACCCGGCCAGCCGCAGGCCCAACGACCATCCGCCCGCGCCTGCGAAACCCTCGACAATCTGGGCGTCGCGGTGTCGCGGCCCGCCTGTGCGCTTTCGGCCGTCAGAATGTCGCCGGCACAATGGCAGGGGCGGTCGACACTGTCTTCGGCCTGCTGTGGGCGACTGGCCGGGTGCTCCCCGGTGGCCGTGCGTTGGCGCCGGACAGCGTTCCTCGTGTTGTCGCCGCATGCGGACGGCCCCGGTGTGCGCGGTGTCGTGCCGTTTCGGCTCAGACACGGCGGCCAGTCACCGCGGATTCACGGGCGATGAGGTCGGTTGGGTCGAGGTGTGCGAGTTCGGCGGATCCGTAGTCGCCGAAGTGTGCCCAGGCGCCGCCGGTTTCGTAGTGGACGCGGATCTCGTCGCCGGAGATGAGGTAGAGCCACGTGGCGCTGCCGCCAGCGTCCTCGTCGAGGGTGCCGTTGATGGGTTCGAGTTCGCGGCTGCCGGCGTAATGGAAGCCGACTCCGGCGGTGGGTTGGAGGCGATCGGAGCGCTGTCCGCCGTCGTGTGCCTCGTCGGCGGCGGAGCCCGGGGCAAGGTAGGCCCAGTCGTGCCTCAGCAGGGCGGCTGCCAGTGGGGCTAGGTCGCCCGCGTGGTGTTTGTGGAGGGCCTCGCCTAGGACCGGAAGCATGTGGGTCGGGTAGCCGTCGCTGTGGCAGTAGCGGGCACGATAGCTGCGGCCGTCGTCGCTCAGGATGCCGATGAGGGATCGGGTGGGCACGGTTCTCCTTCACAGCGCACGGTTTCCCGGGGAGGATCGCCGAGGCTGGCGTTGATTTGTTCACGGGGGACTCGGAATGAGAGCGGCGTCCGACTCCGCAGAACTGTTTCGGCAGAACGGTTTCGGCTCAACTCTGTCCCAGGCCGCTCGCCAGCGGGGGCTGTCGGTTGTTTCCAAAGGCGCAGCCTGTGTTTCATCCCGTCATGCATCCTCTGCTGCCGATTTCGAGCGGTCGTGGCTGCGATTCCGGACACGAGGCTGCAGGGGGGGTCGCTGCGGGCGCGCGGAAGGTTCACGGCATCGAATGACCTCGGCTGCCCGGGCATGTCTGGTCAGCGCGTTCTGACGTCCCGACCCTGGTTGCGAGCTGCGGCGTGGTCGGACCACTGGCGCCAGTGACCTGCCTTCGCCGTCGGCGCTGGGCCGAGCAGTTCGACAACGACAAGCGAGCTCTCGTCTCGGCTATCGGGGGCGTGTGTCCAAGGTGGACCATCTCGGTGCCGGGTGTTGCAAGAACGCGTGTCGGGGCAGAGAGGCGAGTCGCTGCGCTGCGGTGCTTCCGGCCGCCCTGGTCCGGCGTCGGGCTGTCTTGTGCCGGAGATCGGGAAACGGTGCGGGCTGGTTTGGAAACAGCGATCTCTTCCGCCGTTCGGATGTCGAGGGGAGAGTCGGGTGCCAGGACGACCGTGCCTGCTGCGCGGGCACTGCACCGAAGGATTGTCGAGTGACACGCTGCCATCCGGACCTCAGTCTCGCTTCCGGGCGACAGACGGCCCCTCGGGCCTTCTTGCGCGGCGCGGTGATGACCGGGACTGCCGCCCGTGCTGACAAGTCCTTCCTGGCTGGCTGGGAGCGCGACGGGGACGGTCGCAGTCGGCGGAAGGTCGCGATGCTGCAGGGACGGCAGTCGTGACAAGCGTCGCGGACCGCGAGAGCGAAGCTCACGAGGTGCTCGCATGCAGCGGCGAGCGGCTTTCCGCCCTGCTGCGCCGCGCGCAGACATTCCCCGCCAACCTCCCCGTGCCGGAGATCCGAGCGCCGCGCGACCGGCGCGGCATCCACGCCGCTGTCACTGCGGTGCGCGGGAACCTGTCCGTCGGGGCCGCTTTCCGGGCACCGGCCTGGGTTGTTGCCCACACTTCTCGCCGGTACGCGGAATTCGTAACGCTGGTGCACGAGGCGATTCAGCGCTGGCACGGACTCCTGGCCTCCGCGGCCGCGCACGTCGACGGCCCAGCGCGCGACTCGCTGTCCGCACTGCAGCGGAATGCCGATCGTCTCGACGAGGCGATCGCCGCCGTTGACGCGAAGCTCGCGGAGACCTCGTGACCGGGGCCACGGACTGCCCTGCGCACATGGGAGCGGAACGTCGCCGCTTCGGACAGCAAGCGGTGCATGGGGGTTGCTCGGCCGCGGTGCGCGACCATGCAGGAATGGGCTGAGCTGGTCGATGCGGTCCCTGAGCTCGACCGCACGTGGACGACCAGCCAGATGCACGACTGGGATTTCGGGACTGCCCGCGAGGGCCCGAACATGGACGTCCGCGACCGCGACTGGTTGTGGGTTCAGGAGCGTGCAGGAGTGGCTGTGGGCCGTGATGCCGATGGTGTCCAAGTGGGACGCGAGCGCGGTGACCCTCGCGTCGTTCCGTGCGTTCTTGTCGGCAGAGGGAGCGTGACCGGATGGAGGCCCGCAGCACGGATTCATCCGGTTCAAGCGGCCCGATTGACGGACCTCGCAAGCATGTTTGCCCGGGGTGCGGTCTCGACCCGGAGGTCACGGATCGAATGATCAGCAATGGGCGCGACGTCGGCTACCGGTGCTCGTGCGGCGCAGTCGTGCTCAGCGACGGATTTGCGGGATTCGATGGATGACCAGTACCGGCGGTTCCCCGGGCGTCCCGTCGCAACGGCCCGGGCGGAAGCGAGGGCAGCGTGAAGACCGGTGAAGCGTGGCTTGTCTCGGTTTCCGCTGGCAACGTTCTTGTTTGTCCGCACAGCGACGCGGCGGGGCAGATTTTCTGGGAGGAGAAGCGGGGTCGGCGGGGTTCGGTCGGCATGACGCCGGGTGGCGAGCGGGCTGTGATCACGGCGAGCTCGTTGGTTCATCGTGTCGCGTTCTGGTGTGAGAATTGCCAAGAGGACGTCGGGTTCCCGGAAGGCCTTGGGTCGCGGACGGCGTAGCACAGCTCGGGTTCTGCGGAGACCGGTCGCACGGGGGACCGGGTTGTGGTCCGTTCTTGGGGCAGGGTAACCGAAAGCAGAGGAAAGCCGTCAGCGAAGGCGGCCGGTGAGCGGCCTCAAAGCGGCACCTTCGAACGAGAGATGAGGAACCGACGATGATCACACGTTCCGACGTCACCGTCGTCGCCACCGGTATCGGGGGCATGGGCAGCGATGTTTGGCATGTTCGTGTCGGGGCTGCTGACTTCCTCGTGTCCGCAGTGGCCTATCCGTGGGGAAACGGAAGCGAAACTGCGGTTTTTCCGGCCGGGCCAGACGGGAAAGCCGCAGGCTGCCGCGACATCGTTTCCCGTGTCGGATATGACCACGAGGCGGCGATCGCCGATCTGATCCGCTGGATGAACGAGCAGGATTGAACGCACGGTCGGCATCGCGGGCGCCGCGCGTTGTCGTCGCGCAGCGCGCGTCTCGGCGACTGAGTCTCCACATCGTCGCGCAGTCTCCGGCGGAAGCAGTCCGTAGTGGCCGGATCGGCGACGCTGACACCGCGACGACAATCGGGGAAGTGCGCCCTGCTCGAGGAACAAGATCCGACGGGAATCTTTCTGGCAAAATATGATTGACGCCGAACGCCTGTCTGAGTGATGATGAATGCGCACCGGAAACGAAGGAGCAGTCATGATGATCACGCGGGAGCGAGGAACGAGGAGCCGGGACCTGGCCGCCTCGATCGCTGTCGCGTGCCCGTCGAACGACCGCAGGAAGTCCTTCTCCTGGGAGGAGCAAGACCTTCTGGGCGGCGCAGGCTCCCCACCATGACGTAGGTCTCGTCATGTCGAGGGAGCCGCCCATCGGGAAACCGATCCGGGCGGCTTTCTCTATTTCGCGCACCCAAAAACAATTAATTACTGTCGGCGAGCTAGCGGTAGCGCGGCGGTCTCCAAAACCGTTTGCCGGGGGTTCGACTCCCTCCGCCGGTGCTTCACGCCGCCCATTTCACGATGGGCCGGTGCGGCTCTTTGACATCTACACAGCGGAGCAAGACATTTCCCAGGCTCGTCCCCGTCGCCGCACCGGCGGCCAGGGCGAGCACCGGGTCCGGCCGCCACCGCGCGGCCGGACCCACCGGTGAAGATGGGGTTGTCGGAGCCCCGCCTGGCTGTAAGCCGGGCGTCCTCGTGGCACAGGGGTTCGACTCTCTCCTTCACCACCCAAGCCCCCGTAGCTCAGCGGACAGAGCAGCGGCCTCCTAAGCCGACGGGCGCAGGTTCGAGTCCTGCTGGGGGCACCAGCGTCGACGGCCGAGAGGCCGGTGCGGCGCGATCATGCGGTCGTGGTGAACTCGGCGGACACGTCGGTCTTCCAAACCGAAGCAGAGGGTTCGATGCCCTCCGGCCGCGATCGCAACAACTCGGCGCCTTCCGGCCCGGGACAAGGCCGATGCGACTGCTGGCTAGGTCACCGCCCTTTCAAGGCGGGGGACCGGGATCGATACCCGGATCGGCTACGTACCAACGACATGCCCCTGTAGCTCAGCTGGACAGAGCGTCGCGCTACGAACGCGGAGGTGCCAGGTTCGAGTCCTGGTAGGGGTGCTGGCCGGCGCGCGACGCGCCGGCGTCCCGATGCTCACGTGGCCCAGCGGCGAGGGCACCGCACTGTCGATGCGGCGATCGCGGGTTCGAGTCCCGTCGTGAGTGCTCACGATCGGCACGGCCGTGCGGCCGCGCCGATCGCACCGGATGCGAGGGGCACTGGCGACCCCACCTGATTTGGGATCAGGAGGCACTGGGTTCGACTCCCAGGTATCCGACCACGGCCGGTTCTCGAGCGGCACGCCCGGCTCGACGTCCGGCCTTCCCCAGGTCCCGCTGCTGCGGGTCCGAAGGGCGCGTTGGTCCAGTTGGCACGGATCCCCGGTTCTCGCCCGGGAGACACGGGTTCGAGTCCCGTACGCGCTACGCGAGGGGTCCCGGCTCGCCACCGGGTCCCGAGGGTGGCCCCCTCGGGGTGGAGGGCTTCGCCTTCGGGCGTGGTGCTCCAGCTCCGACGACACGTTCCCGCACGGCTCTTTAGCTCAGCAGGCAGAGCACCGGAGTGAAGCCCCGGAGGTTCAGGGTTCGAGTCCCTGGGGAGCCACCACGCACGACCTCGACGGCCACCGCGCGGCGCGAGCGCCGGGGGCGCCGTCGCGCGGCTCTAGCCCAACCGGCAGAGGCAGCTGGCCGAGGTCCAGTCCAGTCGGGGTTCGACTCCCCGGAGCCGCACGCCATCCGACTTGCCGCACAAGCTCACCTGGCCGAGCACCCGTCTCGTAAACGGGAGGCACTGGGTTCGATTCCCAGGTGCGGCTCCACCGCACCGTCCGGCTCGCCGGGCGGCGGCAAGGCCCCTGCAGCCCAACTGGAAGAGGCACCGCGTTCAGGCCGCGGCCAGTCCAGGTTCAAATCCTGGTGGGGGCACGCACATTCCCGGTTGGTGTAGCTGGCAGCACGCCGGACTTTGGATCCGTGAGCCCAGGTTCGAGCCCTGGACCGGGAGCCCGGCCGCACCCCGATGCCCGTTGGTCCAGCTGGCACGACACCGCGCTCTGATCGCGGAGATCCGAGGTTCGAATCCTCGACGGGCAGCAGACGGCCCCTGTGGCGAAATCGGCAGACGCACGCGGCTCAAACCCGCGCGCCCGCGGTGGCGGGCATGCAGGTTCGACTCCTGCCGGGGGCACGCACTTTGGAGGGCTGGCCGAGCCAGGCAAGGCACCGGGTTGCTACCCCGCGGTCCGGGACTCCAGGTCCCGGCGCGCGTTCGAATCGCGCGCCCTCCGCGCATCAACACCGAGGTGGAGCACGGCGGTCTGTGCAGCGCGCTGATGACGCGAAGAACCAGGTTCGACTCCTGGCGCCTCGACCACACGCGGCACCGGAAACCGGTGCTGCGCAAGGAGGATTGGCCGAGCCCGGAAAGGCAGCCGTCTCGAAAACGGTGGTCGGCGTGACGAGCGCCGCGCAGGTTCAAATCCTGCATCCTCCGCCGCGCCGCCCGTGTACCGGCGGTGACCTGGGTCGTTAGCTCAACTGGAAGAGCCGCCGACTCTTACTCGGCAGGTTCGGGGTTCGAGTCCCCGGCGACCTACTCCACCCGGCACGGCACGAACGCCGCGCCGCGCGGGCCGTTAGCTCAACCGCGCAGAGCAGCCGGCTTTTACCCGGCGGGTTCGGGGTTCGAATCCCTGGCGGCCCACTTTTGCCCCTGTGGCCCAACGGATACGGCACCGCCTTCCGACGGCGGAGAGTGCAGGTTCGACTCCTGCTGGGGGCACCACGTTCATTCCCTCGAGGCGCAACAGGCTGCGCACCCGACTGTTAATCGGGAGGCACCAGGTTCGAGTCCTGGCGGGGGAGCTGCGTCGCACCCAGCGACCCCTTGCGGAGCCAGGGACGACGCGCGATCGGGGGACGCGCCGGAGCGCAGACGATCCTTGCAAGATCGTCGTGGTGGGTTCGACACCCACGTCTTCCACCAGCACCAAGACCCCCGCGACGATTCCGCGCGGGGGCGACGTCCTGTAGCTCAGCGGAAGAGCAGCCCGTTCACACCGGGCCGGTCCCGGGTTCGACTCCTGGTGGGACGACTGTGGCCGATGCCGAAGGAGACGAGGCCCCGGGTTGTGGCCCCGGGTGAAGCCGGTGCGGGTCCGGTCGGCCACCCCACTTACCCGCCGGAAACTTTCGGCGGCAGCGCGCGCGGTTCGGCAACCAGCGGGGCCTCATAAGCCCCGCCCACGTGGATCGACACCACGGCGCGCGACCCGGCCCGGCGTCCACGCCGGAGCTGTCCGACCCACTTCACGACGGTCGTGGCGCGGCCTGCAAAGCCGTGGTTGATCACCGGGTTCGACTCCCGGGTGGGTCTCCGCCGATGTCCTGCTCCGCTGTGCAGATCCCGAGGCGTCGCCGGTCGACGGCGGCCGCGCGCAGCGTCGCTGACCGCGCGCCCGGGCCCGCAACCCCGCTTCGCGGAAGGGGTTGCGCACCCAGCGGTGCCGGCCAGCGCGGGCACGCGCATCCGCCCGAGCCGGGCGGCACCGACATCCGGGCTCCGCCACCGCGCGGGCCTGATCACCTGACGAGCGAAGGACGTGAGGATGCACGCGAGGACGATCATCACCAGGACGCTGCGCGTCCCGCGCAGCCCCGCGGCCGCCGGCGACGGTGCTGCCGTGGCCCGGCAGATGGACGCGGTTCTGGCCGGAGCCGGGTTCAAGGCCACCGGCGAGCTGCTGGAGCACGTGTCCGGGCTGGAGCCGGGCGCGGCGATGGACCTGGCCGTCGACGTCGTCGCGGCGGTGCGCGAACTGGTCGGCGACCACGTCGCCCACAACGCCTACTTCCGCGACTTCCCGCACGGGGTGCCCGACACCGTCGAGTTCTGGGTGAGCTGCCTGCGCGGTGCACTCGTCGCGCCGCAGGCCCGCGGATCGGCCATGGCTCCGACCGACGCCGAGTTGCAGCAGGCGCTCGACCAGCGCTTGGTGGGGCTGCTGGATTTGCCTCGTTACGGCCGCTACCAGCACACCTACGCCGAGCTGCTGGCCGCGCACGACGAGCTGATCCCTTCGATCAGGGATCGGGTCACGCTGGTGCGGCTCGGCGGCACGCTCGAGGACGAGACGTCCGCGCTGTACCGGGCGCTGGCCGAGTCGACTGCCCCGCTGGGCGAGGCCGGCCTGCAGCTGCTCGCCGACCTCGCCGAGACCTGCGGCGAGGTCGAGCTGGACGGCGTGCCGGTGCGGGAGAACCGCGCCGTGCTCAACGCCGCCCGACTCGCCGCGGGCCGCCCGCTGCTGGCTGTGGACACCGTGCTCGACGTGCTGCGCGCCGCGTGCCAGGCCAGCGGCGGCGACGTCACGCTGGCCGAACCGACGAAGTTCCGCAGCTTCCGCCGGCGGGAGCGCCGCGCGCTGATGACGGCGCTGGACCGCGTCGCGGTAGGCGGCGAGGGCAAGCTCGGCGACGTCGCCCGGTACGCGGAGCAGTTCAAGCGCCTCGGCGAAGGACTGCATCCGCACGAGTTCGACCAGTTCCCGCGTGCGGCCGAGGTGTTCGAGGTCGCCCGGGGTCGGGCGGTCGCGTCCCTGGCCGGGCGGGCGGAACTGGCGTTCGCCCGCGGCGACCTCGCCGGCGCGGCCGAGGCCCTCGTCGACGCGCCGGGCATGCTGATGCGGTCGCTGGACCGGCTGCTGCGTCACGCCGATTCGTCCGCGCGCGACGCGGTGTTCGAGGCGATGACGCAGGTCCTCGGGACGGTGTCCGGACGCGTGCTGTGCTCGGTGCGCGAGCACTTGGCCAACCGCGCCGCGCCAGACGCCGCGCGAGTGTTCACCACTCGCTCCCGCCGGGCGTGGGTCGCCGACGACACCCGTCCGCCGCTGCCGGGCGAGGTCATCGAACAGGCTTGTGCGCTGATCGACGCCGAGTTGACCGCCCGGCTGCCGCGGCGCGAGCGCCTGGTGGTCGACCCGGCCGTACTGTCGGCGGCGCTGCCGTTGTCGGGCAAGGCCAACGAGAACGGGTTCGCCGTGCTGCCCCGCGGCTCGCGCATCCGCGTCGAAGGGGAGGTGCTGCGGTTCTTCACCCACTGGCGCCAGGCCCGCCGCTGCACCGACTTCGACCTGTCCGCGCTGCTGCTGGACGCCGAGTTCCGCTACGCCGGGCACGTGTCGTGGACGAACTACCACCACGGCGGCGCGGTCCACTCGGGCGACGTGACGCAGGCTCCGGGACCGGACGGCGCGACCGAGTTCATCGACCTCCCGCTGGATTCGCTGGACGCCGCTTTCGTGGTGCCGCAGGTGAATGTCTACTCGGGCGAGGGGTTCGACGAGGTCGCCGAGTCGATGTTCGGGTGGATGACCCGCGACCGTGACCAGGCCGGGGCACCGTACGAGGCCCGGACTGTGCGGACCCGCTCGGACATGCGCGGCACTGGACGAGTGGCGCTGCCGGTCGTGTTCGCCCGCGGCGCGGACGGCTCGTGGACCGCGACGTGGCTGCATCTCTATCTGACCGGCTCGCCGAATTTCAACCGGGTGGAGGGCAACCGGGCCAGCACCGCAATGCTCGCCCGCGGCCTGCTCCGGCGCGACTACTTGACCGTCGGCCACCTGGTCGAGTTGATGCGCGCGGCAGGCACCGACATCACCGCCTGGGAGCCCGGCACTGACCTGGACGGGCCTCTGACGTTTCTCGGAATGCAGGCCCCCGAGGGCCTGCCCGTCGATGCGGAGGTCATCACGCTGGATCGGCTAAACCAATTGATCCCTGCCTGAACAGGCCGATAGCCTGGCGATGCGAGGCAATGAGGGGACTTCCTTCTACTTCCACTGCGAATGGTATCTAGTGCCCTCGCTCTCCTCGCTCCCAACTTCGTGATGGCCTGCCGGATTCCCCGGCAGGCCATCACGTTTTCCAGTCGCGGCACCGTGCGGCTGGATGCCGCTGGGACGAGCGCGGAAGGAGCGCTCCGATGATCGCGAGGACGCGCGCCGTTGCCAGGAACGGCGCCGTCATCGCCCGTCGCTGTTGGCTTCGGAGCGCGGCGAAGCCGGTGCCGGTTCTCGATCCCGAGCGTCCGTCGGGCCTGGCCTGCTGAACGATCGTTCCCGCAGAGGCCGGGAGCATCAGTCCCGCGGCCAGCGTCGGATGGATCGCGCCTGGCTCACCCCGAAGCCACCTCGGCAGTCCCGGCCCGGGCAGCGCCATCGCTATCCTGCTTCGCGAATCGATTGGAACCATGCCATGCCCACCCGCGGACTGCTCCTGCTGGATGTCGACGGACCGCTCAATCCGTACGCCGCAAGACCCCACTCGCGACCGCCGGGATACGAGACGTTCCGGCGCACGCGTTCCGGAGCCTGGTTCGGGGGCCGCGACGCTCGGCGTCACAAGGGTCTCCGAGTCTGGCTGCACCCCGGCCACGGCAGCCTGCTGACGAAGCTGGCCGACGAGGCGGAGCTGCAGATGGCCTGGGCTACGACGTGGCTGGAGGACGCGAACAGGCTCATCGCGCCGGCCATCGGCCTGCCGGACCTTCCGGTGATCCACTACCCGCCCAGCGACCTCGAGGCCGACGGCACCGGCGGCCGCCGGTGGCGACTCGACGGAGCCTGGAAGTGGCCCTCGGTGGCCGCCTACGCGGCGGGGCGACCCCTTGCCTGGCTCGACGATGAGCACAGCGACCCGCTGTTCGCCCGGGCCCGCACGGCATTCGACCACGGGCGCAGCAGCAGCCCGACCCTGCTGTGCCACGTCGACCCGAGCATCGGACTGCAGCCCGTTCACCTCGACGAGATTCGTTCCTGGGCAGCGGCCCTCCCGCTGGCGTAGCTCTCCTGGCCGCAGCGGGCTCCGCTCCACCGAGCCCAGACCGTGCCGACGTCCGCCCGCTGGTCAGGATCAGGCAGCAGAGGCGACGGGGATTCGGGTGCCGGCGGCGTGACAGACCGAGCGGCCCGGCCGAGGCGCTGTCACTCGCGCGGCTTCGGCGACCCGCCGCATAGCCGTCACGGGACGGCAGTCGCGGAACTGGACGCGAGCGCCTGGCCGCGATCCTGCGGCCAGGCGCTGATAGGCGATGACGAGGTTGCGGTGGCCGACGCGACGACGCCGATGTCCGGCTAGCCGCTCGGCCGGGACGCGGATCCCCGTCGCCGCTGTGGTCTCACGGGCCGGCCTCCGGGGAGGCCGCAGTGGCGAGGGGCTCGTCGGCGTCGAACGGCGGGAGCCCGAGATACAGGGTGTAGTACGCGTCGCGGACCGCCCGCAGCTTGGCCTTCCCGATGCCGAATCCGCGGGCGATCGCGATGCCGGTCGGCGCGCCTGCCCACAGGCCAGCCGGGTGGGTCCTCAGCCGTCCCGCCCGATGCTCGCTGTCGATGCGGGCCAGGAGCACGTCGAGTTCGTCGTCGGACACCCGGCCCGGACGGCCGACGAGGGCAGTGATCTCGGCCAGCGCAGCCGATAGCGGCAACCCGCGGTAGGCGAATCGGACCAGCACGTCCGCGAGCTGCGCCTCGCGCAGCGCCGAGAATCCGGCCCGGCTCATCGGGCCAGTTCCTGCCCGGCGCCGTGCCGCTGGGCCGCACGCCTGACCTGAGCTTGTGCGAAGCGCCGATGAAACAGATCGGTGCCCTCGGTTCCTTCCACGCGGATCCGGTCGAAGAGCTTCACCCGCGGTGCGTTGCGGCCGCCGGGGTTGCACTCGGTCGTGTCGGGCGGACCGAGCAGTTCGGCGATCATCGCGCGGCTCCACCCGCGCTCCCGCAACTCGGCGATACCCGCATAAGGGCCGCATCCGTGCGTTCCGATCGCACTCCACCGCGCATTCATCCGCTGTCCGTCCATTTCCTCGGTCCGGGGTTCGACGAACCAAGACCCAATCGCAAACGTCGGTGAGCCGTCGACCCGGGAAGCTCATGCACGGCTTGACCCTCGATTCACCCGATGCGGGCACGCGGCGGTGGGCCGCCGCCGTGCGTAGGCACGCCGCTGCGACAGCGCGGCGACGGCGGCGACCCTCGGATGTCCACACCCAAGGCCGGTCTCCAGCCGTAATCGGCAGCGGTCCCGAGGGACCCGCTTGCCACTGTTGTTGCGCCGTGATCGGAAACACCCGCGGAGGGACTGGAAACAGCAGCCCCTTTGATGGCCCGGTTCGCGTGGGAGACAGTCGATCCTGCTCCGGCTGCTGTGCATGCCGCGGAGGAAGCCGCCCTCCAGTCGACGGACATCGAAATGCTGTTCGGCCGATGCCGGACCGATCGAGAAGAAGGGCCGACGGAGCGGGCTTCCGGCCGACCTCCTGTTTCAACGCGGTCAGCGTCGAAATTGTGAGGCGACGCGGGCCCGCCGGCGCGCCGGAGAGCTTCTCATGCACCGTTTCTCACGGTCACGGAGCCGGAAGGCTGGTCAATGACACGCTCCTATCTGGACATCACCATCGCCATCGGTCGCCAGACCGATGCGCGGGCGCTCCTGCGCGAGTGCCGAAGGCTGCTCGGCACTCCGGACGAGGCGCCGCCGATCGAGTCCAGAGCGGAAAACCCGCTTCTCCTTCACAGGCGCGGTCGCCTGGCGAACCCGCTGTACTGGGACTTCCCGGCGACCTTGTCGATCGGGTACGGCATCGACGGCCCGATGACCGAGATCGCGCCCGAGGGCGCCAGCGCGCAGCACCGGCGGAGTCTGGCCGCGGACCCGGTGAGCAACGGCTGGGCGTGGGCCGAGGTGCTGTTCCAGCCGTTCGTCGGCTGGCCCGAGATCTCGCCCGGCGCGCCCGGCGACGACCTGGGCGCGTGGCTGGTCCGGGAACTGGGCCGGTGGCTGGACGGCAAAGGGCTGCCGTGGCAGTGGGAGGCCCGCGGCGCCAGTGTCTACCTCCCCTACAGCCGCGACACCGCGAACCTGGCGGCGCTGGGCAACGCCGACGCCGACGCGGTCACCCCGGAGACCGTCCGGCTGGTCAACGAACGCTATCTGCCCGGGTGGCTGCGCGGCTGGGACGGTCCGACGCAGCTGGAAGGGACGCTGCTGAAGGGGTGGCAGGCGTGACGCGGCGTACGGGCGCGATGCCGCCCTTCGCGTGTGCCGAGGCGCTGGTGCGGCATCCGGATCTGCCGGCCGGGGCCGACTCGATACCCGCCGTGCTGCACGCGGGGCCGCTGCGTCAAGAATGGATATTCCGCCCGTCGGTGCTGGCAGCCCTGTTCGACATCCTGCCCGGATCGGGCGGGAGTGCCCGTCGCACCGGGTACCGCCTCGACCCTGTTGCCGGGACCGCACTGCTGTTCCCGCCGGACAGCTTCCCTGTAGCTGCGAGGTTCGTGAGCGACGACCTGCCGTTCTGCCCGCCGCCGCCGAAAATCAATCGCGCCCTGGATCCCGAAGGCTGGACCCTGGCCGATCGCCAGCCGCCGGTCGCGGACTGGACTGCGGACGCCTGCCTCGCGGTGCTGGCGGCACCGGACCGGAACACCGTCGAGGAGGCCTACGTCCGTGCCGATCCGGGCGTCGAACGACTCCCCGCCGCGGCGCTGACCCGCGTCGCCGCGTTGTGGACGGTGCCCGCGCGCGACGCGGAGTTGATTGTTCCCGCCGGGCTGGTCGCCCTGTACGACCCGGAGACCCGCGCGCAGTCGGCGGCGCCCGACGACGACCAGGACTGGCTCCCAGATTGCCCGCGCTGCGGCGAGCCGCTGATCGACAGCGGTTCCGTCCCCGGCATGTACTACCCGTGGCCGGATCTCGGCCCGGCAGACTCGCCGTGGTGCCCGAAACACCCGCTCACCGACCGGCCGCGCCCGCACGCCGCGCACTGGCGACCTGTTCGGTCGTGAACTTGTCGCCTGACGGTTGCTGAAGCGCCCGCGGAGTCGCTCTCGCGACGACGATCGGTGGTGCCGACGAGGGAATTCGGCGGACTGCCCGACCGCAATCTGCCATGCGGTCGGGTTTCGGAGGAGGCCGTTCGACTGTTGCGTCGCCGCCCGACGAGCAGAGAACTGACAGCGGCGGGGCCTGGCCAGAGGCTGCTCGCCTGTCCGGCGGTCCAGGAGGGTGATATTGGCGACCGGCGAGCAGATCTCCAAGACATCAACGCGACAAGAGAAAGCGAAAGCCATGGGCCACAGTCGTTTCCTCGTGTACCAGCCTCGCGCCGACGACCCGGAAACAGCGTTCCGCACGGTCGTCGCGAACACGCTGGTGGAAGCCGCGCCGGGCTATATGCGCACGATCGCCGCGAAGGTCGTCGACGGATTCGTGATCGTCGCAGCCGAGCCGGTCGACCAAGCGAAGGCGGAGAAGCTGGCCGGCGCCATCATCTGCGGAGACGACGAACAGTGGGCGAGGATTCGCGACAAGAGCGGCCCGACTGGCTTGATCGCGGTCAAAGGCGGGTGGCGGGAGCATCACGGGAAGATCCCGGCCGTGCCCGGCGGGCACGCGGACCTGGACGCCGCCGCGGCCGCCACGGTGGCTGGGAAGCTCGTCGCGGGCGAGCACGTCGTCCCCGGAGCGTCCGGCGGCTCGTTCAGCAGGCAGGGCGTCCGGGTGCTGAACGGGAAACTGACGGTGCGCACCGTGGGAGCGCAGGTGCACACCGGCTGGCTGGTATTCGGCACCGTCGCGTTGTGACAGGGCACGCGGACGAGATGCGCGAAGCAGCAGGGCGGCCATGCGGAGCGTCGCCTCCTCCGGGACCGGGAGATCGGCGCCGGCGGCGTTCGTCGCCAGAGTGCAGGCGGTGGTCCGCGAGGATCAATACGTTCGACAAGTTCCGGCACATGTCCGCGGACCTTCAAGACGTCGAATTCGCGCTGCAGGCTGCTTTTTCAGGTGTAGCCGCAGGACCCCCGTCCCGTCAAAGACCGGGCCAGCTCGTCTGCGCAGCCTCGGCCAGCACAAACTGCGCGCTGGAAACGGCGGACCTGCATGCCGGGGGAGATCGTGTTCCGCTGCCGCGAGAAGAGGGCGGCGGAGCGACCTCGGGAACAGGCCCAGGTGCCAACAGCTCGCTACTCGCCCGGTGCGGGGTCTGAGGGCGCGTTCGACGACCGGCGTGTGCCGGTCGTCCTCTGAGGATCGGAGGAAGCCGTGTTGCTGTTGGATCCTGATGACATCATCGCCGCGGCCCGTGAGCTCGTCGCGTCCAGCCGTCCGCCAGGACATCGCGACGGCCCTCCGATTCGAGATCCCCGCCACGTGTTCTACCGCCCGGTGTTCGCGAGCCCGCGCGACTTCGCCGCGGGCCGTCCGCCGGATTCCTACGAGGTGTTCCTAGGCCGGCATCTTCTGGGCACGGTCGTGCAATTCGCAGCGGGGGACTGGGGCTGCTGGCCCGCAGCCGACGGCACAGGCCTGCCCGTCCGGAAGTCCCGCGCAGAGGCCGCGCGCCAGCTGCTGCAGCTGGCCCGCAGCACCGAGCACCGGTGTGACCGGATCGACGACGCGAGCCGCTGCACTGCGGCTGATGACGGAGTCCACCGCTGCTACATCGCCCCGCTCGGACGCCCGCACGATTGCCTGTGCGTGTGCGGCATCCATTGGTGACGCTGTTCGAGCCGGCGACCGCGCCAACGCGACGGCCGTCCCCGCCCGACCTCTCGCGAGCATGTCGCTCGCGGCAATCACCGAAAGTGCGCGCACAACCGTGCTTCCTGTGCGAGGGGGCGACAGGTTCGCTGCCGCGCTCAGGAAACACCAGGGGCCGGTCGGAAACAACGTCGGCGCATATGCCGGTTCCCTCGCCCGGAACATCAGTGAGGTGTGCAGGACAAGAGGCGACGAGGCGCGGTGACGGTCGCGAGGACGGATTCGTCTGGTCCAAGTGACCCGATTGACGCACGTCGTGTGCCTTGTGCCCCGGTTGCGGTTTCGCTCGCGGAAGCGAGGGATCGGAAGGCCCGCGACGTCGATGAGCATGCGCTGTGTTGCACCGCCACCGGCCGAATGACCTCCGGGAGAAGGAGGTCTTTCCGGTTCGGTTGTCGTTCGCTGGGATTTCGACAGGAAAGGGTATTCCGATGTCCCACCCGATCCCGGATATCCGCGACCCGCACGAGGTCGTCCTTGAGTTTCTCGACGGCGGGCCCGACGACTTCGGCCGCCGCCGTTTCTTCGCGTTCTGGCTTGACGACAACGTCGGCCCCAGCTGTGATCAGGTTGGCGTTCGCGGGCAGATCTTCTTTACGGATCCAGATCGGTTCGCTGACGACCGACGGCGCAGCGGCTGGATTGTCCGATGTCTCGACGCTTGACCGGTGCGATCAAATCCTGTCAGCGGACGTCCGAGGGGCACGTAGGTCGTTTCGGTCGCATTGGTCTCCAGCCTCGCGACAGAATGCGACGAACGGCGCGGAATATCCCAGCCCTGGTTGACGGACTAGCGGTCGCCGCGTGTGCGTGGTCGCAGCCCGACGCATCGGGGCGACCCGTGGCGAAAGCCGCGACAGCGGCAGTGGGGGATGGAAGGACGTGATCGTCGAAGGAGGATCCAGGTGCAGGAATGGTACGAATGTCGGGAGAAGGCGGACGTGGCATTCTTGGCAGCGGAGAAGGCAACACCATAATGCGATGAAGCAGAAGGAGGAGGATCCGCAGCTGATCCTCGCGATGTCGATGGCAGCGCTCGCGTTGGCACTGTACGACACCGCTGCGGTCCGTGTCCGGGACTGATGGTAGGTGGTCAGGCTCCGGTCGCGTGCGCGGCGAACTCGGCGCGTGCTGGGGCGACGATCTTGGGGTGCAGAGCCTGTCTCTTCTCGTGCCCGGCCGGCGCGTTTTAGATGCCAGCAACGACTGTTCCCGTTCCCGTGCTAGCGAGAGGACTCCCGGCCATGGGCAAGAAGAACCGCAATACGGGCGGTTGCGCGGACAAACTGCGCTGGCGGGCGGCCCGCGCCGCCAATCAGAACATCCGCTGTGCGCACGGATCCGCCACTGGTTGCCGCGGCCTGGTGCTCTTGGGGCCGGACCTCGACCGCGCGAGGGCGGTTCCCGCCGGCCCGGATACGGCTCTGCTCGACACAGGCTGTGCGGCTCTCTGCCGCGCCTGCGACGACGGCACCTTGTTCCTGCGCCTGTTCGGCTTCGCCGGGATCGAGGCGGCCTTTGCCCGCCGCTCCGGGCACGCGGCGGTCGCGCCGTGATCGCCGATGACCGTGTCGCGCTGCTGGACTTGGAGAACCTTGGCATGGTCAAGCTCCGTCCCCGGACGCTGCGCACACGGCTTGAATCGCTGCTGGCCGCCTGCGGCGACATCGACCACGCGGTCGCCTCTTACGCCGTCGCTGCGGGCGAGGCTCACGACCCGGCCGCCTCGGTGCTGGCCGAACTGCGCATCGCGCCGCTGCGAGTGCCGCCCGGCCCGGACGCCGCCGAACTCGCGCTGCTCGCCCACGCCCGCCACGTTCACGCCGAAGGCGGCCGGATCTTCGTCGTCGCCAGCGCCGACGGCCGCTTCGCCGAACTTGCCGCCCTCGGGCGTGTCGAACTGCTGGTCTGGGAGGGGCAACCCGTCGCGACGAAACTCGCCGGCGTCGCTCATTCCATCCGACGGCTGCGCCGACCCACCGGCGCTCCGCTCGCCGATCCCGCCGAGCTCGTGCGATCCGGGCCCGAACCGGAGCCACCTGAGCCAGCCTGGCCGCGTCCTCAGAGCGACCGGCCCGGGCTCGCCCGGCATCTGCTGGTCGCGGTCGCTACAGGCGCGGGAATCGCCCTGGGCAATCGGATCGCCGAGACGCTGCTGCCCGGCCGGACGCACCGACCACGCTGACAGGTCCTTACTCCACGTCGAGGGGTGCGGCACAATCGGAAACCATGACCGCCGCCCGCGACATCCCCGGTCTGGTGGTCGACGACTCTCCCGACCGGCCCCCGTATCGGCCCCGGGTCACGTTCGAGCGGTCCGTCGTGTCGGTCCGCGCGGCGCTGAGGGCCACCAACGCCGACGACCTCGCCGAGTTCGAGCGGGAGTTCATCAAGGAGATGGTCGAGGCCGAGGACAGTGACGACGTGACGCCCGTGCACGGGATCGTCAACCACTGGTACGGCCGGGGCGCTGGGGCACCTCAACCCGGAGATCCGCGAGTACACCGACGGCGTGATCGAGCGCCTGGCCGCCGGCGACGAATCGGATCTCGTGGCGGAACGCCGGTGAGCTGCGAGGTTCGCTGCACGACCCGCGCCGCCCGAGCAGAAGGAAACCCCGCCCCGGAAGGTCAGCAGGCGCTGACAGGGTTGGAAAAGAAACTCGGCAAGGACCCGTGGAGCGCCGGACGGGAGGGCAAGCCCACCGGTTCGTGGCGGGCGAGCCTCGGACGCTACGGCGATGCCCAGTACGTCATCGGCCCCTCGTGGCGGTGTCCAGGACGTGCGAGGTCTTGTCTTTGGCCAGCGCGTCGGCGATTGGGCACGTCTCGTTCTTCGCCTGCCGTCTTCTCCGTGTTCGCCACAAGGCAGGTTCACGGCTCATGCGGTCCGGCGTAGGTCGAACCCGGCGGGTTCATGTGGTCCGTTCCCGTTCGTGACTGCTGAATACTTCGCCGAGCCTGGTGCCGAGAGACAGAGCGAGGTTCCAGGTGAGCTGCCGGACGTCGTCAGGGCCGCCGGTGAGTGTCCGGATCGTCGCCAGAGCGCTCGCGAGGTCGCCTGCGGCGGCCGCGGCGATCACGGCGTTGATGCGTTGCACGTCGGGGTCGGAGGGATCGGCGACGGCGTGCGGGGTTCCGTCCGGGTCGAGGACGAGCGCCGTGGTCCTGCCGCGAAGCAGGCCGGGGACGAGCGCGAGCAGGACCGAGAGCGTGCTGCGGAGATCGGACAGGGCCAGGTATCGCGCCGCGGCGTCCTGTGCTCCGGCGGCGACGGCGGCCAGCGCCGCCGCGACCGCGCCGGCGTCGCAGAACGCGGCGTCGGCGTGCCGGTTGCGGGCGGCGGTCTGGACCACGTCCAGTGCCGCGGCGTAGCGGTCCAGCCCGCCGAGGGGGCGCAGGACCGGAGCCGTCGCTGCAGCCGTGGTCCAGCTCAGCCAGGTCAGGGCGTGATCGTCGAGACGGTCCATGATGGCGAGCCAGCACTGAGCCAGCTCGATGTCGTCGGCCACTCGCGCGGTGTTGACCAGAAGCCGTCCGTTCCGGCGGACCAGGTCGCGGGCCTCGTGGTCGAGGTGTCCTTCCAGGCGCTGCAGCGGCTGCTGCAGCGGGTTCTCGGTGCGTGCGTGGGTCACGGCCAGGACCCGTGCCCAGGCCATGAGCAGCTGGCCGCCGCACGCGGTGTCGAACGTCTCGGCCGCCGCCGCGGCGTAGACCGCGTCGTCGTACTCGCCGTCGGGGCCGAACGCCGCCAGCATGGCGTCGCTGAGCCGCGTCAGTTGGTCTGCATCTGTCACTCGCCCAGCCTTGCATTGTCGCGGGCGGGGCAGGGCGTCTTGAGCGGATCCTTTCTGCGCTTCTGGCGCCGTCGGCCGGCCCGGTTCGGCAGTGCGGCCCCTCGGTGCACGGCACGGTGCGCCCGCGCTGGTCCGAGCGCGTGGACATCCGCGCGGGACAGGCTGGAATATTCCTGACATAGAGTCGGGGCATGGACGTGCAGGAACAGGCGAATTCCGCGGCCGACGACGATGTGCAGCGCTGGCGGGAGACCGGCCGCGCCTTCCTCGCCGGCTACTGGGACGACCACGAGATCGTCCGGCGCAGCGACGACGAGATCCGCCGCGGCGAGGCACCGGCCTACGTCCGGCGCAGGCAGTAGCAGTAGCCCGGGCGTGGCAGGCAAGACCGCGATCGCCGCACGGTCGACCGGGCCGGGGCACTCGGCTCGGTGGCTGACTTGCACCGTTGTTGCGCGCGGCCTGGATGAATCCTGGGCCGCCTGCCTGCTTTCGCCGGAGAAATTCGCCGCAGCCGCGAAGCAACGCTCCGCCTGTGCTCAAGCCGACTACGATACGGCTCAGGCGGAGTTCGCCCAGCTGGGCGATTCGACGGACCCGACCGACGTCGACTGGCTCGACAGCCGGTGCCCCTGCCGCGGCCGAGTTCCGCAACCGTCGGGCCAGGATCGATTCCCTCGCAACAGAAACCGTCGCGACGGCGAGACGCCGCACCGGAACGCAGTTGCGCGCGGAACAGACTCGCGCGGCTACGACGGGCGGCGTCCGGCCGACCGGCCGAGGTGGAATCCGGTGCGCCGCTGTTGCATGGCTCGCGCCAATGCGCGGCGGTCGGTCTCCTCCGGAATCGCCTCGACGTCGGCAACGGCCTGTTCGAGTTGTCCGGTGCACTCGGCCGGTTTGCCGGTGGCGGCCTTGAATTCGTCGAGCAGTTCGTCGACCAGCGCTGCCAGTCGGGTGATCCGCGCGTCGCGGCGTGGTTCTCGGCTGATCGGTGTGTATGTCGCCTCGAACTCGTGCCGGGGAATCACCCGGTTCTCGCGGGCAGGATCAGCGTTCCACCGTCTCGTGCCGGGGTCTTGCACTACTGCCGCGAGCTCCGTGGGCGACCAGCCAACATGCCCGCTGTTGTAGATCTGCCAGGTGCTGCCGTCCAGTGCTCGTACCGCGGCGGCGGAGTCGAGTTCGGCATGCTCGGTCGTCGGCATCCTGTCATCGTTCCTGATCTCGTCAGCGAATACCATCTCGGCGATCCGCGCACGTGAGTCGATGGCGGTCTTCGATGCGGTAGCCGAGGAGCATCCCGCCCAGGCTCGCGACCAGGCCGACCACGCTTCCTGCGACGATTGCCACGCCGAGACCCGTCCCGGTCTCCAGCGCGCCCGGCCAGAACAGGATGACCAGCAGGAGGCCGAGGGTGAACAGTGCGAGGCCGGTCAGGCCGAACACCCCGGTCCAAGTCAGCTCGCGCTGGTAGGGCCGCAGCCCGTTCCACCATCGCCGCAGCACGGTCTGCTCCTGCATCGCGATGATCCCTCCCGGTTTCTTGAAAGCCCGTCTGTGTCGGCGAACTCTTCGAACATGATGTCGAGAAAGCGGCTCGGCTGACGCGACCGGCGATCCCGGCGAGAAACCAGCGAGTTTTGTGCACAGCTGTGAACAGACTCCCGGTGCCAGCGGTGATCCACTGAGCCGATGGAGATCGGCGCGAGCGTGCACACCCTCGCCAGTCATCGCGGCCCCTGGATCGTATGCGCGCTCGTGAGCCCCGGCAGTTGCGGCGACGGCGTGAACCTCGTCCGGCAGCCAGCCTGGAAGCGGTTCCCCGAGCAGGACCTGATGGACCTGGCGGACCTCGCGGAGCGGCAGTTGGGCCCGCGGTCGGCGCCGTTCGAGGCGGGGCAGGTCACCGAGATCAGGGGCGAGACCGTCCGATTCGTTGCGCTGACCTGGTGGTGGCGGCTCAAGACACGCTGCTGTCTCTTCATCCGGCCGGAGCGGATGCTGCGCGTGGTGCCGGTGTGATCCTCCTGGTGCTGCTCATCGCGGCTGGCGGGCTGGCTCTCGCGATCGCAGCGGTGCTGGCGGTGCATGTCGCTCGGTCCGAGCGACAGAGCCGCCGGGTGTTCCGGCCGCTGCACCGGCCTTTGCCGCCCGGACCGGTCCCCATGCTGGACACCAACCCGGACGGGCCTCGCTCCGACCCGTCACGGCTGCCCTTCCTCGATCTCTGACAACCGCGGCGGCCGAGGTTCGCCGCGCCTTCGCGCCCGTACGCTCCGCCCGCGACAAGACGGCCGGAGAAGCACGGGCTCCTCGAGATCCGGCCGGGGGCGCTTCGACAGCGCCCGGCCCCGGACATGAGCCGGTGCGATGCTGTAGACCGTGTACAGCATGTTTAAATATTGTCGCTACAGCGTTAATTGATTTTCAGTACAGCGACTGGCGAAGGACGGTCTTCGGAGTGACGCAAGATGAGCAGCCGGTCGGCAACGGGCTCCGGACCGACCACCCGGTCCCGAACCTGCCGTTCGTCGACGACGACCACCTCCCGGTCGACGACCCGGAAGCAATCGAGGCGATCGGCCGGTGCGACGGCGCGCCCGGAGCATGGGGCCGGTGGGACGGCGAGCTCGACGCAGAGTGGAGCGCGTACACCACCGACCCGAAGAACCCGGCGTTCAGCTGGGTGGTGCGCTTCCACCCCGACCACGGCCGCAGCGTCACGCTCTACCGCAACCGCGGCGGCGGCGCTGTCCACGACCGCTGGTTCGACGAACGCGCGCTGCTGGTCCGCCTGGGCGGCTACTGGTGGGACGGGCAGACCTGGTACCGCCCGGGACAGGTCTTCAGCTGGGCCAGCGAAGCCTGCATGCGCCGCCCGGTCCGGCTCGCCACCACGATCACGGCCGAGGACCTGCTCGACCGCAGTTGCCGGGCCGCGCTCGGGCGCGTCGTCAAGGTCGCCCGGCTGGACCCGGCCGCGCTCCCCTCCGTCGACAGCGGGCAGTGGGGCCACGACCTGGCTCTGTGGAACCGGCACCGGCGTTCCCGGCCCGGCGCCCTGCCGACCGCTCGGTGCGTCGTCACGCTCAGCGCTCCGGAGCTGGCGGACAGCGAGATGCTCGGGGTCGAGGAATTCGCCCGCGAAGCCGGGATCGCGGTCTCGACCCTGCGCGCGTACATCGCCCGCGGCGAGGCCGGCATCCCGACGCCCCAGACGCGCAACGGCAACCGCAGGCGGTGGTCCCGGCCGGTGGTGGCAGACTGGGCCGAGCAGCGTCGTCGCGATCCGCGCACGGTCGTGGCGAATCCGGACCCGACGGTGCCGTTCGAATCGCTCTCGACCATTCTCGAAGGCGCGGTGCTGTACGAACTCGGTCGCCACCGCGAGGATGCGCGGACCCTGCCGTTCGTCGGACTGTCTCGGGACATCGGCATAACGCTGGCGTGGTACATGCGCAATGAGCTGCCGCGGACACAGCGGATGTTCGGCACCATCGCACGGCAGGCCCAGCGCGACCTCGACCTCCCACGCTCGGTGGCCAGGAAGTCGCTGCGCCGCGCGCTCCTCATCGACGGCAAGTTCGACAGCGACGAACACCTCGACCGGCTCTTCGACGTGGCATGGCCTCCCGAAAACTGACTCGCGGCGCAGGAGACTCCGAGGCTGGCGACTCGGGCGTTGCCGGAAGTCGCCACGTATCCCGCTTGGCACAGAAGAAAAATCGGCATGCAAGAGCGGCGATCGCCGCGACACAGGAAGGAACGGGGCGAATGGACGAGACCGAGGCACGGGCTCTTCTTGGCGCTCGGCTCGGCAAGATGGCGGGCACCGCCACGCAAAGCCAAAATCTCGTTGTCGAACTCCTGGCCGCCGCAGCCGTCCGCCTCGCACAGCGGGCCTGAGTGAAGGGCCCGCGAGGCGGGCTCGGGCCAGCGGTGTTTACGGGCTTCGGCGTGGCGTCGATGCGTTTGCAGACTGCGACTGCAAGCCGGGGACGGGCGTGCCGACCAGTGTTGTCGGCGGGAACCAGGTTGGAGGCAGGGAAGTGGTTTTCGAACTCGTCCAGCCGCGGGTGTTGCTGTGCGGGAGTCGGCGCTGGCCGTGGCCGGAGACTGTGGATGCGGTGCTGGACAGGCTCGAGGCTCGGTGCGGTGAACGGCTGGTCGTGATCGAAGGCGCGGCGTCCGGGGCGGATCGGGCGGTGCACTCGTGGTGCGAGCGTCGCGGCCTGCCGGATGATCGTCACCGATGTCATCCGGTCGATTGGCGTGCGGAGCGGGAGGCTCGCCCGCAGCAGTGGCGGATGGCCGGCCCGGAGCGCAACACGCGCATGCTGCTGCAGGAGAGGCCGCGCCTGATCCTCGCGTTCCACGACCACTTCAATCCCGCTTCGGGCGGGACCTCGGATATGGCGTTGCGCGGCCTGGTCCGCGACGTCCCGGTGTGGTTACTGCCAGGCGAAGGTCCCGACGTCGGCCGGTGGCTGTCGCTGCCGCTGTTCCCGCACGGGCGTGCCGATCGGGTCCGCAGAGAGCTCGACGGGGCTGATTCCCTGTTCGCGCAAGGACTTTTCGCTGACGGTGCTGGCTGATCCTGCGGTTGACGCCGTGGCCTCGGAAAGCTCCCGCATCCCCAGGCCACAGTTCGGACGGCAGCGGCTGGGCCGTGGCGGCGGCCGCTGACAAGGGCGAGGGCCAGCGCTCGACGATTCTTTCGGCCCCGCGACGACCTCGCGGTTCTGATCGAAGAGCGAAAATGCTGCGTCAATACGATGATCGGCTGGACCTTTGACCTCTATGGGAAACGCCGGCAGCGTGATCGGAAACGGGCACAGCTTCACTTGCCGAGCGGGCTGGTCGATAGTCGAGATCGCGGTGATACATCGTGGCGGGCCCGTATCGACAGGTGTCGGGACAACCGGCGCGCCGAGCCGTCGCAACGGGTGTTGCCTGCGACCACACCGCGTCTGTCGGTCCCCGCTTCCGTGCTGAAGGTGCGCAGATGGCCGGTGCGCTGACCGGACACGCGTTGTCGTCCGATCCGCTGGCTGACGTTGCGGTGCCGACACGGAGCGCAGCAGGGAGAGAGTCGGATGTCCGGTCGGACGGGAAGCGTGGGGGAGTTCGGCGAGGTCAATCGTGACCAGTGGCCGAAAGCGTGGCAGGAGATGTTCGATCTCCTGTCGTCCGTTCCGTGCGAGAGGCACGGGGCACGCGTAGGCGAGAGGTGTTTCTCGCGTACGGTTTCGTCGCTTACCGCCTTCGGCTGGCCGAAGTGGTTCTGCCACGAGCGAAGCGAGACGGCCCGGGCAGGCAACGCCGGCGAAACATCGGACCAAGGCTGACCAGCAGACGGCTCGCCCGCCGCTCCGACCGCCATGTCCCCATCGGGCACATCGATGCCAGACGGATCTGCGAGCGGATGCGGACGAGGTGAGCGGGGCGGTTGCTGCGGCCGGCGGTCTCGTTCTCGCGACCGCGGTAGCGCCGGATCCGCTGGCCTCTCCGGCAGCGGTGCACAGCACGCCACACGGAAGAAAGCGAAAGCTATGGGCGCCAGCGAGTTTCTGACCTATCAAGCCGGAATCGACGCAGAACAGGCCTTCCGCACGGCCGTCGCGGATGCTCAGCTGTGGCACGGCGCGCGCGGCTATACGGGCACGATCGCCGAGAAGGCAGTCGAAGGGTTCGTTGTCGTTTCGGCCGAGCCGTGCAGCTTGGACCAGGCTGAGACGATGGCCGCCGGCATTCTCGCCGGCGATGACGAAGACTGGGCGGAGATCCGTGACAAGCGCGGTCGTGCCGGCGCGATCGCGGTCTTGGGAGAACGGCGCGACCACCATGCCAAGATCCCAGTCGTCCCCGGCGGCCATGCGGACCTGGACGCGGCCGTGGCCGCAGCTACGGTCGGGAGACTCGTCGCGGGCGAGCAGGTTGTCCTCGACGAGGTGTCCGGCTCGTACAGGAGGGACGGCGTCCGAGTGCAACGGGACGTTGATCGTGCCCATGGTAGGCGCCCGAGTGCAGACCGGCTGGCTGTTCTTCGGCGAATCGCCGCGCTGACGAGGAAAGCGAATGAGGCACTCCAGATCCCCCGGATCCGTCGAGGGCGGACGATCGGTGGCCGCGCCCGCGCGGCGGGCACCTGAGCGTCACCGAACTGGTGCGCGAAGCTGTCTTCGCCGTCCGCGTTGAGTCGCTGCACCGCTCGCACATGAGCCTGTCCACCCGGGAACACCTGATCCACCAGCACGTCCGCGAGCAGCACGACCCGGACGCGGTCGAGCAGATCCGGAGTTATCCGACGCTGTGTCGGGCTGGCACGAATGGTTCGGCCCCGGCGGCGCTACGCCCGTTCGGCGGCGAAACCGACCAGCGGACAGCACGGGCGAGGAACTCGACTGGCCTTATCCCGGTCTGCCGGCGAACGTGGTGGCCGAGTACGCCGGACACAAGGTGGCCGGGCTGCAGTACTTGGCCCCGGAGACGATCCGTCACAGCCGAGATTACGGCTTCATCGCGAAACCGACCGCACTGTAGCGAACAGGCGTTCGATGACGACGCATTCGTCGTGACCGTTCTCGACGATTTCGCAGGCCTCGACGCCCGGGTGCGCGGGCTCCTGGAGGCCTGGCGTGGCGACGTCGAGGGCGAACCGCTCGCCCCATGCCTGGACTCGCGGGCCATGTGCCGCAGCTGGCTGTCCCGTCGCGGCAAGGACCGCCCGCGAGCGCGCGCCGAACCGGGGCGCCTCAGCGCCTGATCCTGCGTCTCGCGGATCCGGGCGGGACTGCATCAAGGAAGCTGGCGACTGTTCGGGACGAACTTCGAAACTTGCCAGCGCCCTGCCCCGCCTCCGCCCGCCCCGGCCGGGCAGCGGCGTCCGCGAGGTGCGGGCCAGTTCGTTCTTCGCCGTCTCGACGCGGTCGTTGGCGGTTTTGCGTTCGGCCTCGAGCAAGCGACCAGGCTCGACGAGCCCCGTACGGGAAGCGCCCTCTCTGCCCCTGCAGAAACGGAGTGCGTCCCCGAATCAGCCCGCGCCGGCCACCGCAGTGGGCGGGCCTGGGGGCAAACCAGGTCAAAGGCTGGTCGTTCCAGGAGCTCTGCGGCGGGTTGCGCAGAACAAGGACGGCGACGGTCCGCTGGTGCCGGACACGACGGGACTGGGCAGACTCGGCCGGATCGCGATCGGAGGGCGTAAGGGCGTTCGCCGGAGCGTGCCGGGAACGGGTGGTGTGTCTGTCGCCGCCGACACGAGGTTGGGTATACCGTAGGTGGATGACTTCGGATACCTCGGTGACCACCGTGAAGGTCACGGTTGGTGCCCGGGACCGGCTCGCGGTCCTGGCGGCGGAGAAGGGCACGTCGATCGGCGGCTTTATTGCGGGGGTGGCCGAGCGGATCCCCACGTCGGCGGAGCTGGACGCCCGCGACGAGCGCACCCGTCAGACATTTGCCGGGCTGGGGATCGATCTCACTCCCGCTGACCGAGCCGCCGGCGAGGCGATGTGGGCGGCGCTGGACGCCGGTGACGATGCCGCGCTGGTCCGGGCGGCCGCCGGATCGTGAGGACGTTCGTTCTGGACGCCGGTGCGTTGGACGCGCTCGGAGCGGGCAACTCCGTGCTGGCCAGGTTGTTGTTCGGCACGCCGCGCGACGTGGACGATGTGGTGCTCGCGATGTACCAGGGGCCGCGGCTGCTGGCACCGGCGCTGTCGCTGCTGCAGGCCGGACGTCGGCGTTCCGGGCTGGCTGAGCACATCGCCGAACTGGAGACCCTCCGCATCGTCGGACTCGACACCGCCGCGGTCGTCGCGCTGTGCGGCCCCTTGGCTGATCTGGACGCACACACCGGGCACGCCATCCACACCGCCGCCCGCCACGACGCCTCGGTCATCACACCGACCCCCGAGCGGTATCCGGAATCAGTGCGCACCGTCCAACTCCCCACCTGACCGTCCACCACGAGGTGCGAGCTGCGGATCCGACGGCGATCCGTACCCGGTGTCTCTGGAACTGCATCCGTGCGGGCTATCTCGCCGGAGGCGTCGACGACGAATCCGACACGACGCCGGACGGCACAGGGCAGGGATCGGCGGCGAACGGAAGGTGGCGGTCCGCAGACGCTCAGACCAAATCGCTGCCCGGGGCGCACGCAGTGGTACCGCTAGTCCAGTTCGCTGTCGCGCGAGGGCCGGGGCCCGGCTGTGCTCACCGGCTGGCCCAGAACTCCTCGTCGAGCACGACGGGGCCGTCGGGGTTCCCGGCTTGGAAACAGGTCCAGCACACGCGGAGGCGACCGATGCCGGTGTCGCTGTAGCCGACCGGCGGGCGGGCATGCAGTTTTGCCAGGGCCGCCTCCGCAGCAGCTTGGGCCCGCCAGACAGGGAACGGCAGACCGGCATCGGGCCACGGGGTCAAGCCAGGCGGAAGTTGACTGGTCAGCAGCACGCACGGCGGGCCGCCGGGCCGATCGAAACCCCACCCGCCCGTCAACGTCCCAATCGGCTCGGCGAGCAGCTGCGCGCGACCGAGCACCGCAGCGTCGAGGTCGAAGCCGAACGACTCCAGCAGACGCCGCCGAGGCCCCGATACCTGATCCCGCGCGGAGGCGACCAGCCGTTTCCAGACGCGCAGCCGGTGCAGCTCCTCGGCCAGCACCTCCGGCCGCTGAGGTCGAAAACGATGCTCCTGGCTGGCAACCAAGGCCGCCGCAGCTTGCGGATCGAATTCTCCGCCGGCGTGCGCGGCGATCTCCTCGGCCACCAGCCCGGCCACGGTCTGCACCGTGATCGGATCGGACGCCGTCGGCGCGGCCGCCAGGGCGAGCAGCTCGTCGTCGTCCACGAGTACGAGTATGCCCCAGACCGGATCATGCGATCCTGGCGAACCGCGGACCGCCGGGCGACCCGAACGGGTGGTCACGACACAATCGGGAGCGCGACCATCCGGGCGGCGACCCGGGCGCGTTCGACCGCGGACGGCAAGGTCGAGCCGATCAGAAGGTCGGTTTCGTCGAGCAGGTCCGAGGGCACCACACCGATTTCGCCATCGGCCAGTAGATGCTGGCCGCCGCTTTGGCCTGGACGTTCGTTGCGCGCGGGCTACCGGCGGCGTGCAGACGCTGTCCGAGGCGCGGCCTGCCGAGGACCGGGCATCCTTGTGCGGTCCGTGACTGTGCGGACGACTGGCCCGGTTCGGACGTCGTGCAGACCACAGCAGCACCGGCGCGCCGCGGAAGCGTCTGCGGCGGCTGCCGTCGCGAAGGCCCGCGGAAGTTCTGGATCCGGGCGACGAAGCACTCGCTCGCGGCTCGCTGAGGGGCCGGGCTGCCCCGCCGCTCGTCGCTGCGGCCTGGTGCTCAAGCCTGCGTTCCAGGCCTGTGCCGCGCACAGGAAACACTGGCGCAGCAAACGGAAATAGCGCGTATGTTGCGGAGACGTTATCAGCGGATAGAAGTCGGTGCTGGGTTGGCGTGACTCCGGAAGTCGGCAGTTGGCGGTGCTCGCAGACCAGGGAAATCGGTACGTCGGCCCCGTTGGCGCAACTGCGGCCGAAGCGTCGGCGCTAGCCGGCATTGCCGCAGACGAGCGTGCCGATGCCGTCCGGCTGGCGGGGCCCTCCGGACACCACAGGCCGGGGTATAACTATCGGTCCGTGCCCGTGAGACCTGCTACGGCCTTTGTGCCGCGCCATGCGAACGCGAACCGCCCGAGAGGATGAGACATGACAGAAACAGGCGCAGCGGAACAGGCGGACGGGCTGGTCGAGTACGGGACCTTCCGCGATTTCTCCACGGAAGGATGGGCTTGCCCCGAGGAGATGGCGGAGGCGCACATCACGGCGGCTGCGAAATACGAGCCGGAGCTCGTCGCTGTGGTGCGCGATGATGCGGAACGCCGCGCCGAGTTTGCTGACCTGCTGGCAGAAGACATCATGCGGAGCGTCGACTCGTGCTACGCCAGCAGGGCTTCCGGGCCTGCGTCGTCGGAAAAAGTCGTGTTGCGGCGTGAAGACAACATGTTCGTCGGGCTGGGTCCTGTTCCCGAGAATGTGCGAGAAGTGGTCGGCGAGGCGATCGAGATGGCCTGGTGGGCAGCGCCGAAACTCTTCGGTCATGTCCTGGTCGGCGTCCGGCCCACCTGGCCGCTCTTCTAGATCCTTTCGACAGCTTCGACATTGGGCAGAACATTTGCCTCTCGAGGGAGGCTCGAAGCCGGGACGCGGATCGCTTGCCAGCAGACACGACCCGGTTCCTCTGCCCAGTTCTCGACTGCCTTCTCGTTGTCGAGCGGTGACGCGAGACACGACGCCGGACGGGATCGAGGAACGGCTGCGAGTAAGCGGCCAGGAGCGTTGAAGGGATTGCTCAGGCGGCGGTGTTCTCGCCGCCGGTGAATTGCTGTTGATGGCAGCCGTGAGCACGGACGGATTGCTGGTCATTGAACGGGTTGGAGATGGGTTGTCGCGATCGCTTCGCAGCGGAATCCGTGCTTCTCACCGAGATTGACCGTGTATTCCGTCGGCGGTCCGGGCACGATCGATGTTCCTGCCGGAGTGCGTTGCCACACCGGGTGTTCGAGACACAGGACTTCGCCGCCGAAGCGGCCGCCGGTGACCCGTACGCGTGTCCGGGAGGCCCACGCGCCGCGCTCGGCGGCGAGCGCGGCGCTCACTGCGGCGGCAGCCCACCCCAGGCACACCTCGATCGCCGGGCGGCGCGTGCCCCGGGCGATGCCGCGGGACAGACCGTCCCAGCGATACCCGGCGGGGGCGTGCGGGTCCCATTCTTTGACGAGCCAGTCCCATTGCGCGGCCACCGGGTCGCGTCGGGCGTCCTCGACGAGTTCGTGGCCGCACGCAGTCAGCGTGGTCGCAGTGTGCACGGCGAAGACCTCCGGCGTGGTCATCAACGGCGGCAAGAGGTCGCCCAGCGGGACCTGCGCGGGCGCGACCTGGCTGGCCCTCGCCGCGATGTAAAGGTCGATGGCGATGATTCCGCGGGTGGCCTTGAGGTCCCAGGTTTCCGCACCCGACGGCCCGCCGAGTGACAATGGCGCCAGTTCGCCGGCGCGGGCGAGGACGCTGTCCCAGGATGGCTCCTCGGCGACGGTTCGCCCGGAGGACGCCGCGGCCTCGTTCACCGCGGCGTCGCGTCGTGCCGCCCATTCCGCTTCGTCGCCGCCCCACGCGCGGACCAGTGCTCGCAGCGTGGCCACGGAGGGGATGCGGGTTCCGTTGAGCGCTGTGTGCAAGGTGGAACGACTCACGCCCGACTGTGCGGCGATCTGGTCGATAGTCGGCGCGCCGAGACCGGCGTCGGCGCGCAACGCGCGCAGCTGCCCGGCCAGTCGAGCCGCAGGACTCGCCGCCTTGTGCACCGTGCGGCGGTAGCGCCCCATCGACATCCCTTTCGTGTTCGTGCAGTGCTGTTCCTCTCGGACGGTGAGTGTATGGCGAGGTCGCAAGGTCCTGCCGGAACCCCGTTTCGACAGCGACGAGGACCCTCCGAAAACTGATTCGCGGTGCGCCAGCTTCTGAAAGCACCGGCGTGCGGGCGTCGGCCGTGGAACCGATCTCCGGCGCAGCCCGCCTGCCGAGGTTCCAGAGCGTCGCTGTCCTCGACGATCCAGGCGCTCAGCAACGGATACGATCACTTGTCGGATCTCGCGGGCGGATACCTTCGCGGTTCCCCGATTTCGACTATCCGGGCCAGGGCAAGCCGACTGTGATCGCCGACGTGGAGACGAAGGTGGCTGCGTCGATGCGCAGCACCGGCGTCATCGTGGCGAGTGGTGGCGATCAACAACCCGCAGGTGTGCACCGAACTGCTGAGTTGCAAGCAGGCTGTTCCGGCGATCCTGCCGAAAGGCTCGATACTCTACGTGCGGGATCTTGACGCCGGCGCACCCGTGGAGCTGGCTGGGAAGGCATCACTATGACGACCGTGGCGACACCGGCCATCTCGATGCGGCTGGACGAACGCCCCTCGGAGCGGCGCACCTTCGTCCGCCTGCACGGCGTCGACGAACTGGTCGACCTTATTCTGTCCCCGCCGCCGCACGACGCTCCTGCCTGCGTGCGAGGGCATCGTGAAATCCACCTCGGCGACCGCCCGTTCGATCCGCTGCATCCGGAAATGGCACCGATGATGCTGGTCGCTATCGGCGGCCCAGGCGGAGCGGTGTACTTCCGCGACCTCGACGGCGACGGTCGCGCGGTCGGATTCGTCGCGCACGGCGACGGCCGCGCCGTTGCTCCGCGACTTCCGTTCGGTGCCCAGGGCGGCATCGAATTCGAGCCGCAGGACGTGATGAGCCGGGGCCGTCTCGAACGCGTCGTCCGTGCTTGCCTCCTCTGCGGGAAACGCTCCGAGGTCGTCGCCTGGCGCGATTCCGCATGGGTTCAGTGACTGCGGATGCGCCGTGGCCCGAGCGTATCCAGCTCGGGCACTTCCAAGATAAGACGGAAATACGCCACGCGGGGTAACGCCGACTGCGACCATCGTGTGGAATGGCAGCATGCGTCGACTGACTTGGACCGGGCTGGGAGCTGCGGCAAGCGCGCTCGCGGTCGTGTTGTGGGTGCTCGTTCTGGTCGCGCAGCCACCCGGGCAGGCGCTCGTCGGGGCAGGAATCATCGTGCTGCTCGTCATCGCTCTGGCGATCAGGATCGCCACCACCGACGACGAGCAGGCCCGCGCCGACGCGCGGCTTCACGCGTCCCAGTACTTCCAAGGAGCATGCAAGAACGTCGGCAACGACGACAACGAAGTCGTGCGTGCCGGCGGTTTCTACGCCCTCGGGATGATCTGGCGCGACTGGCCAGACGAGCACCAGCGCGTCCTGGACTATGTCCAGGCATGGCTCCAGAAGCACGCCGTCGGCGACGATTCCGATTCCTCCGGTCGGGGAAATGCGGGACGGCCGGACATGGATGTCGCCGCAGCGCTTGGGGAACTGCTGAACCGGCCGACGCGCCCGGAGCGCCGTCCGATCGACCTGGCCAGGTGCTCCTTTGTCGGCTTCGACCTGCGTGCGGCGAACCTGCCGGGAGCGGTCCTGACCAAGATCGATCTGACTCGCGCGCGACTTGCCGATGCAGTTCTCAACGGCGTCGACCTCGACGATGCCGCATTGGTCGAAGCCGATCTGAGCCGCGCGAACCTCGCGGGAGCGATGCTCCGGAACGCCCGGCTGGAACGCGCAAACCTGACCGGCGCCGACCTGTCCGGAGCCAACCTGCAACGCGCCGGGCTGGTCGCCGCGAAGCTAGCCGGCGTGAACTTTGCCGGTGCCAACCTGTTGGGCGCACGGCTGGAACACGCGGATCTCCGCGAGACAACCGGACTCACCGCAGCCCAGCTCAAAACCGCGGAGCTAGACCCAAACACGCGTCTTCCCGCCGACATCGACAGGGACGAGGTTACCGGCCCCCGGGTACGACGCCAGTCGTTCTAAACACCCGAGGCTTCGACGGGTCTTGCCAACTGTTCGTCGTCGACCAGGCCGACGAGGAGATCGGCAAGCCGCGCGGCGCGCGGGAAGGCTGTCGCGGTGCATCCGTGATGTCGGCGACGGACTCGGCACTGCAGCGAATCACAGTGCGGGAAACAGATGGCGCTCGGAGCCGCCGGGGTGTTCGTCGGGGATGCCGGGACGATGCTCGGACCGGGAGCCAGCGGAGTCGAGTGCATTTGCCGCCAGCACGTCGGCCCCGGGCCGATCGAGGACCTGTCGCTTCGCGAGTGCGGAAAGTTCATCCCGGCGGCAGTCGCGGTAGACCTCGATCGTCGCGAGCAGGGCGGGCGCCCCCGCAACCGGGCAAGGTCCTCCAACCGGCCTTGCTGCTCCAGCGAGGCTTGGCCGCTGCATCAGCTTGGTGATGAGCAGCGTGGGATGTCGCTCGACGGCGCTCGCCGTTCGGCGGCGGGAGACGTCTACGCCTGTCGCCCGGTCGGACGGGGTCGGCAGGGTGCGGGCATGATGACCCGGTGATCGACGGATTCAGCCAAGACAGCCTCGCACCGTTCGCACTCGTCGAGCACTTGGTCTCAGCCGCGGCGCGGGAACAGGATCCCCGCGAAGCGCTGACGAAGCTGTTGCAGGACGAGATGCCGGAATCGCAGTGGGACACCGTGTGGCCGGCGTGGGCGACGACCATCGCCGTCCTGCATCCGGAGTCCGGCGACATGCTGAGCAAGATGCCGGGCGCTGAACTGATTGGGCCGACATCGTCGGCGCGCCGGATCGTGTGCCCGGGCAACGACGCGCCCCCGAGCCGGTTCGAGACTGTGGCGATCGAGATGATCGACGCTGCAGCTCACGGCACCTCGCAGGCGCAGGAAGTGCTGGACGCGGCTCGCAGGAACGCGGGCCCGGGGCTGGAGGCCGTGTCCGCGGTCCTGGGGATGGCGATGCTCGGCGTGGTCGGCTGGGGACTGCCCCAGTGCAGTGCTGTGGCTGCCGCGGCAGGACTGCGCGACATCGAGGAGCTCGACGCTGCCGTCGGTGCTTCGCTCGGCTGGCTCGGCGGCGGCGCCCTTCCGATGATCCGGTCGTGGGCACCGATGGTCGCGGCGACCTGCGCGAGCGCCGAGGACATCGCAACCGGTGCGCAGGACATCGGCCTCCACGTGACGGCGTGGATCATCGAGGACCCCTGGGTACAGGTGACGAGCCTGGTGCCTCTTGCCGAGGCGCTGTCCGCGGGCGGGGACGGACGTGAATCCGTGCGCGCCCAGTTCTATCCACTGGCCAGGGCGATGCACGCGTTGAATGTTGCCGCCGGCGGCGAATCCAGATTGCGGCTGTCGCTTCAACTGCACGCGACGGCGAGCCCTCCCGGGCAAGGCATGCTTTGCCGGAGGGCCTCGGCGATCATCGCGGCGACCGCGACCGGCAACCATGATGACGCCGAGCGCTATCTGCGTGCAGCCCTGGCCCGCCACGACCGCTCCGAACTGGCAAGCCTCTGGCGGCGAATTCTGACGCCCCAGGACGAGGGCGCGCGGCAACGCGTGTCACTGCCCGACGCTGACGTCTCCGACGGCGACCTCACGGAACTCCGCCACGACGTCGCCCGGCACCTGGTTCGCCTCGACGCGACGCTGGCGCTGCGGTCCAGCCTCGAAAGCTGAATTTTTCGAGCCGAAGCGTCGCCGCGTCCCAAATGGTTCCGGAAAGCGACGGGTAGCCCGCGAAAGAAGAAGCAGCCAGGCAGGCAGCGACATGCCCGGGGGCCGGCAATACAGACGCGTGCAGCCGATTCCGGCAGAGTCGGCAACTGAAGACCTGGGGCTGTGCCCGCTGACTAAAGGCCAGCCGATCGGAGCAGTTCCACGACGGGCACGTCCAGCGCCCCGGCCAACGCTGCCAACGTGGCCATGGTCGGGTTCGGAATCCGAGGCGAATCGTCGTTTCCGGGACTCCAGCAGGCTTCGACCGACTGGACCGTGCTCAGGGAGATGGTGGCACGGAGCGCCAGCGTCTGCTGCGACAAACCGCGTTCCGTGCGCAAACACCACAGCTCAGCACCCAGCCTGGCTGCGCTGTCCCGGTCCCATCCCATCCGCCTCACACTTCGCCTAAACCCAGGCACGCAACACCCTATAAAGAAGACCTCACCGACAAGACCTGGCAAAGGAGAAGCGACAGCGGACGGCCTGCGCGCTTTTGCCCCCGGCGCGATTCGGGGAAAACCCGACGTGAGGTGACAGCGCGACTACAGCCCAGAATCGGAAAGCGCTGAAGCAGATCTGATCGTTGCTGGGCGTCGCGGAAGCGGTACTCATACCAGACCGCCGCGGCGAGCACGGCGTTGACCACGTCCGGACCGGCCGCAGCGACCAGCCTAACGACATCCAGGCGGCACTGGTGGTCACGTAGAACCCGTGCAGTAATGCTGGTAGCCAGGCCCGTTCCGCGTGACCGCCGTTGCCAACCGGCAGCTCCAGCCGCCTCCTAGCCGAACCGCGCCGTTGCTTTCCAGCGGACATCGATGGTCCTATCCGTTGGCGGATAGTGCGATCATGGGAGGAAGGGGCTGCCTCGAGGACGGGGATCGCGGATGGGCGATGCAATGGATGACATTCTCGAGTCGCTGCGGCGGTCGGATGAGTGGCTGCTGGATTGGGAAGCTGAGATCGAGGGCGTCGCCCGCTGCGTCGAGGCGCGTCGACATCCCGACGGCCCGGCCGCGACCGAATGCGCGCACGACGTGCCGCGGCTCGGGCCGGAGTTGACCGCGATGGCGGGGCGAGCCCGCGAACTGCAGCACTACTACGAGGAAAACCTGCGGATTTCAGGCCAGGACCACCCTGACACCGCCGCCCTGGGCAACCGGGCGTGGGGTGCCCGGGAAGTCCTGGCGCTGGGTCTGGGCGTGCGTTTCGGGCTCGGTGCCGCGGAGGCTCGCTGGCTTGCGGACGCCCTTGCCGGTTTCCGACTTGAGAACGAGTGGCCCGCGCTTGCGGCGCGCCGCGATCGGCGGCGGGTCGGCGAGGGCACCGCTCCGCCGCCCGATACCGCAGGATGACGGCCCGCCTCGTTCGTCCCCGGCGGATGGTGGGGCAGAGCAAGCCGTCGGTTCAGAACGGCAGGTTCTGGTGCTCGGTCGCTGCTACGAGTCGGTCCTGTGAATTCGGGCCGCCCACTCACGCCCAAACCGGCCCGCTCTCCGCCTGCGAAGCAGTCGACGCCGTGCCGCCTCTCGACTGAATGGAACCACTCGAACAGGAGAGGACGGACAGCCATTGCTGCACGCGGATATCGGGACGCTGAGCGACGTCTCTTGGGGTGACTGCCAGGCGCTGGCCGTCGACGGCAGCGCGGTGTCGCGGTGAACAAGAATCAACTGCTGTCCGTCGGCGAGTATCCGCTCGAGTGGCGGCTTGCCGACGGTTCGTCGGTGCCTGGCGTGCTGACTCTGGCGGGCGCGGAGACTGTGACCGGCACGGCTTACGGCCTGCCGGCCGAGCCGCCGTCGCACGAGGACGCCGCGAGGGCCCGTCCGTCGTGGACGGTCTGGGAACCCGGCGTCAAGCCGTACGGCGTGGTCCGCGGAGAGCTCCGCAACAACCTCGATATCGCGCTTCCCGATGCCTGTGTTTCCCATCAGCTGCCCGGACATTCGGTGCTGCTGGCCTCGCTCGCGATGATCGGACCAAAGCTGCGGGACAACCGGGATTTGGTCTTCGACGAGATCACCTTCCAGGTCGAGGGCCTCACCGAACTGTCCGGCGTGGCACCCCTCAAGGAGTACAAGATCCCGCAGCGACTCGCTGACGACGCCACCTACGGCGGAACCTGGAACGGCGAGTCGACCCAGGAGTGGACGAACCACGGCGGGGACCGTGTCCGGATGCACTACGTCGCCTCGTTCGCGGCCCCGCAAGGCTACAAACTGTCGTTCACCACGGCACCGGTCATCACAGTATCCGGGCGACCGCGACCTCTCGACGAATGGATGAACACTTACGTCCGCCCGTCTGCCGAGCTGGCAGGATTCGCTGTGAACAGGCCACAGGCGATCACGTTTGTCACCGTGGAACGCGAAGGCGTGGGCCACGCGTCAGTGTACGGCAGGGAACTGTCGCAGCAGCGATTCGACGCCGAACAGGCAGCACCAGGAGCGATGCCGGCCCTCGTGCGCTGCGGTCCCGGCCGCGCGTCGATGCCCGACCTGATCGGCAGATGGTCGGCTATGAAGCGGGACTATCCCGTTTTCGCCGACTATCTGACCTCCATTCCAGCCCCAGGCTTGCCCATCACCGCACGATTCACCGCTCTCATGGCCTCGCTGGAAAGCTTCCACACCATCAAGTACGGTGCCGGCCCTCTGGGCAAGAAAGAGTTCTCCCGGGAGAAGAACAACGTGATGAAGGAAATCCGGAACTCCCGCGACGTATCGGAGGTGAACTACGACTGGCTCCGACGGTGGGGCAACTTCTTCGGAACCTACGAACTGCGCGAACGCCTCAGAGCACTGCACGCGGGCCTGCCGCGCGCGCTGCAGGACCTCGTCAACGCCGCAGTCGAGCCCGTCCCGGATCTGCTGGCCGACGTGGTCGCGAACCCCGAGGACATCTGGCACATCGCAGGTAAGGCTCGCAACAACCTGGCCCACGGAAACACGCCCCAAACGAACGAACAACTGTCCTTGCTGACTCAGCTCGGGAACACCCTCGCGGTCGGACACGTGCTCAGCCTGCTCGGCGCTCCGGCAGATCCGTTCGCTGCAGCGATCACCCGAGGAGACTGGCGCCTGGAGTAACACCCGTCGGTGTGACCCGGAGCGTGGGGCGGCAGGTGGTGCGCAACGACCAGCGGGCGGCGCGCATCTCGGACGGCGAGGGCGACCGCCACGCCGCTGTCGGATGCGCCCGGGTCGAACGTCCGAGTCCGATGCGTTCCGCCCGGGCTCCGGACGACCTGGTTGGCGTAAGCCGGATGTGACACCGCTCTGATCAGGGCGATAGCCTCGGGGCCTCGCTACCGATGGAGGCCGCGATGCTCGACGACGACCTGTTCAAGGTGCCGACCGCGGAAGACCGCTATCCGCGTGAAGCGAAGCGCGCTGCCCTCACATACCTCCAGTCGCGGCGAAACATGGCGTGGCAACTGCTGGTTGCCGTTGCCCTGGTCGGCGTGTCGAGTGCCCTGCCCGCGGTTCCGGGCATGATCGCGTGGGGCCTGGGGGTTCTCGTACTCACCCAGTTCTGCGCCAGCGTCGGGAAGATGACCATCGCGAGGAGTTGGATGTCGTCACTGCGGCGTCTCGTGAACTACTCGCTGATCCCGAGCGGAGTGAGCACAGCCCAGTACGCGAAGTCGGTGCTGGCCGACACTCGTGCGGTCGGCAAGCTCGAAGCCGCCCTCACCACGATCTGGAGCGGCGAAGGCGACCTGGAGCTGGCACGACGGGTGCTGGCCCGCGGGGGTGTGCCGGACGTGTCCAACGGCGACTACGAGCGCGAGAAGGAATCGCCGTTCCCTGCATGGCAGCGGGGCGGCATTCCTTGGCAAGAGGCTCCGTTGCCGGACGTCGAGCACTCCTGCACCGGCTGGACAGTCGCGATACTCGACGCCGGTACGGAGAAGGCCGAGACCATGGTGTTCTGTGCCTGCGGCGGCGTCCGGTACCCGGAGGACGCCGTCGACGGCTCGTGGACGTCCCGGAACAAGCGTCGCCGCGAAGAATCCGTTCAGCGCTGACGTTCCGACCAGCCAGGCAGGCGCGGTTCGCACCCGCCGCGGTGACCGCAGCACTGCGCCGGGTGCTGTTGGGCGAAGAAGCTGCCCGTTCCGGTGTCGTATCCCCAGGTGCTCAGTTCGTCCCACTCGGGCAGGGCAGCGCCCACAGGCCGTCGACCAGGCCCTCTTCCACGGTGAATCCCCTCGTGCCGTGCCCGGCGCGTCCTCGCCGGGTTCCGGATTCCGATCGTGGCGCGACGAGGACGCGAGCGCGGCCGCGACACACCCGGCGTCCGAGTGTTCCGCCGAACCAGTGCCTCTGCTGCCCGGCTCGCGTCCGGGCAGCCGAGGCGGGTAACGGTCGGCGGGCGAACTTTTTGAAGTAGGCCGGTTCGTTGTCCGGGGCCACGGTCAGGCCGAACACGTAGAACACCGTGCTGCCCTGGGCGTCACGGTCGTCGGCCCAGCCGGGCCCCGGTGGACCAAGCGAGCGGGCCGGGGTCGTCAGAATGTCGGGCGCGGAACCCGCCGAGATCCGCGATCGCCTTCTCGACCGACTCGTCTAGCTAGTGCTTGGATCTGTCGCCACGAGATCGAGGAGGTTGCGGCGGATACGAGCGGCGGCCACATCACTGATCTGTGGGATCGGGCGTTGAAGCAGAGGAAGAAGTTGCCCGAGTTTGTACTCAATTTGCTTCTCGCGCGACCATGTTTTGATCGCCTGCATCGCCTCGGTCTGCACCTCCAGGTTGTAGATGGATATGGACGCGGCCTTGTTGACCGACATGTCGCCGGTGATCCATCGCGGTGGCTTGGGCAATGTCAGTTGGTCGGCGTGCATGCATGGGGTCACGCCTACGGCGAGCACTCGGTCAGCTAACGCGGTGCGGGCATGTTCGTCGTTTAGGTCGAGCGTGGCCAAGACCTTGGCAGCTTCGGCGGCGAACTCGGAAAGAGCGCCAGATGGCATTTACTTAGTCTCGCTTTCGATCATCATCGGTGGATCATAGAGAGGCGGGAGCAGGTCCGTCCGTCGTGGCCTGGCCCCTCTGGAGGAGAAGATCCCGGCAGGGGAGGCGCACGATCGAGCAGTCGCTGAGGCTCAGTTGCTGCTCGATGTGCTCCAGCAGCAGTTGAGCCTCGGCAGTTTTCTCCGCGAGCACTTCGGTTTCGACGAACCAGCCGATCCCGGCGACGTGGTCGATCACCACGGTGACCTCCGTCCGGTCGGGGTGGGCGAAAGGGGTGCGGGTCTTCTCGACCTGGCACAGCTTCACCATACGGCTGTAGTAGGTGTCGACCTCGGTGCTGGTGTCGCCCGGCCGCCAGTCGCGCGCCGCCAGCCGCGAGCGCAGCACGGCCGGGTCGTCCAGTTCGCGCTTGCGTTCTACTTCGATCCAGCTCATGGCGTCCCGTTGTCTTCTTTGTGGATCGCGGTGTAGAGGCGGGCCAGGCTGGACCGGCAATTCCGATCGCGGTGCGTGCCAGCGTCCTCGGGATTGCCCAGGCTGTGCCAGGCTCGGTCAGGGCGGCGGATACGGTCGGCGTCGTGGTCATGGCAGCGGCACGGTGACGGGCATCGTCAGTCTCTGACGGATTCCGTGGTGGGCGGTGTGGCTGTCCTGATGTAGCTGTATTCCTTGGGACGCCATTCGAGCAGTCCGTCGGTTTCCATCTCGAGCAGCGTGGCGATCGCGTGGTCCATGGTGCAGGAAGGGTTCGTGGCGTGCAGGCGGTGGTGGAGTTGGCGCAGGCAGGTCACCGCGGTGTTCGTTCGGTCGCGGCCCGGCTCCAGCATGTAGAAGGGCCAGCGTTCGAAGAATTCGCGGTCCTCGGGGGCCAATGCGGTGTCCTGCGCGAACCTCGCAGGCGAGGACAGCAGCACGATGGGCTCGCCGTCCTCGACGCACTCCGAGAAGAACCAGGGGACCAGGTGTTCCGCCTGGTCCAGAGTCTGGCCCTCGTCTAGCCCGAATCTCCAGTTCGAGTCCAGTTCCGACGCTGGCGTGGCCGTCCGCGGCGATACCGGAGCGGATGGCGTCGGCAGGCGGATCTCGCGTCGACGGCGGCCGTGGCGGCGTCGACGACCTCGTCTGCTGCCCATGCTCGGCTCCGGAGAGGCCGACGGCGTGCTCGCCGGTGGCTGCTGCCGAGCCGCACCTGTCGCGCTGTGCCATTCGGCCACGGTCCCGAACGGGCGACGACGCACCCGAACGGGCGACGACGAAGCCATCGATCCCCGGCAGAGTCCCGGTCGTCAGGCTTGTTCCGTTGTGCACCAAGACAATTCGTGCGTCCGACACGATCGGGGTGGGCGCGGCGGCCGTCGGAACAGGCGGGATCGGTGCGATGCTGGGGCCATGCTGGCTTCCTTCGACGTCCGCCGCACCTCTGGCGGGCTTCAGTTGACGATGATCGCGCCGGGCGCTTCGCAGCCGTGGGCGACGCGGTTGCGCTACGACCAGGCGCAGGAGCTGTCGGCCGGGTTGAGGACCGACGCTCCCGCGCTCGTCGGCGGAACCGCCGCGGCAGGGATCGCCTATTTTCCGGACTGCCCCGAGACCGGTGAGGGAACCCTCGCCCGCGTCGACGGGGAGACCGCCGACGTTCTGCGCGATTCCGCTTATCTGGTCCGCGCCGACCTGAAGACGATGCGCGGTCTCGGGGACACGCTGCGGGCGCACATGCCCGACCGTCTCGATCCGCTGCCCGCCGGCCCGCCCGCGCCGTGGTGGCCGTCCCCGCTAGCCTGACCAGGCGTCGGCAGGATCCGTCCGCGGCGGGTTCGTTTCCGGCCTTCGGTCTTCGCCGCGGCGGTTGTCCGCTCTGCACAGTGCAGCTGAGTACTCTGTTGGCCTGCACGGGAAAGGGAGCATTGCATGCATCAGCAAGGGTTCCGTCGCAATGACGGCGGGGGTTACGTTTCCCGCAACGACCCGATTGCCTGGGATCGCAGCAGCTTCTATGTTGTGGCGGCCGCTGCGCAGCGTCTGCTCGAGCAGGGCCGCGAACTCGCGTTGCCCGCCGGCTACGACGGCGAGGCCCTGGACCGGGTTGTGTTCGCGACCGGCTGGAACGATCGGGACGTTGTTGTGGACGAGCGGCAGGGCCGGGAGATGGCCGCCATCGCGAAGATGTTGATGGAGCGTCACGGCGACGTGCTCAGGCCGGAAGAGAAGCGCGCTGCGGAGGTCGTGCGCGAGGTCGTCAGGTTGTCGTGAGGGCCGCATGCCCAAGGATGAGGTTGAAGGTGCGCGCCAGGTCAGCGTGGCGACGACCCCGGCGGCGCCGGATCTGCCTGCCCCCGGTCTCGAGGAGGGCGCATGAGCCTGCCTGATCCGCTCGCGGCGCGTCCGCGTCACCGCGGTCTTCCGGTGCCGCACCTGGCTCCGTTCTTCGACGAGCACATGCACGGGGACGACCATCTCCGGTTCGCCGTAGGCTCGGACGGGGCGCTCGGAGGGATCAGGTACGTGGACGAGGTGCCTGACGATCGCGACGCCGAGGGGGTGTTGTGGATTCGGATGACCCCGCCGGGCCGCGCGACGGTGGCGGAAATGGGGAAAGTCCACCCGCATCGGCAACGTGAGTGCATGCTGGCCCCTGCGTGCCAGGTCTGCGCGACCCCCTTGCCGGCCGACGCGGTTCCGTGGGTCCTGCCCCTGTCCGAGGTCGCGGCCGTCCCTGCGGGGGCGACGGTGCGCACGGTGACGCCGCCGACATGCCTGGCGTGCGTCGCACCCTCGCGGCAGTTGTGCCCGCTGCTGCGCCGCGTCGGCTCCCGCCTTTGCATCGTGCGAAGTTTCCGCGTGTGGGGCGTGAGCGGTTGCGAACGCGGCGGTGCTGCGACCGTCGCAGCGCTCACCGGCACCGCCCGGACGCGATGGATTCCCTACACCGACACCGCCACGCTGGGTCGAGTGATCGCCGAGCAGCTCGTCGTCGAACTTGCAGACCTCGACCAGGTCGACGAGATTCCTCCGCGGTGAACCAGTCGGCGTCGTCCGCGGCCCGCGGGATCTCCGCCGACGGGACCACGGCAGGCGCGGAGGAAAAAGCCTTGACCGGGACGGAAACAGCAGACGCGCCCGTCGGATGCCGTCCGCACCAGAGCGCGGCGGCAACGCGAGCTAGCGGGTTCAGCGAAAAGAAGGACAGCAGTGGTGCGCGGGTGGTTCGGGACTGGTCTCGGTGTCGGGCGACAACGAACTTGTGTGTCCGCTCTCGAGGCGGCTCCCGACGGCAGTCGCCGGTGGAGGCGTGACGGAGCCTGGAAATGGCCGGCTGTCGCTGCCTTCGCTGCGAAGAGGCCGCTGGCGTGGCTCGACGACGAGCACGACGACCCGCAGTTCTCCCGAAAGACGGCCGGTGCCGGCGGTCGAGGGTCCCGTGGCCGTCGGTGATCACGACGTCGACATCGGCGGCGATGTGTTCCAAGCGGTCGGTGATCCTGCGGTCGTCCGGGCATGCGGTGAGCACGGCACGGAACCGGTGCGGATCGGGCAGTTGGCTCCGCGACAGGACAGAGTAGGAGCGGGGCGCGGCCTGTCCTGCGATCATTGACCGGTGGCCGAGTACTTCACCCTTGTGGCAAAGCCCAGCAGCGTTGATCCTGCCGTCGTGGATGCGGCGCTGCGGAGGGCGTGGAACGCGTGTGCCGGTATGGCCTGTCCGAGGTGCGGTGTCCAGGATTGGCAGTACTGCCGTGACAGGGTTGCGGGGACCTGGCGGGTGACCCGGTTTCACCGGCCGCGGCAGGATGCCGCGGGCGCATCGCGCATCCTCGAGCGGGTGCGAGTGCGCGGGCTCAGCTGGGCCAAGCGGACCGGCTCGTTCGTGTGGGACGATCGCCGAGTTCCTACGGTCTGAACACGGCATTCGCTCGGTCGGAGAAGTGTGGTGCCTTTCGCCGGGCGTCGACGCCGAGCTCGCCGCGGTCGCGACGTGTCGTGCCACCTCGAAGAGGACGTGTTTGCCCGAGCCGACGAAGCGCCTCAAGGACGACGACGTTCGACTTCGGCAGGGAGAACGCCTCTGCTCACGACCGTTGGGCCGCGACGCTGTCGGCATCCCGGACAGGAGACTGCGTGACCGAGGAAATGCCCTGGGACCGGCGGGAACGGAGCACGACGCAACGGTCAGGACGGGAACCGGGCCATGCGGCGGACCGGAGCCGGTCCAATTCTGGAATATCCGGCTCCGGTCCCCGGCAACTCGACTCGCACGCTCCGCACTCGCTAGGTTTCTGATCTCGGCTACCCATGCAGGAGGGGCACTGATGACACGGGACGACGAACACGGTCGGCACCAGCAGTACCGCGACGAGCGCGACCGGATCGTGGCGTTGTGGTCCAGGCACGTGGCCGGCCCCGCAGGGCCGCTCGAGGGCGCGATCCTGGATCCTGCTCCGTTGCCGAAAGGCTGGTGCGGGCAGGCGCAGTTGGTGCCGGGCGCACACTCGACTCGGGACGTGGAGGAAGCGGCTTCCTTCATCGAGGAGGTGTACGGGCTTCCCCGCAAGACGGTCGTGGTCGAGGACAGCCGGGCCGGCACCGCCGACACGGCGTTCGTCTGGGCCTTCCATACCGCCTCCGCCGCCGATCACCACCGCCACACGCCGATGAGCACGCTCGACGTCAACGCTCGCGGCGATCAGCCGGCGCCGCCGCGGGCGGAAGCCTGGGAATCCGGCCACCTCGCGGACTGGGCGGAGAAGTACTCGTTTTACTACACCCAGATGCGCGAACACGGCGGACGAATGGACGTCGCCCGGTTCGTCCGGCGTCTCCAGAGGCTTCGCGGCGGCATCCTCGATCTGCTGCACCGTACTGACCCCGGCCACGTTCAACGCATCCTCGCGAAGAACGGCGTCACGTCCGAGATGCTGCCCGACGACCTCGTCGGCCTGCTAGGGCTTCCCCGGCCCCGCTGACTCGACCTGCCGCAGAGGACTGCGATGACCACAGCAAGCAGCCTGGTCACGACTGAGGAGGAGGAATACGATGCCGGTACGGCAGCGGCCTATCGGAGCGCTGCTCGACGTGGTGTTCGTCAACGCTCGCATTCCCGGCGGCGGGCCGCGGTGGATCACACTCCCGCCGTGGCCCTGGTTCTGCCGCTACTGCGACACCGGCGGAGGCGGAGAATTCGCTGCGGCCAGGCTCGACCGCACCCGCCTCGGGCGATGCCGGATCATCTGCCAGCCCTACGAGTGGCGACACGATTTCGACGACGTGGAGTTGGGCCTGGACGAACAAGACCGGGTTCAAGCCGCCGTCCGTCAGCACGTCAACGGGCCCGGTGCTGCCGTGACTTGGGACAGCCAGCGGCAGAGACTCAAAATCGTGCGGGCGCCTCAGATCGACTGGAGAAAAGCCTGACAGCCGCCGAACTCGGCGCGGCCACCAGTTGGTGGTTGGTGAAACGCGCCAGGCGGAGAAGGCTCCTGTGCCGCGTGCTCCCAGCATGCGCGATCCGTTCTGCGGCCCCGGACTTCAAAAACAAAGGTCGTCTGTTCGGGCCCGCGCCGGTTATTGCTCGCGTATTTGGCCGAGTCTGGTCGAGGGAGCAGGCGGAGCGTTGGTCTTCCTGGCCGGCCGTCCTGCTGTCCACAATTACTCGCGGATGACCGGCGAGGAAAACGCAAACCTGGCTACATTCGAAGAATCATTCGAGTACGACGATCGCGATGCCGGGATCTGGGGAGCCGATCTCGCCGTCTTGCGTGTGCGCGCTGATGATTCGGGCTCTGGCCCAGCGGTTTGGCGACGCCGGCGGCATGCTCACCGCCGCCGAGACGTTCGGCTGACCCTGCGAGCTGGCGGGCGTTGCTTGCAAACAGAACAGCCGGGACGGGCAGCTGATGCGGCTGTTCTTCGCGGCGTCCGCCACCACGGCGGCCAGTGGTCGGGCGTCCCACGTCGAGAAGCCCCACGATCGGCGGAGTTCGGCTGCCTGCGCCTGCGCGAGGGCCGCGGCGAGCCGGTCGCGGTTCTCGGTCGGGTCTGTGCTGGTCAGGATGCGCTCCGGGTTGTGTAGGAACATCGTCTCCGGCATGACGCGTGGCGGCGGACTCCTCGAGGGCGTCCCGCAGCCGCACCGGGTCCAGGCCGTGCCCGACAGGAGCGGCCGCAGCGCGGGCAGCGCCTTCGTCGCGAACCGGATCCGCCGCCCGGTCGCCTCGAACTACCGCACGTCGTTTCGGTTTGCGGTAGTTCGGGTCGTAGAAGGACAACGTGGTCTCGGCGAGCACGCGCTGGGCCGCCCGTTGGTCCGGGACGCACTCGGGGACCTGGAACAAGCTGGTGGCAGGGTTCGGCGTCGGCGTCGGCGGTGGCACGGCTGCGGTCGACGGCGGGCTGGTTCAGGCGGAGGGAGCGAGAAGGCCGCGCAGCCGTCGCAGCGCGGCGAGGCCGGAATCGGCGACGGTCTCCAGCCCGCCTCGGCGGGCGGCGCGGATCGCTCGCTGCAACTGGTGGGGCAGTCGCCGCTGCTCGGCGGTGGCGATGGCCGTCTGAAGGGCTTCGGCGGAGCCGTCGCGCTCGCCTGCGGCGGCGAGGACCTCGCCGGTGGTGACGCTGGCGATGACCTGCCACTGCGGGGCGGCTGGCTCCCCTGCTTCGTTGGCGTGTAGGGCGCGGAGCGCGTCGTCGGGGCGGCCGAGGGCGAGCAGGCCGCGGGCATGGATCTCGCGCAGCGAGTACGGGTTGAGCAGCATCCCGTGCTCGGCGCCGGAATCGAGTGCTCGTCGGCAGCCGTCGACGGCGGTGTCGAACGTGTCGCTCTGACCGGCATCGCCGGAGGCGCGGGCCAGCAGGGCGAGTGCGGAGCCGTGCCCGGCCGGGTCGGAGGAGACGGCGGCGGCGTGCTCGAGGCGCGCCACGGCGGCGGGGAGCCGCCCGGCTTTGCGCAGCTCGTTTCCGTGCATCCGCAGCGTGTGTGCCAAAAGCGGCGTGTCGTCCAGGTGACGGGCGAGGAGGAGGGCCTTGCCGGTCCAGACAGCGGCACCGGTCAGCCGCTCTTCCGGCAGCACGGTGCCCAGAGACACTCCGAGGGCCAATCGCGCTGACGCGAGCAGCAGCAGGGTCTCGCGTTCGAGACGGCCCTCAGCGGCGCGGGCCTCCAGGCGAGCGGCGAGCGGCCAGAGCTCGTTGACCGCCTCCACGGCCCGGCCCGACTGTCGAGCGATCTCCGCCAGTCGCACCACAGCATCGCCGAAGTGGCAGAGCGCGGCGAAGTCCGCGTCATCGGGATCGCTGACGCCCAACAGATGGAAGGGAAGGCCGAGCGCGCGGGCGATGTGACGGCGGCCGGCGACGTCGCCGGGGGTGCGGCTGCCGGTTTCGATCTTCACCACGTAGGATTTGTCGAAGCCCAGCAGCGCGGCGAGCGCTGCTCGGGATAAGCCGTTCGCGGCGCGGTAGGCGCGCAGGATGACCGCGAGGTCCCGGCTCGACAAGGCCGCGGCCGCGGCCGGGTCGGACCACAGCCACACCGCGGGCGCCAGCCTCGGCCCGGGCGCGGTCAGCGCCGCGCCGCCGGCGCGGCAGGCAGGGCACGCCCCGGGCGCGGCGTAACGGCCCAAGGCGGTTCCGCAGCGTTCGCACCGCTCGGCCACCGGCGTGCTACCCGGTCGCCTGCAGTATGCGGAGGCGGTCGAACCACGCGGCGATCGAGCGTTTGTAGCCGTCGGGCATCGTCAGGGCGGACACGTCGTGCTCGCCGAACTCGTCGAGCCGTTTGTGCTCGTGGGAGGGAACCGGGGCCTGGGCCGAGTCGATGGTGGTGCAGCCGTAGGTCACGATGAACACGTCCTTGTCCGCGGACGTGATGTGGTAGATCCACGAGTCCAGGATCTCCGCGGCGGCGGCCCGCAGGCCGGTCTCCTCCTCGATCTCCCGGGCCACGCATTCCTCGGGGGTTTCTCCGGGTTCGATCCGGCCGCCGGGCAGCTCCCACTCGTCGCGGTCGTTGCGCGCCAGCAGCACCCGCCCGGACCTGATGAGCACGCCCTTGATCGACACCGGGTACGCAGGTTCGGCCATCGGACAGATCTCCCACCGTGAACGGGTACGAACGGGGTGTGGCTGCACCGTAGCAGCGCGCCACGATCCTGCCAGGCCAGCGGGGGGTGACAATCTGTCCCTGGACGAGGGCCCGTCGCGTCGGGTCTGCTGAGCGCACCGAATTCGCTCTCGCTGACGGCTCAGGAGGCTTCCGCGATGTTTGCCGCTTCCACGGACGACCCGCTGTCCGCGTGCCGCGTCGACGTCACCGCCGAGGGAGGCGTGGGCGAGCTGGCCGCGGTGCTGGCGTGCCGCGGGGTCGCCCTGTTCGACGGCGTGTGCGACCCCCGGGCGCTGCGGGCGCTCGCCGACCGGCTGGGCATCGTGAAGCCCCACCGCGACAGCGACCGGACCGGCCTCACCGTCCTCACCGACCGCCGGGAGAGCGGTGCGGGCCGAGCCGGGTTCACGAACCAGCCCCTGGCCCCGCACACCGACTGCTCCGACCAGTCTCGGCCGCCGCGCCTGGTGGTGATGGCCTGCGCCAGCCCCGCCCCGAGCGGCGGCGCCTCCGTCCTCGTCGACGGCCAGGCCGTGCACGCCGACCTCGCGGCCACCGCACCCGAGGCGCTGGCCGACCTGAGCGCACCGCGCGGCGCGTACTTCGGCGGCAGCGCCGGGTACGTCGGCAACGTCTTCGAGACCGGGTCCGACGGGACGCTCGGCCTGCGGCTGCGCTTGGACAAACTCGCCCGGTTCTCCCCGCAGACCCAGCGCTGGCTGCCGGACCTGCGCGCCGCCATCGACCGGCACACGATCACTCTCAATCTCGCGTCCGGGGCCGGGTACGCGGTGAACAACCGCTGGTGGCTGCACGGTCGCCACGGATTCACCGGGCAGCGTGTGATGTGCCGTGTGCTGGTCGATCCCCGCCCCGAGTGGCGCATTCCCGCCGGTTTCGATCCCGCCGGAGCGCTCCGGTGACCCGGTCGCCCGCGCACCTCCCTGCGAAGCAGGCATGGACGTCGTGCCTGCCAAATCGGATGCGCCAGTGCGGCTTTCCGAGAACGCTCTTCGACGGGTGCAACACTGCATCCACGAGGCAGCCCACGGCAACTGCGCGCCGTCGCGTCGGATGCCGGCCGACGTCGTCGGGGTCGGTTCATGAGCGCCGGCGAGGTCGCCGTGCTCGCGATGACCGGTGCTGCCGCCGGCGCCGCGGCGGTCGTGATCCTGGTTCGCTATGTGCGCCGCGCCCGTCGAGACAGTGCGCGCACTTCGCGGGCGCGCAGCAACCGGAAGCGCCGCGCAACGGACGGGAGCCGGGCCGAATCAACGGCAGCCCCCCCGAATTCGCGGCGGAGGCGGGGAGCGGGCCCTTCGGCCCTCGCCTCCGCCGCGTTCCAGCGCTGCGGCCGTTCGCCGAAAGACCGCCGCAACCGCCGAGATTTCGCTCGCACGGCGTCGTCGATTCCTGACCGCGACCGGGCGGCGGCCGTGTGCCGCGAACTCGCCGCGGAGAGCGAGCCGTTCCGGGTCGCCTACCGGTGGGCGACGCGCTCCGGAACGCTCGTCGTATTCGGCGTCCTGCTCTTAGTGGTTTGGTCGTCGCGTCGCTCGGCGACTATTCACGGATTTTATTGGCGGCAGCTCTGCTGTTCAGCGCGGTCCTCGTCGGGCTTCCGGCGCTGAAGCTGAACCGCATTGTCTGGCAGATGCTCAACCCGTCGGCCGGGGTTTACCTGGTCGGGCTCGAGGGAGAAGGTCATGTGGACGAGTGAGGACGCGCTCAAGGAACTGGTGAACCGCAGGTTCCGGGCTATTGCGGTCGGGAATTTGCCCGGGCAGCCCGAGATTATGCTGTTCACGCGACGGTGGGACGACGAGCCTTTCGTGGACGAGGTCATCATCAGGGGTGAGGACGACGCAACGGCGTGCAGGCATCTCCTCGCGGGCGACATCGACAGGTCTGAGCGCAAAGACTATGTCTGGTATTCGGACGGATCCGTCGTTGAGGTCGTCGACGAGATCATCTTCCATCTTCCGCACCCGGCACGCCCGGAAGCTCCCAAGCTGGTGATCCCCACGCCCGACTCGCTTCTGTTGCCGCCCGGTGTGCATCGCAAGGCGCGCGCGTAGCGCCACTGCGGCGCGGCACCGGGCGACCTCCGCCCACGTGCTCCGGTCGGCCGGCTCGGCGTGGTCGGTGCTCGGTCTGTCGGCGCCCGTAGGCGGGCACCTGGTCGACCGTTGTCCGGCTCGCCGGCGACACGGACGTCGCGCAGGCCGCAGCAGGAGCCAGCTCGCCGAAATCCGGCAGCAGCTGGCATTCGTAGTTCAGGATGTCGAAGGAGATGTGGGAGAGGACGGTTCTCTTGACGAGGGGCGACCATCTCGCGCATCCGGGTCTGTCGGTCCAGCCCAGCCGCCAGCCCCCGACCGGCGACGGGAGGACGATTGCCACGGTGCCGGACTGTTGCTCGGGTCGAACGGCAAGAACATCGCCTGCTTACGGCATGGCCCTGTCCCGCGAATGCGTCATGACGATCCTGGCGGTATCGCCTTCCCAGGAAGCGATGATTCGTTCCGGCGCGGGACCGTCTCCCGCAGCCGCGATGGCGTCGTGCATCTTCGCCACCACGGCTTGCATGTCCGGTTCGAAGTCCTGACGATGCGACACCACGAAAGCGGCGCCCTGCGGCATCGGCAGCGTGCGGTGAACGAGGTCGTGGGTGACGGTCCACTCCTGCAGCACCGTCATCCACGACTGCGGGGTGATGATGGGCGAGATGTATCGGACGTGCACGAATTCGCGTTCCGTGGCGAACAGCTCGGCGGCACTGGTGGCCTGGTTGAGGATCTTCATCGCCGGCTCGCACCGGTGGCTGCCTTTGGCCAGCACCGTGTTCTTGAAAACCGGGTCGTTCTTGCGCCGCAACGTCAAGTTGCAGCGCGTGCACTGGGGCAACTGGGAGGCCATCGCAGGCTCCTTCGGCGGCGGGAAGCACCGACCATAGCGCCTTTCCTTCTCTCGGTCGGACAGCGTCGGGCGCAGAATGCGTTGTCGTGGGCGGCAAGGCAGAGAGCATTGCCTTTGTGCGAGTCGGGTCGTCCGGGCCGCGTATTGCCGTCCGGCATGCGCTGCCCGGCCCAGCCCCGATCCCGCTGCCTGATCACCGGCGTTCACCCTGCCCTTGCTGTCATCGGCGGGGAGGCAGTGGAAGCCCCGGCCACGGGCGGGTGCTGCGGGTCGAGGCCGACGTCGGAGAACGGTCCCGTGGGGGACCCGGCCAGCGCGAATCCTAATCGAGCGGGGATTTCCCGGTCACCCTGTCGTGCGGTTGGCCTGTCCTGACGGCGAGGTCGGCCTCAGCGCCGCCTGCTCCGATGCGGTACGGGGCTGAATTTGGAAGCGCGCAAGGCCGTTGAGTATGTCGGCCGGAGCCATCAGCAGGGACGGGTATTCCTTGAGCACGCGGATTTCGTCCTCGGTGAGGACTTTCACCACAACCCGGCCTCGCGTCCTGACGAACAGAACCGAGCTGAGGCAGATGACGACTTCCTCGTCTGCTCCTGTTTGCTGCAGGAGTTGCGCGACCGCGTTCGCTTCCCGTACGTCGCTCTCGGAGCGCGGCGTGTCGATGTACTTGAGCTCGGCGGCGCGTTCCAGCTTGCTGGCCAGGTCGGTGAGTTTGTCCGCTACCGCGCGGTCCTGGGCCCGCGTGCGGAATCGCCGAAACCACGAGCCGCGGTGCACCCTGTCCCACAGTTCCGCCTCGAGGCCGATTGCCTCCAGCAGTTCCACCACGGCCTCTTGCAAAGGTGTTCCGTCGTTCGCTGTGGTGTACATCGAGATGATGTGCTCGCCCGGCTGCACAGGCAAACTCTCGTCAATGGCTCGGACGTCCCTCGGGAGCAGCCAGGTGCCGCTGTTCAGCAGCGTCGCCGGGTCTGTCTGAAATACTTTCGCGAACGCGACGGCTTGGGTCGATGTGATGTAGCGCCATCCCTCGTCGTCCAGGGTTTCCAGTTCGGCGATGAGCTCAGCAGTCATGGGCCTGGGCCCGAGGGCAGTTACCGTTTCGTTGAGCTGGCGGTTGCGCACCACCTCTGTCAACGGTCAGTTTGTTTTCCCCGTAGGCGGCCAGATGTTGTCCCCGCTGGCGGCCAGCTGGATCTCCCCAACGGCGGCCAGATAATTCCCCGCCTGGTGGAGCTGGTGGTCAGTGCAGTGGTCTCACCCCCTGGCCGGAGGTGGCTTGGGCGAGCCTGAAGCTGTCACCTTGGGTGACGACGACGTGGGCGTGGTGCAGCAGCCGGTCGACCGTGGCGGTGGCCAAGGTTTTCGGCATGATCTCGTCGAAACCCGAGGGGTGCAGGTTCGAACTGACCGCCAACGCGCGGCGTTCGTAGGCGGCGTCAACGAGGCGGTAGAACCCTTCGGCGGCGTCGGGGCTGACCGGAAGCAGGCCGATGTCGTCGATGATGATCAGGTCGGTGCGGATCAGCCGGGCCAGGGCCCGGGTGATGGAGTCGTCGACACGGTGCCGGCGCACGAGTGCGCCGAGGTCCTCGATGGTGAACCAGGCGACGGTCAGCCCCGCCTCGATCGCGGCCTGCCCGAGCGCTTCGCAGAAGTGCGACTTCCCGGTCCCGGACGGGCCGCAGATGCACAGGTTTTCCTTGTTCCGCACCCATTCCAGCGTCTTCAGGGAGTCCTGTGTCGGCCGCGCGATGGAGGAGGCTTGCTCGTCCCAGTCGCCGAAGGTCTTGCCCGCGGGGAACGCGGCCCGTTTGCGGCGGGTGCGCAGGTTCGCCGCGTCCCGCCCGGCTGCTTCCTCGGCCAGCAGCACCCGCACGACCTCGGCCGGGTCCCAGCGTTGCGCCTTCGCGGTCGGGATCAGGTCGGTCAACGCGCGGCGCAGGTGCGGCAGCTTCAGCCGTTTCGTCAAGGCGACGGCTTCGGCGAGAGGGTCGCCGGCGGAGCCGGCGATGCGCAGTCCAGAGGTCATCGGTGGTCGCTTTCAGGGTCGTTGTCGCTGGTGGCGAGGTCGTTGGCGGGGAGCCCGAAGTGGGACCAGGCCGAGGTGCCTGGCTGCAGGCTGTGGTCCTCGCTGGCCCGCGAGGGTTCGGTGGTGTCTCTGCCGGTGTGGTGGGTGAGGATGCGGAGCAGGTCGTTCTCGGCGAACCGGCCGGCGATCGCGGCGATCCCGAGCGCCTGGTCGACTTCGGCGGCCGGGTGGAGCTTGGCGAGGGTGACCGCTTCGGCCATCTTCGGGCGGATCCGGCGGGCGCCGCTGGCCGCTGCCTCGGTCAGCCAGGCAGCCGCTCCGCTGCCCAAGGCCAGGAACGCCGCTTCCTCGGGCGAGGTCGCTCGAGGAGCGCGGTCGCCGTGGTGATCAGCGCGGGCCGGGTAGTGCTCGTCCTGGATCGAGGGGTTCCCCGGTGTCGAGCGGGCATGCCGGGCGACCTCGGCCGGGCCGTTCTCGTCGATCGCGGTGACGATCAGGTCGTCGCCGTGTAACCGGACCCAGACCCGGGTGTCGACCAGCGGGTGCGGAACCGAATACCGCACTCCCTCAACGGAGACGGTGCCGTCCCAGTTCACTCGCCGGGTGGTGCCGAACGCGACGGTGAAAGCTTTGCTGGGCAACGGATGCAGCCGTGTTCGTTCCTCCGCGAGCGCTTCGGCGGGGCGGCGGCGAGTCTCACGGTGAGGGCGGTCGTTGACCTGCTCGCAGAACTCGCGGCAGGCGGTCTCCAACTCGCCGAAGGTGCGGTACTGGTCGAGCAGGTTGGTGTCGGTGGGGACCAGGTCCGCCTTCGCGATCCGCACCGTTGCCTCAGACCCGCCCTTGGACTGCGGGTCCGCCGGGACGCAGGTGCGGATCGTCATCCCGTAGTGCCGGCCCACTTCGACGATGTCGGGGTTGCGGACCGCGATCGCCGCGACGTGGTCCACCGACACGGTTTTCTCGTTGTCGGTCAACGCATACGTCGGAACACCGCCGATCCGTCGCAACGTGGTGTCCAGGCAGGCCACGATCGTCGGCAGGGTCTTGTCCATCACCGGGATCACCACCCGGAACCGCGACCAGGCCAGCCACGCGCACCACAGCTGCGTCGGCCGTCCGCCGATTTTCGGGCCGTGGCCCCAATCCCACTGCAACCACAGGCCAGGTTCCACGATCCACGGGCGGAACACCCGCCGCTGCCCGGCCCGCAGGCGCTGCTTCACTTCCGCGACCACCCGGCGGGTGGTGCGCTCACCGCCGGTGAAACCCATCGCGGTGATCCGCCGATGGACCACATCCGCGCGGACCTTGCCGTTGGAGCGCACCACCAGCTCCTCGATCTTCGGCAAGTACTCGTCGACCGGGCGAACCCGGTGCTCCCGTGCGACCGGCGCTTCGCCGGCCTCTCGCAGGGCCACATACCGCGCGACCGTGTGGTGGTCACACCCGGCCAGTTCTGCCGCGGCACGGTAACTCCCCGTGAGGTCATACGCCTCGAGGATCTCCATGATCTCCCTGCTGCTCTTCACGCCGCGCAGCCTTGCCGCACGACAACCCGGATGATCTACCGGGGAGATATCTGGCCGTCCACGGGGAACCCGGTGGCCATCAGCGGGGCCTTATCTGGCCGCCTATGGGGAGTATTCACTGGCCACGGACACACCTCGGCGTTGTAGCGTGTGGCGACCTCGTCCCGGGTCAAGCCGAGGGCGTGTCGCCAAGCCGAAAGAAGCCCGAGGCCCCGACGCCTGCCGAGGGTCTCGGCGATCTCCTGCGTGGATGCTCCGTTGTCGAGCATGGCTCGGCGTAGGTTTTCGAGGTCCTGTCCGCCGGCCGTGCCCCGTGGCTGACCCACTCGCGGGGAGCCCGCCGCCTGGCCGTTGACGATGTCGTGGCGGATGTTGTCGGCCGTGTTCTGGCCGCCGTCTGCGGGCGTGGTCATGCGGGACCTCCTCGGGTTGGTCGACCACATCCGCGGAAGTGGTCCACACACTCACCCACTGTGGCGTAATGGGATGGAGCTGTCAGCTGTTTTGCGGCCGGGCGTACCTGCCTGGAGTGCCGCGCTCCGCGCGTCGCGGGATGCCGTTTCTCGCGGGCGTCGAACACAGCCGGCGTTGCGGTCACGGCAGCCCGGAACAGCAGGCCGCAGCCTGGTTCTGGTCTTGGGGTTGGCGCTAGGGGGTGTCATTGGTTGTCGAGGGCGGTGGGGCGTGCGGCATTCGTAGCTGCCGAGGTCCCCGTCGAACGGATCCATCCGACGGACCCGCGCGACCGCGAGCCTGCTTGGCTGGCGGAGTTGACGGATCACTGCCGCCAGGCGACGGTCCGGTTCGTGGTGGAGACCGGGCGGCGGCCGGCTACCCGGCTTCACCAGGTCTGCGGAGCGCTGGAATGGATCGACGGTACGTCAGAGTCCATCGCGATTGCCTCGACCGGAGTCCGCGATCGACACGTACGCGGGGCGGGAGGGCGCGTTGACCGAGCCGCCCCGGCGGATCTCTGCGGCGGTCGGTATCGAGCCGCCGGGGGCTATCGCTTGCCTTCGGGATTGTTGCCGTCCTGTTCCTTGCCGGCGTCGTCACCGGGTATCTCGCTATTGCGGTCGGGGTCGGTGCGGTAACTGTCTCCGGGGATGCGTTCCCGGGCCAGGTATCCGCCTGTGCTGGTTTCGTTGACGTGCGGTTCGGTCATGCCGTCCGTTCCGGTGTTTGCGTTGTCATGGTCGGTATCGGCTGGAGTGCGTGATCCGCGCTTCGCGGGATGTTCCTCAGCTTCTCCCGGACCGCGAGACGTGACCACAAATGGCGGCTCGCGACCCCTCGGGAACGGGGACTTCGGCAGGCGGATTCTACCGTTCTGTTGAACCAATATCGAAGTGATGCTGCGGGTTGTCGGCTCAACGCGTAGTCAGTCCGCGGCGCTTCGCTGCGGCGGGCTCGCTGTGGCGAAAGACAGCCTCGGGAGGGTCGAACCGGGCCCCGTGCGTGACGTTGCGCGAATGCGTCCCCCATCGGATGCGTCTGTTGCGAGATTACTGGCGAGTTGTTCGTACCTAATTGGCGGTATCAGCGGTGGTGGGGTAGTGGTGTCTCGCTGGTCTGGGTGTGTCTGGTTGACGGGGTCGGCGTGGGTGGCGTTCTGGGGTCGGAGGGGTTGCCAACCGTCACCGGGTTCGGGGGCCGCGACGATGTGTCTGCCGTCGGGCAGCGTCCATGCTGTGAACTTCACTTGTTGAGGCAGCGGGTGGTCGTCCAGGGCCTTTTCAAGCTGCCGCTTGAACTCGGCGTGGCCGGGGTTGGTCCGTGGTTGGAGACACCCTCCGACGACGTCGGAAACAGCAAGGCCTTACCCATCCACTCCCGTAGCGGGACCCTCGAGGGAGGAGAAACGCGGACGGAGCGGGCTCAACGTTCCCGTGCGCGATCGCCGCACCAGGCACCCCCGCCTCGCTGTCGATATGGGCTGCGGAGCGTGTGGAGTGCCGTCCGCCAAGGACGGCGTATCTCCCGCCTTGTCGCCTTCCTTCCGGAGACCACGTGAACCGTCGGAACATTGTTGCCGCCGCGGCCGCGTCCAGCAGGGGGTCGTCGGGTCCGATGCCCACAATCCTGCGGGCGGACGCGCGGTCGCTGCCGCTCGCCGACGACAGCGTCGACCTTGTCGTGACGAGCCCGCCGTATTTCCGGCAGCGTTCTTACCAGGACGGCGGCCGGCACTACGACAGACAACTCGGTGCCGAAAGCACAGTCGCGGAGTATCTCGACGCCCTTCTCGAAGCCACTCGCGAGTGCCTGCGCGTGCTCAAGCCGAGCGGGTCGATCTGGGTCAATCTCGGGGACAAATACGCCGCGCGCTGTTCCTCCCGGCAAGCATCCGGCCGCGCAGTGCCCGACGGCGACGACGGCATCCGGTGCCGGTCGGTACCGAACCGCGTCGGCATCCGGGAGAAGTCGCTGCTGGGGCTTCCCTGGCGCTACGCGCTGAGGTGCATTGACGAGCTGGGCCTGATCCTGCGTGCGGAGGTCGTCTGGTTCAAACCCAACGGGCTGCCGGAGTCGGTGCGGGACCGGGTCCGGCGATCGCACGAGACCTGGTTCCAATTCACGGCCCGGCCCCGCTATTACTCGGCGGTGGACGAGATCCGGGAACCGGCGAAAGCCGATCTTCTTGTTCGTCCCCAGAGTCGGCGTGCGTTGGAGACGTTCTACGCGGCCGGATTCGGCGAGGCGCACCTTGCGGCCGTGCGCGCGGTGGCCGGGCTCGACGGCAAGACGAGCACTGCCCGGCGCGGCGGTGCCCGCGATCACGAGGCGGTAGCCATGGCTTCCGAGGTGCGCGCCGCGCTGGGGTCCCTCTACCCGGACCTCTGCGCGTCGCTGGGCAAACTGCCTGGCTCGGTGTGGGAGGTGGCCACGCAGCCGCTGAAGGTCCCGGAGGAACTCGGGGTCGATCATTTCGCGGCCTTTCCGATGGAATTGCCCCGCCGGATGATCCTCGGCTGGTCGCCGCGCGAGATCTGCACCGCCTGCGGCGAAGGACGACGGCCAGCGGTCGCCGCGCAGCGGACTCTCGACGGCCGTCCAGTCGCGATCGGCGGATGGAAGCGCGGCGGGAGTCAGCAGGTCACCGCTGGCATCGGGAACTGGCGCTTCGCCACGTCCCGGCATGTCGTCGGCTACCGCTGCGCCTGTTCCGGCGGCTCGGCGGCCGCGGTGCCAGGTGTCGTACTCGATCCGTTTGGGGGCACCGGAACGACCGCGCTGGTCGCGGTCATGCTCGGCCGCCACGGGATTTCGGTGGACGCGTCGGCCGACTACTGCCGGTTGGCGGAATGGCGCGCTAGCGATCCCTTGCAACGAGCCAAGGCCGCGCGGCCGGTGAATGTCCGGCACTCCCGTCGAGCGGAGGGATGACAGGCTCGCGGCGACGAACTTTAGGCCCGGCACGTTCTCCGAGATCGGCGACGAGCCGTCTGTCCGGCCCGGGTGATGGGGCCTGACAAACCTTCGGCCAGGCACGCGGACGGCCGGATGCGGCGATGCCGGTCCCCAGCATTGACTGCGAGCGTGGACGGGCTCCAACGTCAACCGCCGGTGCGGCCGGTCGGATGCCGCGCCGGATCGCCCCGAACTACCGAACGTCGTTCGGCTTGCGGTAGTTCGGGTCGCAGAAGGGAAAAGGGAAAGGACACCGTGAGCGATCTCGGTTCTTGGCTGTGGTAGCACGTCCACAATGCTCGCCGCGGCAGTTCGGGTGAACATCTGAATCCGAATCCCCAAAAGCGGAAAGACACAATGTCGAACGGGAGAACCTGAACATGTCCGCAAGCGAAGTCGCCGCGCAGAGTCCGGTTATTGCTCCGGCTGACCTTCGCGGGTGCATGGACGACGGCTACACGCCGGAGAACGTCAACTCGGTTCTCGGGCAGCTCAGCGACCTTCTTCCTGGCTTCTCGATCGTTTGTGTCTGGGAGTACATCGACGCCTACGGGTACGGTGGCAACTCCGACTTCTACGTCGAGTCCGAAAGCGGTGAGGCGCTGTTCTGCATCGCTGGGGACCTGTGGAAATGGCTCAACATGCGCCCTGATGACCCGGGATCCCCGGAAGCGCCTGGTGATCCCGCTAGCTGGGTGGGAGGGGCGTGCGCCGAGTTCACAACTGCGGACCTGGTCGGCGACGGCTTCCACAACTATGCGATTCAAGACCGGCACTAGCACGCCACATTATTCGGGTCGTCATGGCGGGCGGGCCCGACTGCTTTGCCAGGGGTCGGGCCGTTCGCTCGCGCTGGGGTCTGGAACCGGGCGCGAAGAACCGACCTGGTGCGTTTCGGGCCGGACCTCGACGAGGCGGCATTCACCTCCTGCCCGGATTTGGCTCTGTTCAATGTCGGCTGTGGGCGACCCTCTGCCTCGCCCACAGCGAGGACCACGATTCCGCATGGCCCCGCACGGCGCTCGAGGAACCCGGCGGCTCGCGGAGTTCGCCGCGGTGGAACCCGGCCGAACTCCGCTGCGCGACCTCCCGGCCGACCCGCGCGAGGACGACGAAGACTGAGCCGCCCATGGACACGACTGAATCAGGCCAGCGTGAGGTCGGAGTCCAACGGCGGACGACGTCAAGATCGGACGCCCGTTCCTCGCAGACTGATATGGCTTATGTGACGACTTCTGGGTTCGGGTCTTGATCTCCGTCGTCGCGAGGTTGATCGGGGTTGAAGGGCGGAAGCCTCAGGTAGAGGGTGTAGTAGGCGTCTCGGACATAGCTCAGGCGACCGCGGGATTTGCCGATGCCGAGCAGGTCGCCGATAACCTTCTGCGTGGGTGCTCCGTCCCAGGTGCTGCCGGAGTGCGTGCGTAAGGTCCCTGCTTCGTGAGCTTCCGCGATCTTGGTGAGGGCGGCGTGCAGGTCGGCGTCGCTGATGGCGTCGGGGCGTTGCTGCAGTGCCACGAGTTCTTTGATGGCCTGGTCGATGGGCAGACGTCCGCTGCGGAACCGCAGCAGCAGGTCCGCGTACTGCTCTCGGAGCAGGTTGTCCGACACGGTGCCTCCTGTTAGCTGGTGGTTGTGGCGTCGCGGTGTACGAGGGCGGGCCATGAAGCCAGTCATCAGCGGTGCGCGATCTTCGCGGTGATGAAACGGGCACCGCCGCCAAGCTGCGTCAGGGTAGGCCGCTCACGGCGAAGGCCGGGATCCGGATCGAAGTGATGTTGCGGGTTGTCGGGTCAACGACTGGCAAGCCATGCGTACTTTGCTGCGGCGGGCTCGCCGTGGCGAATTTTGCTCAGGCGCGTAAGTCGGCCAGCAGTTCCTCGGCCGCCGTCGTCGCGAGAACGGACAAGGTCGTCGGTGTGGCGGTCCTGATGTAGCTGTATTCCTTGGAATGCCATTCGAGCAGTCCGTCGGTTTCCATCTCGAGCAGACGGTGCACGTGTCTCTTCAACGATTCTTGTTCGGAGTGACCGGTGTTGGGTTCAGATGGGGGACAGTCCGGCGGTTTGTGCGGGCTGGGTCAGCGTGTCGATCGTGGCCGCCGACAGGCGATCGGCGTGGAGCGTGACCGTGGCGGCGCCCCAGAGCGCGTTGGCCAGTAGCGGGTCGGTGGGGCGCTGCCATGCGGCGAGTTCAGCGACGGTTACCGTGTCCCAGAACAGGTGATGGGCGGCGTACAGGTGTCCCTCGGGGCCGGCGGACGCATCTACCGCTTCCCGGCGTGCGGACTTCCACTGCTGATCGTCAATGCCGATTCGGGTCGTCAGCAACGCGTCTACCTGGGAGCGGGGCAATCGGGCGGCTGCGGTAAGCAGGTCACGCGCGCGGGGTGTATTCGAGCCGTAGACGGTGTCGGCGTTGATCACCGTGGGAAGCAGGACTTGGTCCCACGGTTGGCGTAGCAGCGCCAGGTCGGCCGGGTCCGGTTGCTCACCGCGCAGGTTGAGCATGTCCGTGCCGGGGTCGTGAGCCTCGGACGCGACGCTCGGTTCGGCGGCCAGGCTCAGCACGGCGTCGAACAGCGCGAGCGCTCCGGTGACGCGGTCATCGGCGTCGGAGATGCCGACGAACGGGGCGGCCAGCTGCTTTTCCCAGTGGATTGGGGCGGGCGCAGGAGCTGGAGCGGGGACCGAGTACACGTCGCACCAGCGTTGCCAGCGGTCGAGCACCCAGCGAGCGGTTCGGGAGTTGCCCAGGCGGGTGATCACGCGGTCGCGGGCGGCGGTCCGCTCCACTGTGTGGGCGCGTGCTGCGGCGGCGAGGTCGTTCTGCTGGTCGAGGGTGAGGGCGACGGCGGTGCAGTCGAGCAGCCGAATCTGCTGGTTGTGGCTGAAGCTGACCGGCAGCATGATCGAGCCGTCCTCGGGCAGCGATGGGCGAACCCGTACCGGCCGCGACAGCGGGTCGGCGGCGGTAGCCGCCGAGGCAACCTTCGGGCTGGCGTCGGAGAGCAGTCGGCGTTGGAGTTCCGTCGGTGCCCACCGGGAACTGGCGACCGCTTTGCGCACGCTGGGGTCGGTGTCGTGGGCCAGGGCGGTCCAGACGAAGGAGGGGGTGAAGTATCCGTGGGTGGCGGCCGCCTTGCGCACCTGCGGGCTGGGATCGGCCAGCACCCGCGCCCACCGGGTGCCGTCCTGTTGGTGGATGCCGCCCACGATCGCGGTCACGCGTACGCTCGGTGCCGGGTCATCGAGCGGGTCTGAGACACCTGCCTCGGCGGCCTTGGCTGCCGCCGAGGCGGGAACGGGGCGTCCGTCGGCAGCCGACAGTGCGGCCAGGACGACGCTGTCGAATACGTGCACTCCAGCACGGCGGGCCGCGGTGCGGACCCGCGCTGTCGGATTGTCGAGCAGGGAGCGACGTACGGCCAGACCCTCGTCGTTCTCCGGCAGGCTGCGCATGTGGTAGTTGCGGGCCAGCGCGACCAGTACCGCGACCTCGGAATCGGCGGCCAGCTTGGTCGCGGACACCTCGCCGTCGACGTAGCGGTGCCGCGGCCCCAGCGTCAGCGGGAACGCCTCTGCGGCCAGTGCCCGGCACCGGGTGTTCGACGAAGTGACGAATGCCCGCAGGAGCGTGGCCAACGTTGTCCGTGCCGAGTCGGGGTTGCGTTCATGTTCCCATCCGAACAGCAGCCCGTTGACGAGCTTGGAGAGCCGGGCAGGGGTGAGCACCGGTGCTGCGGCGAGCAGCAACGGCACGTCGGTGTAGTCGTCCAGCACATGCCGAGAGATCATCGCGCGGGCCTCGCCCTTCGCGCGGGTCGCCAGACCGGCGACCACCGTGGTGGGGAGGGCTGGGTTGCGCAGCACCGCCGCCAGCGTTCCCTGCCAGTACCCGTCGCCGAGCAGATGCTCCAGCACCGCCGTCGGCGGGCGGCGCAGTACGGACGCCGGCGTCGCAGGATCGGTCCACACTTCGACCGCGACGGCCGGATCGGGGTCGGCGGCACGCGCCGCCCACGTCTCCAGCTCAGACACGGTGCGTATCGTCCCAGCCCCGGCGCGTGCCTCGCCCGTTGGGGCTGCTGGTGGTGATCGGTGTACGCCGTGACCGACGCGTTCGCAGCCGTGTCCTGACGGGGTCGGGTGATCAGACTGTCGCGGCGATCTCGTCGAGGTAGGCACCCTCGGGGCGGCCGGGGATGAGGAAGCGGTGGTCGCGACCGGGGTCGTTGATCAGTTCGGCGTCGCCGACCGCGTCCAGCAGCCGGTGCAGCCGTGGATACGGGCCGTCCAGGGCACGTTCCCGGAAGCCGGGCAGCCGCAGCGCGGCCAGCAGGTTGGAGGCGACGTTCACCCCGCCTCGGTGCATATCGTCCATGTGCTCGGCGAACGCCGAGCCGTCCAGGATCGCAGGGAGGATCGTGTCGTCGACCGGGGTGTACTCGAGCATCAGGTTTTCGCGGGGCACCCCGAACCGCTGCGCGCCCCAGGTGGTGACGCCCAGGCCGGCGGTGTGCAGGCTGACCGGCATCCAGGACACCGCCCGCACCGGCGGGAACTGCTGGACGCTGTGATCGATGAACCGTTTCGACTCCGGCAGCCACAGGCCCGCGTGTCCCTGGAACTGGTCCCCGGTGAAGTGCGGGTCCGGGCGACCGTACTGGGTGGCCCGCCCGGTGCGGTTGTCGCGCACGATCAGCTCGACCAGCTTTACGTCGGCTTCGATGCCGAACAGTGCGAACGCCTCGCGCAGCACGAACGCGCCTTGAAGGCAGATGTTCGCGGGTTTGCCCGGCAGCAACAGCAGCCACCACACCGGAAGCGCGACGGTGAGCAGCTGCTCGGGTTCCAGCCGCTCCAGCAGCGTGAACGCCTGGACCTCGTTGACGTGGACCGCACCGGGCCGGTAACGCCCGTTGCCCGTTTGCGGTGGTGTCCGGGCGCGGGACTGCTTGCCGGGCTTGGGTTTGCGACCTTTCGACTTCGGCACGACCTCCATGCTGAGCGCCCACCGTCGACAGCGCCGTCAGCAACACCCGGCCCGGCGCGAAGTTCGCCCGAGCAGCTCAACGGAAACGCTGCCCCTGCAGCGTCGCCAGCGGTGCCCGCTGCTCGCCGCCGACGTCCCGCCGCGCACTTCTCGTTCGTAGTCTGGAGAAGTGCGGTGGAGACGGGCTTCTGCAGCGGCCGCCGCGAAGGCTGACCTCAGCCCGCCGCGGTTACGGAACTGGAGTCCGGAGCCTCCGTACCTTGGCCCCGCCCGCGCGAACGAGGAACTCCTGTTCGTCGCGGACCCGGGCCAGCAGCAGCGACGGGGCGAAGACTCCGGTCCAGACGTGGCCGGTTTCCCCGTCGGGCTGGCGGTGGCGTGCGAAGTGCTCGGCGATGCGCGGGTTTTTCGTCCAGGACAGCCCGAGCCGCCGGTCTTCCGTGGCACCGCGGTACAGCAGCTGCCGCCGCCACGGCCGACGGGCGCGGCGGCCCCGGGACTCCCCGGACTTCCACTCGAAGTAGCCGGCGTGCTCGAACATCCTCCGCCACGCCTCCGGATTGCCGAGCGGGTCGCGGCGCGGCCGGCACCGCCAGATCTGCGGCAGTTCGGCCAGCAGGTCGTCGGGGGACAGCTCTCCGGCCCGAAAGCGGGCGTAGAGCGCGATCGCGTCGTCGGCCCAGGGGTCGGAAGCCGCCGACGCAGTCATGAACTGTCCGACCGTGCGGCGTCGCGGTCGCGCAGGACGTAGACCTGGCCGCCGCCGTCGAGGCCGCCGTGCACGGCGGCGGAGCGGACCCAGGTCCAGCGGCGCGCGCGGCGGCCGGGACCGACGTGCTGGTCGCGCCAGTGGCCGCGGCGCAGGTGCGCCCGGACGCCCGGGCCGTCGCCGGGGTCGTCCGGGCCGGGGTGCGCGCGCCGCGGCGAGGTGGCGTCGATGTCGAGGACGTGCAGGTCGCCGGGGTCTGCGATGGCGGACGGGCCGATGCCGGCGGCGCGGTCGGACAGCCGCGGGGGCAGGGCCCGGGCTTCGTGCCAGCAGCTCAGGGCGATGCCGGCGACGAGGTTGTCCAGCTGCCGCCGCCACCGGGAGCGGGCGCGGGAGGCGGGGATCGCGATCCGGGCGAGCGGCATGCCCATCGGGTGGTGGATCGACATGCACCAGGCGATGTCGTCGCCGGGGACGCCGCGGTCGTCGGCGGTGAGCAGGACTCCTTCGACCGCGCCACCGTAGCCGTCGAGGAATTCCAGCGGCGAGGGGAGTTCGCTGCGGTCGTCCAGGCCGGTGGCCTGCAGCCGGGACAAGACGGTCGCCAGCGTCGGAGGGTCGAGGTCCGTGCCGAGTTTGCCGCGGGCGTAGGCGAACAGCGGGTGCGCGTTCAGCAGCGGGTGCGCGGCCTCGGGGTTCGGCTCGAGGGTCCAGGGCGTGGACAGCGCGGCGTACACGGTCGGGAACGGCAGCCGGACGTCGACGCCCTCGGGTAGCGGGCGGGCGGCGGGGAAGCCGCTGCAGTGTTCGGTCGGCAGCCACATCGGGACCGGTTCGCGGCCGGGCTGCCAGTCTTGCGCCCAGGCGCTGCGCCGATACCAGTGCAGCTGGTCGAGGGCGTCGGCCGGGTGCCCGATCAGCGGCGGGAGCCGCCAGGGGGCGTGGAACACCGCGTCGGGGCGCAGGCCGGGACCGGGGTAGGCGGTGTCGGGCAGGCGCGGCGCGCCGGTGGTGACGGCGCCCAGCCGGGCGCGGAGGGCGGGGGCGTCGCCGGTGCCGTCGGGGATCCGCATCCAGGGCGGGACCGCCCAGGTCCAGCAGGCTTCCGGATGCGTGTCGCCCGGCCGGGACAGGGCGTAGCGGCCGTGGGAGGCGACAGTGTCTTCCGTGCCCTCGGGGACCCATCCCTCCAGCGAAACCTGCCGGGTCAGGTCGAGGTCGGCACCGGATTTCTTGCGGTACCACAGCTTCTTGTAGTCGTTGCCGGCCGAGCGGTGCACCGCCGGGATAGTCATGGGCAGGCCCGCCTGGCGCGCCTGGTCGAAGCTGTCCGGGGTGGCGACGGCGCCCGTGAGGTTGTCGTCGGCCGCGCGAACCTTGCGCAGCGCCCTTGCCAGCTGGTCGCGGGTGCGGACCGCGCCGTCGGCACGACGGGCCGCTTCGGCGACGTAGCGGGCCAAGCGGGCATCGGTGGCACGCCGTTCCTCGGCCAGCAGCCGGCGGGCCCGCGCGGCGCGCTCGGCACCGGCCCGGGCTTCGGCCGCGCGGGCGGTCTCCAGTTCGATCTCCGTCCGCAGCTGCCGGATCTCCTCCTGCAGCCGCCGCTGGTCCTGCGCGGTGCGTGCCCGTGCCCGTTTGCCGCGCGTCACGGCGCGCCGCCCCCCGGCTCCTCGCTGTTCACCGCGGCGGCGAAGGCCTTGATGGCCGCGCGGAAGTCGTCCTCGACCGCGCGGCTCGCGGCGCGCAGCCGGGGATCGCTCTCGTCGAGCTCGGCGATCTGGACGCGTGTCCACAGCCGGGATACCGCGAACACGAGTTCCTCGGCGTCCACGCACGCCCGGTCGACTTCGCGCCGTGCCCGGTCCATCTCCGGCGACATCTCCGCGTCCCGGTCGCGCCGGGTCGCGGCGATCTCCGCCTCCAGCCGCGGCAGCTGCCCGGCCTCGCGCTCGTCGGCTTCCCGCCGCTCGCGCAGCTCCTGCAGCGCGCGCCGCAGCTCGTCCCGCTCGGCGATCTCCCCTGCGTCCACCCGACCACCGTGCCAGAGCCGCACGGTCTGAAACCGTCCACCGCGCCGATGCCTGCGGCAGCTTCATTCAATCAGTCCACCCCTCCGGTCATGTGAACCGGAATCAGCACCCGAAAGGATCGGAATCAGCGTCCAGGGCCACGGGCTGCCGTTGAGAGCGATGGTCGGCGCAAGACCAGACCGAGTTCGGTGCTCACGACCGGGCGGGGCGATCCCCGCTTGGGCCTCGACGTTGCTCTTCGAGGCCGTCGGCGCGCGCGAAGACAAGGAGCCACAACCGTGGACGACTCCGTGGACGACACTGTCTCCGAATCCGGCGACGCTGCACAGAGCCGCGGTGCTCCAGGCCCCCGAGGACATGGCAAACAAAGCGATGGCCGAGCTGCGGGACCACGACATCTACAACGAATAGCCACGTGTGAGAACAGGCCCAGCCGCGCGCCGGGAGGAAGCTGATTTGCCGATCGACCCGGTTGGCCTCATTGCCGTGGCGCGTGAGCTGGTCGCGCGTCCAACCGCCCACCGGACTGCTGCGAGGTGTTCCCGGGCCGCGCTGCACCGCCGGCGGATGACGCGGAGACCACAGGTGCAACGCCGCACCCCTCGCCCCGGACTACGTCGCCAGCAGGGATGCACCGCTATCGGCGCACCGACGACCTCCATGGCATGCACGGCCTGGCACGCACCCTGGCCGCGCGGGCGCGCTCTACTTTCGCCGCCAAGTCGGGCCGTGGGCGCCGTGACTCGGCTCTCTTTGCGGTGATCCCGAGTCCTGCTGCCTGGTGGCCGACGATCCTCGATTCCTGCAGATCAGCCAGAGACCCCGCGCACCGCAAGATCGGGCGGGTCGCGGACACGACCGAATCAGGCCGACGTGAGGTCGGAGTCGAACCCAACCGGCTCCCGCGCGCCCCCGCGCGCCTCGCAGCGACCTCGCCCTGTGTCATGGGTTGTGGGTGCCGGGTGGTGGTCCGGTGGTGGGTGTGGGTTGGTGGTGGGGTTTGGCGGTTGTGAGGAGTTGGGTGAGCCATG
>NZ_JBEXMH010000046.1:0-82362 GCF_040610415.1 Amycolatopsis sp. NPDC004079 | reverse complement strand
GCCCGGGAGCGGAAGCCGGTAGTGGTCCGTGAGGGGAACCCTGAGGGAATCAGATTCCCTCAGGGTTCCCCTCACGGACTTCAAGACCCGGCCACATGGTGACAAATAGGGCATTTCGACGTATTTGGCGTCCTTTGTGGACGGTTTAGCGGGCCGGGGTCGCGGCTCAAGTTCCTGGCACGCGCGGCTCAGAAGTCTTCTTCTTCGCCGCTGGCGGGCGACCCGCCCGCGTCGGAACCGCCGCGGATCATGAACAGCACCGACTCCAGTTCCTCCGGCTTGATCAGCACGTCGCGGGCCTTCGAACCCTCCGACGGGCCGACGATGCCGCGGCTCTCCAGCAGGTCCATCAGGCGTCCGGCCTTGGCGAACCCGACGCGGAGCTTGCGCTGCAGCATCGAGGTGGACCCGAACTGCGACGTGACGATCAGCTCGGCGGCCTGCAGCAGGACGTCGAGGTCGTCGCCGATGTCCGGGTCGATTTCCTTCTTCTCGCCCGCCTTGGCGCTGGTGACGCCCTCGTTGTAGTCGGGCTGCGCCTGTTCCTTGGCGAAGTTGACGACCGCGGCGATTTCTTCGTCGCCGACGAACGCGCCCTGGATACGGACCGGTTTCCCGGCTCCCATCGGCAGGTAGAGCGCGTCGCCCATGCCGATCAGCTTCTCCGCGCCCGGCTGGTCGAGGATGACCCGCGAGTCGGTGAGCGACGAGGTGGCGAACGCGAGCCGCGAGGGCACGTTCGTCTTGATCAGGCCGGTGACGACGTCGACCGACGGCCGCTGCGTCGCGAGCACCAGGTGGATGCCCGCGGCACGGGCCTTCTGGGTGATCCGGACGATCGCGTCCTCGACGTCGCGCGGGGCGGTCATCATCAGGTCGGCGAGCTCGTCGACGATCGCCATGATGTACGGGTACGGCTGGTACTCGCGTTCGCTGCCCGGCGGCGCGGTGATGTCGCCGGAGCGCACCTTGGAGTTGAAGTCGTCGATGTGGCGGACCCGGTTGGCCTGCATGTCCTGGTAGCGCTGTTCCATCTCCTCGACGAGCCAGGCCAGCGCGGCGGCGGCCTTCTTCGGCTGCGTGATGATGGGCGTGATCAGGTGCGGGATGCCCTCGTACGGCGTCAGCTCGACCATCTTCGGGTCGATCAGGATCATCCGGCATTCGGCGGGCGTCGAGCGGGCCAGCAGCGACACCAGCATCGAGTTCACGAAGCTGGACTTGCCGGAACCAGTCGAACCGGCCACCAGCAAGTGCGGCATCTTCGTGAGGTTCGCGGTGACGAACTCGCCCTCGATGTCCTTGCCGAGGCCGACCAGCATCGGGTGGTTGTCCTTGACCGTGGACGGCGCGCGCAGCACGTCGCCGAGCCGCACCATCTCGCGGTCGGAGTTCGGCACCTCGATGCCGACCGCGGACTTGCCCGGGATCGGCGCGAGCAGCCGGACGTTGTCGGTGGCCACCGCGTAGGCGATGTTCTTGGTCAGCGCGGTGATCTTCTCGACCTTCACGCCCGGGCCGAGCTCGACCTCGTAGCGGGTGACCGTCGGGCCGCGGGTGAAGCCGGTGACCTGCGCGTCGACGTTGAACTGGTCGAGGACGCCGCTGATCGCCTCGATCATCTGGTCGTTGGCCTTGCTGCGGGTCTTCGGCGCGTCGCCGAGCTTCAGCAGGTCCGGCGGAGGGAGCGCGTAGTCGCCCTCGACGGTGCGGGTGACCGACAGCGCGGGTTCCGGAGCCTTCTTCTGCTTCTTCTCCGGCACCTCGGCGGGCGGCGCGACCGGCTTCGGCGGCCGGATCGGCGTGGCCGGCTCGGCGAGCGCGGCGTCGATGTCGAGCTGCTCGCCGTCCTTGTCGGCGCTGGCCTGACGCCGCCGCGACGGCTTCCGCAGCCGGACGGCCTTCGGCTCGGGCTCGGGTTCTTCGGTGTCGTGCTCGTCTTCGTGCTGGCCGCCCTCGTACTCGGCCAGTTCCTGCTCGTCGAGGCCCCAGGTGCGCAGGCGGTGCGGGATGTCGCGGACCGGCGTGCCGGTGAACACGAGCACGCCGAACAGCAGCGCGAGAATCAGCAGCGGCACCGCGACCCACGTGGTGACGCCCTTGGTCAGCAACCCGCCGGAGAACGCGCCGAGAATGCCGCCCGCGTACATGCGGCCGTCGTTGGTGTCCGGGAGCGCGGTGAAGATGTGCAGCATCCCGAGCACGGACAACACCACCAGCACCGTGCCGATGACCATCCGCGGCCGGGTCTCCGGCTGCGGCTCGGACCGCATCAACGCGACGGCGACCACGAGCAGCACCAGCGGAAGCGTCACCGCCCCCGCGCCCAGCACCGTCCGGGTGGCGACCTCGACGCCCGCCCCGATCGGCCCGGCCGCGCGCCACCAGACGCCGACCGCCGCGACGATCGCCAGCGCGATCAGCCCGAGAGCCAGCCCGTCACGACGGTGTTCCGCTTCGAGTTCCCGCGTGCGCCCGACTGTGCGGGCCAGCGAACCGATCCCCTTGGCGGCGAGGTTCCAGGTACTGCGCACTCCGCGCCCGAGCGCGCCGTTCTTGCGCCGGGGAGCTGGGCGCCGGGCGCTCGACGTCCGCGGCCGGGAGCTGCTCCTGCCCCTGGCCGAGCCTTTGGACGTCCTGCTCGAGGCAGCCGTCCGAGACTTCGCCGGAGTACGCGAACTACGCGCCGGTGCCTTCCCGCCGCTTCCCGCCGTGCTCCGCTTCCTCGTCGCCGACCCAGCCATGCCTCCACGGTAACGGGCGCGGACCGATAGTCACATGTGCCACTCGCAGCGCACCCGAAACAATCGCCTCCAGATCACAGTGGATCTTGTGGAAGCATCGACGGTGTCCCTCGCCGTTCCCCGGGAAGCCGAGGTCTCTTGATGCCGAGCCCCGCCGAGGTCGTGCGCGCGCTTGCCGACCGGACCGCTTCCGCTCCTGTTCCTCGCGGTACTGGGCGATACCACTACCGCAGGACGTCCGGGTGGCATCAGCACACCGACCGGACTACCGCCGGGCAGGTTCTGTCGGCCAGCACTGAGTTCTTCGACCGCGAGGACTGGGTCGCCCCGGATGGATCCGGACGGTTGCTGATTACGCAGGGCAGCGCGGTCGTCCGGCCCAGCGGCTATTTCCCGCCCGGCGGGCTGATGGGGGACTTTCTGGTCGCGACGGATCTGTCGTCGGTGACTGCCGCGCTGAGTCGCCGGATGAGTCCTGCTGGAGCGGCCAAGGCTTTCACCACGGTTTGGCTGGTGCAGGTGGTGCCGCCGCGGTTGCAGCGGTTGTTGCTGCTGTGGCTGGCCGAGCGGCCGGGGCTGGTTGTGGAAGACGTGGATCTGCCGGGAGTGGTCGTGAGCGTTCCGGATTCGGCGTTCGCCAGTACGCGGCAACTGGTGTTCGATCCGGAGACCGGGATGTTGCTGCAGATCCGGAATGTCGAGGACGACGGGGCGACCATCGGGGGCTGCACTCGCTGGTTGGACTCCGGTTACGCGGAATCCACCGAGTCGCGACCGGCAGCGGCTTCCTGACCTGGGACAACCGGCGGCCGATGCCTGCGGATCAGGTCTCCTGATGGGGAAGAGCGAGGAACCGGGTGGGAGCGCAGCCGGTGAGCGCGCGGAACTCGCGGTTCAGGTGAGGTTGGTCGGCGTAGCCGCAGGCGGCGGCGATCTCCGTCGTGCGGTGCGGCCTGGGCAGGTGGAGCAGGTGCAGCGCGCGGTGGAACCGGGCGATCCGGGCGAACGCCTTGGGCGGCAGGCCGATCTGGGTGCGGAACCGCGCTTCGAGATGGGAGCGGCTCCAGCCGACGCGGTCGGCCAAATCGGTGACCGTCACCTGCCCGTGGGTCGTCTTGAGGAGATCCCAGGCGGCTTGGACGGGCACCGCCAAGCGCAGGTCGGGGTTCAGCCAGTCGCGCAGTCTCTGGTCGAGCAGCGCGAAACGGCCGGGCCAGCTCGGGGTGTACGCCAGCTGGTCGAGAAGGCGGGCCGCCCGGGTGCCGAGCAAGTCGGTGAGGCCGGCGTAGGCGGGCAGTTCGCTGAGCGGAGCGCCGAACAGGGCCTGCGCGCCGAGCGGGGTCAGCCCGACGACCATGCCGTGGTCGGGCCCGGTCTGCTCGAACACCAGCGGACCGCTGTGGATGCCGACGACCGGGGACGGCGGCTCGCGCCTTCCCCGGCTGCCGCTCGTCGTGATCATCCGGCGCTGCAGGTGCTCGAAGTCGAGGATCAGCTTGACGCCGTCGATGGGAGCGATGCGCCGCACGACCGGCGTGGCGCCGTCATAGCGTGATCCGGCGTATCCGAAGACATACGCCGCCAGCCGCGGATCAGGGCGTCCGGTGACACTCTGACCTGAGCACGCCTCGCCCTCGCGACGCGACAGGTTTCCCACCCATCTGTCCACGTTCCCCCTCGCAGAACAGCGCAGCAGTCCCGGAGCCAGGGTAGCCACCGGCGACGCCGGGCGAAAGACCGTGCATTTGTTCAAGACCGCGGCGACCGCACCGATCTAGCGTGTGTTTGTCAGCCGCGAAAGCGAGCGCCAGAAGCGGCAACGCACGGCTGGCCGGCTTCCAGCGCACTGCCTAACGTTCACTCCCAGGGAAGGAAATTGCCCGGAATGAGGACTTCTTTAGCGAAATCTGCTGCCTGCGCGGCCATGGCGGTGTCCATGCTCGGGTTGTGCACACTCCCGGTACAGGCCGCACCGAAGACGCCCGCGAGCGGCGGGTATTTCAGTCCGGTGTGCGATTACGGCCGGGCTTGCCTTCGATTGAAGAGCAACGGCCAATGGTACAACTTGCTCGATTGTGCGGATCATCCCATGCACGACTATTACTATATGGCGAAAGCTCACGGAAATTCGTTCCGTGTGCTTTATCAGGATCGTGGGGCGTGGGACGACGTCGGCGCGTGGGTGACCCGGCCGCTGGACCCCGGAAACATCGTCATCAACGCTTTCGTGGGCTGCGGCTAAGGCGGGAATCGCGCCGGTCCCGGAGGCGAGTTCGGCGGCGGGGACAGGGCATCCGCGGGCGGCGACGGCGAGGGGCGGCGCCCGCGGATGACCGCCCGCTTGACGGCGTCCAGGCCAGGGATCGCAGCGGACGGACAATGGCGGCCAGAAGCGGCGACAGGCACGCCCTGAACTGCGGCAATACCCCCAGAAGCACCCCTGGCCCCACCTCACCGAGAACCGCGTTGTCCCAGGTGGACTCGCCCGTGAAATGCTTTGCCCATGTTCGCGCTGCAACAGGACGAGGCTCCGCGCCGTGCCCCCGCGATCTGGCGGACGATGCTCAACATCGACCGGGGGCTGGTGAACCTCGTCGGGCGGCTCACGGTCACCGGGTCGGTCCCGCGGGAGCTCCGGGGCAAACCGCTGCTCATGGCGGCCAATCACATCGGCGTGTTCGACGCCTTCGTGCTCATGGCGGCCTGCAAGCGGATCGGCATCAATCCCCGCTTCATGCTCGCCGGCGGGATTCTCGACGCTCCGGTGATCGGCCCGGCGCTCAAAGTCAGCGGGCATTTGCGCGTGGACCGGGCCAAGGCGGCGACCGCGATCGGGCAGTTCGCTGAAGCCGCCGAGGCGTTGCGGACCACGCGCGAGCCGATCGTCGTTTATCCGGAGGGGCGGATCAGCCACGACCCCGGACTGTGGCCGGAGCGCGGCAAGACGGGGGCGGCCCGGCTCGCGCTCGCGGCGGGCGTGCCGGTGATTCCGATCAGCCAGTGGGGCGCGCACGAGGCCGTGTACTGGGGCACCGAGACCGTGAACGGGCCCGCGGATCTGCTTCCGCTGGCGAAATCCGGGTTGAGCGCGCCGTTGCGGCGGCCTCGGTTCAAGGTGCATTTCGGGACCCCGGTCGACCTGTCCGACGTCGAGCCGGAGCGGCCGGGCGCGGGCGTTCGCGCGCACGCCAAAATCATGCAGGCCATCACCGACGGCATGATCCCCTTGCGCCGCCACGAACCCATTCGTCCGCGCTTCCACGACCCGACCCGGCCGACCGACACGGTCAGTCCCTGGAAGCCGCAGCGCTGAGTCCGGATCGTGGGACACCCCAGCCGGCCCGGCTAGGGTCGCGAAGTGTGAGCACCCGCATTCTGGTTGTCTACTACAGCGCCACCGGCAACACCGCCGCCCTCGCCGGCGCGCTCGCGGAAGGGGCGGGCGAAGCCGGGGCGGAGGTACGCGTCCGCACCGTGGCCGAGACCGCGCCGCCGGAAGCGGTGGCGAGCAATCGGCGGTGGCAGGCCTGGGTCGACGACGGGCCGCACCACGAGCTCGCCTCGTTGGCCGATCTCGAGTGGGCGGACGGGCTCGCGCTCGGCAGCCCGACCCGGTTCGGCGGGCCCGCCGCGCAGCTGAAGTCCTTTGTGGACACCACGGGCGGCCTGTGGGCGCAAGGGAAGCTGGCCGACAAGGTGGCGACGTCGTTCACGTCGGCGTCCACCGCGCACGGCGGCCTCGAAGCGACCGTGCTGGCAATCAACAACATCTTCTACCACTGGGGCGCGATCGTCGTCCCCCTCGGCTACGCCGAACCGCACCTGATGGAGTCCGGCAACCCGTACGGCGGCTCGTTCGTCTCGCGCAAATCCGCGGCACCAGACGACACCGCACTGCAGGCACTGCGGATTCAGGGGCGACGGCTGGCAACGATCACGACACACGTCGCGACAGGTCTGAAAACCGGGGAATAACTCAGTTTCGCCCGCTCGTTCCGCTCCGTAGTGTCCCGCGCGTGACCACCGAACTCCCTGTCCTGGAACGACCCCGGGTGATCCACCGGGGCCGCGGCCTTTCGCTCGTGCTGCTCGCCGCGGTCTTCTTCAGCACGTCCGGAACGCTCGCCAAACCGGTGATGGAAGCGGGCATGACGCCGGAACAGGTGGCGGTGCTGCGGATCGGGACGGCGGGAGTCCTGCTGCTGATCGGCACCGCGCTCTTCGCCCCGCACACGCTGCGGGTCCGGCGCGGGGAATGGCCGATGCTGCTGGCGTACGGCGCGCTCGGCGTCGCCGGCACGCAACTGCTGTATTTCATTGCCGCGGAACGGATCCCGGTCGGCATCGCGATCCTGCTGGAGTTCCTGTCGCCGGTGCTGATCGCGTTGTGGGTGCGCGTGGTGCGGCGGAAGCGGCTGCCGCGCATGTTGTGGTTCGGGATGGCGGTGGCGGTGATCGGGCTCGCGCTGGTCGCGCAGGTGTGGCAAGGGCTGCGGCTCGACGCGATCGGCGTGCTGGCCGGGTGCGGTGCGGCGCTCTGTTCGGCCGGGTACTTCCTGCTCGGCGAGCGCGCGGTCGCCGACCGCGAGCCGCTCGGGCTGGTCACCTGGGGCATGGTGATCGGCGGCGTGCTCGTGAGCGTCACCGCTCCGCCGTGGACGCTGCCGCTGAGCATGGCGGGCCAGACCGTCCCGTTCGGACCGTGGACTCCCCCGCTGTGGCTGCTGTTGATCTGCCTGGTGGTGCTGTCGACGGCGATCCCTTACGTCGCGGGGATCTCCGCGTTGCGCCACCTGCCCGCTTCGGTGGCGAGCGTCGTCGGGCTGCTCGAGCCCGTCGCGGCGGCGGCGTTCGCGTGGGCGCTGCTCGGCGAAGCCCTCGCCTGGCCGCAAGCGGTCGGCGCCGCACTGCTGCTCGGCGGCGCGTACCTGGTCCAAAGACAGACCGCCGCGGTGGCCTGACTCCCCCTGCGGGCGGAGACGGGAACCAACCTCGGGCGGGATGTGTCCTATCCGCGGGCCCGCCACACTGGAGCGAGCCGCACGACATACCTGGGGGATCTCATGGACAACCGACCGAGCAGAGCTGAACAACGCAGAGCGCGCAACGCGCTCGCCCGCCAGGCAGCGATCGTCATGATGGCGTTGCTGCTGGCGGGCGCGCGGCGCTGATTCGGAGCTGACTCAGACCGGGATGACCGTCGGCACGATCATCGGCCGCCTGCGGTAGGTGTCGGCGACCCACCGGCCGACGACCCGGCGCACCGCCTGCGCGATGCGGTGGGTGTCGGTGATGCCCTCGGCTTCCGTCCGCGCCAGCTCCATCTCCACGAGCGGCACGACGGCGTCGAGCGCCTTCGGGTCGTCGGAGAAGCCGCGGCCGGAGACCGTCGGGCTGCTCACCGCGCGGCCGGTGTTCGAGTCGACCGCCATGGTGATCGCGATGAACCCGCCCTCGCCGAGCACGAGCCGGTCGGACAGGGTCGACTCGCCGACGTCGCCGACGGACAGCCCGTCCACGTACACGTGCCCGACCTCGACGCGGCCGGTGCGCGAGGCCTTGCCGTCGACGAGGTCCACGACCACGCCGTCCTCGGCGATCACCACGTTGTCCGGGGCGACGCCGGTGCGGATGGCCAGCTCTCCGTTGGCGCGCAAGTGTTTCCACTCGCCGTGCACCGGCATCACGTTGCTCGGCCGGACCGCGTTGTACAGGTAGAGCAGCTCGCCCGCGGACGCGTGGCCGGACACGTGCACCTTCGCGTTGCCCTGGTGCACGACGTTCGCGCCGAGCCGGGTCAGTCCGTTGACGACGCCGAACACCGCAGTCTCGTTGCCGGGGATCATCGAGCTGGCCAGCACGACGGTGTCGCCCGCGCGGATCGAGATCTGCCGGTGCTCGCCGCGCGCCATCCGCGACAGCGCGGACAGCGGCTCGCCCTGCGAGCCTGTCGACACGAACAGCACCTTGCTCTCCGGCAGGTTGCTGGCCTGGTCCAGGTCCACGAGCAGGCCGTCCGGCACGTTCAGCAGGCCCAGTTCGGCCGCGATGCCCATGTTCCGGACCATCGACCGGCCCACGAACGCCACGCGGCGGCCGTGCCGGACAGCGGCGTCCAGCACCTGCTGCACGCGGTGCACGTGGCTGGCGAAGCAGGCGACGATGACGCGCTGGTCGACCTTGCGGATCACGTCGTCGACCACCGGGCCGATGTCGCGCTCGGGCATGACGAACCCGGGCACCTCGGCGTTGGTGGAGTCGACGCAGAACAGGTCCACGCCCTCGTCGCCCAGGCGCGAGAAGCCCGCGAGGTCGGTGAGCCGCCCGTCGAGCGGCAGCTGGTCGAGCTTGATGTCGCCGGTGTGCAGCACGACGCCGGCCGGCGTGCGGATGGCGACCGCGAGCGCGTCCGGGATCGAGTGGTTCACCGCGAAGAACTCGAGGTCGAACGCGCCGACCTTGCGCCGCTCCCCCTCGCGGACCTCGATCAGCTTCGGCCGCTGGCGGTGCTCCTTGGCCTTGGCCGCGAGCAGCGCGTTGGTGAACCGCGAACCGTAGATCGGCACGTCCGGGCGCAGCCGGAGCAGGAACGGGACGGCGCCGATGTGGTCCTCGTGCCCGTGGGTGAGCACGAGGCCGTCGATGTCGTCGAGCCGGTCCTCGATCGCGCGGAAGTCCGGCAGGATCAGGTCGACGCCCGGCTGGTCGTCCTCGGGGAAGAGGACGCCGCAGTCGACGATCAGGAGCCTGCCGTCGTATTCGAAGACGGTCATGTTGCGCCCGACCTCGCCGATGCCGCCGAGCGCGACGACGCGCAGGGCTCCCTCGGGAAGTGCGGGCGGGAGGTGCGTCGGGCCGGGTCCGGCGGGAAGTGAGGTCACCGGGGCATTGTCCCAACGCTGGTGTGCGAGGTGGGGGCGGTGTAGGCCGCCTGCGAATCTGCTTGTGCCACCCGTGCACCATGCCAGTCCGAGGCCGCGCTGTCCTCCAGCGGCACGCCGCCCTGGGCGAGATCGGCCGCGATCTGTTCCAGCTGGTCGTCGAACGGGGCCACGATCGGCAGCCGCGGCTCGCCGATGTCGAACCCGCGCAGGCGCAGCGAGGCCTTGCTGAACGCGACGCCGCCGACGCGCGACATCGCCCGCAGCACCGGCAGCATCGCGCGGTGGTTCGTGCGCGCGGTGGACGTGTCGCCCGCCTCGTAGGCCTCGATCATCGCGCGGATCCGGCCCGCCACGACGTGCCCGATCACGCTGACCACGCCGACCGCGCCGACCGACAGCCACGGCAGGTTCAGGCCGTCGTCGCCGGAGTAGTAGGCGAGGTGGGTGTTCGCGATGACCTCGGAGCCGGCGATCAGGTCGCCCTTCGCGTCCTTCACCGCGACGATGCGCGGGTTCTCGGCCAGCCGCTGCAGCGTGTCGACCTCGATGGGCACGATCGAGCGCGGCGGGATGTCGTAGAGCATGACCGGCAGCTCGGTGGCGTCCGCGACCGTGGTGAAGTGCGCGAACAGCCCGGCCTGGCTCGGCCGCGAGTAGTACGGCGTGACCACGAGCAGTCCGTGCGCGCCCGCTTCGGCGGCGGACTGGGCCTGCTCGATGCTGTGCGCGGTGTTGTTGGTGCCCGCCCCCGCGACGACGGTCGCGCGGTCGCCGACCGCCTCGACGACGGCGCGGATCAGCGCGGCCTTCTCCTGGTCGGTCGTGGTCGGGCTCTCGCCGGTGGTGCCGTTGACGACGAGGCCGTCGTTGCCGAGGTCCACGAGGTACTCGGCCAGTTCCTGGGCCCGCTTCACGTCCAGCGCCCCGGCTCGGTCGAAGGGGGTCGCCATCGCGGTGAGCACGCGGCCGAACGGACGTCCGGGCGCGGCGGCAGGTGAGGTGGACATGGCCCCGACGGTACCTCCTCAGGCCGCCGAACCAGGCCTCGACCTGGTGTGCCACCGGGAACTTCGGAGAATTTCCGCCGCCGCGCCGCTCCCGGCGGAACTTCTCGCGCGGCTACTTGACCTTGGCGGTGATCTGCGCCGGGATCTGGTCGTTGCTGGTGCGCGACAGGACACAGTAGATCTTGCGGTTCGGGCCGCTGCTGCTGTCGTTGTCCGGCTGCACCTGCCACGCCTGCTGGGTCGGCACGATCGCCCGGTACGAAAGGCCCGCGCGCTGCTGCTGCGGCACCACCGCGGAGTGGAACGCGGCCGCGCAGCGCGCCTCGGCCGCCCGGCTGATGTCCTCCAGCCCGGGATACGGGGCGACGACCGCGTCGCTGTCGCTCCAGCTCTCCAGCGGCAGCGGGTCGGCGACGTCGTAGACCTCGAGCGTGTGGTTCTTCTTGCAGTCGACGTTGTTGTCCGAGCTGATCACGACGCCCGGCTGGACCACGGCGTTGTAGCAGATCTGGTACGAGGAGATCTGGGTCTTGAGATAGCCGTCCGGGCCGTAGCTGACGGTCTCGGCCTGCTGCGCGTCCTTCTCCGGCGACCACACCGGTTTGCCCAGGAAGAACCCGCCGGCCAGCGCCGCGACCACCAGCACCGCGATCGCGCCCGCCCACAGGCCGCGACGGCTCTTGCCCTCCGGCTTCGCGGCCATCCGGGTCGGCTGCCCGCCCACCCGGGTTTCCTGCCGCGGCAGCACGGCGGTCGCCGGGCGCTGCGTCGGACCGGTGGCGTGCGCGAGCTGCGCCCGGGCCTGCGTCGCGGTGAGCCGGGCTTCCGGATTCGCCACCAGGAGGCCGAGGATGACCGCGCCGAGCGGCCCCTGCACTCGGGTCAGGTACGGCACTTCGGTCATGATCGCGTGCAGCGTGGCGGCTGTGGTGGGCCGTTCGAACGCGACGATGCCCTCGACCGCGAAGTACAGCGTCGCGCCGAGCGACCACAGGTCCGATTCGGCCATCGCCTCGCGGCCCTCGACCCGTTCCGGGGCCATGAACGCGGGCGAGCCGACGATCATCCCGCTCGTGGTGAGCCGCGGGTCGTCGATGGCGTGCGCGATGCCGAAGTCGGTGAGCTTCACCCGGCCGTCCGGCGCGACCATGATGTTGGCCGGTTTGACGTCGCGGTGCACGATCCCGGCGGCGTGCGCGGCCTGCAGCGCGGACAGCACCCGCTCCCCGATCATCGCGGCCTGCTGCTCGGGCATCGGGCCGTGCGACCGCACCAAGTCGGCGAGGGTGGGCGCTTCGACCAGCTCCATCACGATCCAGGTGGTGCCCTGGTCGGTGACCACGTCGTACACCGTGACGACGGCCGGGTCGTTGAGCCGTCCGCCTGCCCGCACCTCGCGCAGGATCCGCTCGGAAAACACCGCGGCACCTTCAGCTTCAGGGAGCCGCAGTTCCTTGATCGCGACCTGCCGACCGATCACCTGGTCCTGCGCGCGCCACACGATGCCCATGCCGCCGCGGCCCAGTTCGCCGAGCAGCAGGTAGCGGCCGGCCACCACGCGGCCGGCGGGGGCCGTGCGGTTCGGGTCGTGCGGGCGGGTCTGTTCGTCGGTCACGGGGTCGGGCTCCTCGGTCGGCTTCGCGCAGATGCTAGTCGGACCGTCCGGCAGCCCTGCCGGTTCCGTCCGGTTAGGACTGTCTTCAGCCGCCGAAGGTGAGCACGATCAGCACGACGTTGAGCAGGATGATCACCGCCGCGACGACCGAGGCGAGCACCGTGGTCGTCCGGCGGTTGGCGTCCGCGCCCATCAGCCCGCGGTCGGCGGTGAGCCGGATCAGCGGCACGAGCGCGAACGGGATGCCGAACGACAGCACCACCTGCGACACGACCAGCGCCGCGCTCGGATCGGCGCCCAGCGCCAGCACGACGATCGCCGGAGTGAGCGTGGCGAGCCGGCGCGCCACGATCGGAATCCTCTTGCGCAGCAAGCCTTGCATGATCATCGCGCCCGCGTACGCACCCACCGAGGTCGACGCCAGCCCGGACGCGAGCAGCCCGATCGCGAACAGCAGCGCGACGCCCGGTCCGAGCGCCGCGGCGACTGCCCCGTGCGCGCCTTCGATGGTGTCGACGCCTTGCTGGCCTTGGAGATTCGTCGCCGCGACGAGCAGCATGCCGAGGTTCACCGCGCCGGCGAGCAGCATCGCGAACCCGACGTCGTAACGGGTGGCTCGCAGCAGCCGCCGGCGACGCGCGGGTTCCGGTTTGCCGTGCCGGTCGCGGACCAGTCCGGAGTGGAGGTACACCGCGTGCGGCATGACCGTCGCGCCGAGCATCGCGGCCGCGATCAGGACGCTGTCGCCGCCGCTGAACCGCGGCACCAGGCCGTGCGCGATCCCGGCGGCCGACGGCGGTTCGATGAACAGGCTCGCCAGGAACCCGACCGCGATCACCACCAGCAGGCCGGTCACGACGCGTTCGAACGGACGCTGGCCGCCGCGGTCCTGCACCGCGAGCAGCACCAGCGACACGAGCCCGGTGATCAGCCCGCCCGCGACCAGCGGGAGTCCGAAAAGGAGGTTGAGCGCGATCGCGCCGCCGACGACCTCGGCCAGGTCGGTGGCGATCGCGACGATCTCGGCCTGCGCCCAGTACGCGATCCGCGCGCGGCTGGACAGCCGGTCGCGCAGTGCTTCGGGCAGCGACTGGCCGGTGACGAGACCGAACTTCGCCGACAGGTACTGCACGAGGACGGCCATCAGGTTCGCCGCGACGATCACCCACACCAGCAGGTAGCCGTAGCGCGCACCGGCGCTGACGTTGGCCGCGACGTTGCCCGGGTCGACGTAGGCGATCGCGGCGACGAACGCGGGCCCGAGCAGCGCCCATCCGGCCCGCAGCCGGGCCACGCCGCGCGGACGTGCCGCTTCCGCCACCGCCATGTGCGCCCACTCCCTGATATCGGTCGCCCCAACTCAAAGTTTAGGCACGCCGAACTTTGCGGGGCAAGGGTGTGCTGCGCCACGCCGCGCCGACGGTCCGTGAAGGGCTCCTTGGGGGAATCAGATTCCCTCAAGGAGCCCTTCACGGACCTTTGTCAGGCGGGCAGGAGCACTTCGTGGCCAGCCTCGCGGAAGGCGGCCACAGCGCGGTCGAGGTCGTCCGAGCGCACCAGGATGTGGTCGGTGTCGAAAGTGGACAGCGAGAACAGCGCGACGCCCGCCGCCGCCAGCTCGGACGCGAGCGCGGAAATGATGCCGGTGAGGGTGAAGGCCAGCGGGCCGCGGACGGTGAACAGCCGCCAGCCGTCCTCGACGGTGCCGCCCTCGGGTTCGCGGCCGGTCGGGCAGATCACCGACAGCTCGTCGGGCGTGCGGGTCACCGACACGAGCGCGGGCTCGCCGGGTTCCAGCAGCTCGGCGGGCACGGAGGCGCCGACGGGCAGCCGCACGACCGAGTAGGAGCCGGGGCGGAGGTCGATCGTCAGGTGTTTCATCAGTGCGTTGTCAGCCTTCCAGCACTTTCGGGCTCGAGGCGATCTCGGTGCCGTCGGGCAGGGTCGAAATCGTGAAATCGGCGAACACGTTGGCCGCCGCCTTGTGCAGCTGCCGCAGGCATTCGATGGCCAGCGAACGGATCTCGACGTCCGCGTGTTCGGTCGCGCGCATCGCGATGAAGTGCCGCCACGCGCGGTAATTCCCGGTGACGACGATGCGGGTTTCGGTGGCGTTCGGCAACACGGCGCGGGCCGCCTGGCGCGCCTGCTTGCGACGCAAAGTGGCACTCGGCGTGTCCGCGAACTTCTCCTCCAGCCCGGCGAGCAACTCGTCGTACGCGGCGGCGCTGGCCTGGGTGGCCTTGACGAATTTCTCGTGCAGCACCGGGTCTTCGGCGATGACGTCCGGCTCGACGAACTCGGCGTCGCTCTCGGGAACGTAGCGCCGCGACAGCTGGGAGTAGGAGAAATGCCGGTGCCGGATCAGCTCGTGAGTGAGCGAGCGGGAGATCCCGGACAGGTAGAAGGTGACCGACCCGTGCTCCAGCACGGCCAGGTGGCCGACGTCGATGACGTGCTCGAGGTAGCCCGCGTTGGTCGCGGTCGCCGGATTCGGCTTCTCCCAGGATTGGTAGCAGGCGCGACCGGCGAACTCGGCGAGCGCTTCGCCTCCGTCGGCGTCGGTGGACCAGGGCACGTCCTCGGGCGGGAAGAACTCGGTTTTCGCGATCAGCTGCACCTTGGGCGGCACCGGTCTCGCTCCCCTCATGTCGGCTTCGCCAGCCTAACCCGGCAGCACCGGTGACATCACTGCACCTTGACGTGACGTCACCGGTGACGCCATAGTGGTGTCATGGACTTGACGCCGTATATCGCGAACCTTCGCGAAGACCTCGCGAACACGGCCTCCGCCGGGGACGAGCAGACCCGGCGGGCGGCCGCACTGCTGTCGTCTGCTCTGGAGCCGGCTGTCCGGCTCACGCTGATGAACGCGCTGGCCGACCTCGCGGCCGAGGTGACCGCTGCCCTGCCCGGCCAGGTCGTGGACGTCCGCCTCGACGGCCGGGACGTGCGCGTGGTCGTGACCGGCGGCGAGGAGCGTTCTTCTTCCGCACCTCCCCCGCCGCCGCCTCCCGCGCCTCCGATCGACGGCGGCGACATCTCGCGGATCACCCTGCGATTGGTCGAGCAGATCAAGGGCCAGGCCGAACAGGCGGCGGCCGCGCAGGGAGTTTCGCTGAACACGTTCGTGGCGCAGGCCGTGCAGGGGGCGCTCGGCCAGGCGCAGCAGCACCAGCAACGGCACCAGCGCTGGCAGGACAGCGACAGTGGCGGGGGCCGCACCGAGACCAAGCTGCACGGCTGGGTCGAAGGCTAGAAGGGGGCACCACCATGGGCGAGAACCGGGAAGACCAGGGGAAGAACACCGAAGGCCGGGTTGGGGAACCCGGCTTCGGAAGCGCGGCTGGGTCCGGCGCCGGGGGCGATGCTGGGGCTGCGGCAGGCGGGACTTCGGCGAGCGGAACCTCTGCGGGGGCTGCGGCAGCGGGCGGAGCCGAGTCCGCGTCGAGCGGGACCGCCTCGGGGGCTGCGGCAGCGGGCGGAGCCGAGTCCGCGTCGAGCGGGACCGCCTCGGGGGCTGCGGCAGCGGGCGGAGCCGAGTCCGCGTCGAGCGGAACCGGGGCTGCGGCGGGAACCGCGGCAGACGGAACGTCCGCGGATGCGGGGACTGGGGCTGCACCGAGCGGAGCCGCAGCGGAAACCGCGGCAGGCGGAACCTCTGCGGGGGCAGAGTCCGCGTCCGAGGGAACTGCGGCGGGGGAAGCCGCGGCGAGCGATGCGGGCAGCCGGTCCGAGTCTGTTTCCGAGGCTGCTGGAACCGCTTCGCGCGCGGCCGGGGCTGCGTCTGCCAGCTCTGAGTCCGCTTCGGAAGGCAGTGGCTCGGATTCCGCGGAACCGGGCCCGTACGTGCGGCTGCAGGACTTCGAGGCGGACGGTCCGGTCGAGCTGGACCTGGGCGTCACGATCGGGCGGGTCGAGGTCGTGCTCGGGCGGGAGTCCGGGGTGACCGTGCGGCTGCAGCACGACGCGGGCGAGCAGCCGTCGTGGGTGAACGGCGTCAGCAGCCTGCTGTCGTGGGTCGGCGAGAAGTTCGGGGACCAGTTCGGCGGCATGCCGGAGTTCTCGGTCGCCGACGCGGTGCGGCAGGCGCGGATCGAGAAGACCGGCAACCGGGTCGTCGTGCGGGCCGCGAAGGCGTGGCAGCTGCGGAATGTGCCGGTGTCGGTGACGGTCCACGCACCGGCCGGGTCGCATCTCGAAGTGCGCGCGGGATCGGCGGACGTCAAGGTGACCGGCGCCGCGGGCCGCGCGGACATCCTCACCGGGTCCGGCGAAGTGTCGCTGGAACGCGCGGACGGCGCGGCCACCATCCGGACCGGAACGGGAGCCGTGAGACTCGGCCCAACCCTGGCCGGGCTGCAACTGCGAAGCGGCAGCGGTTCGGTCGAGGCGGCGTCGATCGCCGGACCGGCGACGCTCGGCACCGGCACCGGAAACGTCTGGCTGGGCGCGGTCGAAGGCGACGTGATGGCCCGCACCGGCAGCGGCGACCTCTCGGTGGCCGACGCGGCGTCCGGATCGCTCGAACTGATCACCGGCTCGGGAGAGGTGCGAGTCGGCATCCGGAACGGAGTCCGAGCGGAAGTCGAACTGGCGTCGGCGGCCGGACGGGTTTCGAGCGAGCTGGACGTCTCGGACACGCCGCCGGAGGGCGCGGTCGCGCTGAAAGTCCGCGCCCGCACCGGAACGGGCAACGCGGTGGTCACTCGCGCGGCCGGCTGACAGCGGTGATCATCCCGTCTGCTTCTGGCCGACACACCCGATACCTCACACCCCGGGTGCGCCGAGCAGACGGATGCAAGGGGGAGGCGGCGGGCCGCACCGGAGAAATTCCGGGTGGCCCGCCGCTTCGTATGCGCAGGGGTTTTTCCGGAATGCCAAGGCTTTTCCTCTGCTAGAGAGCCGAACTCGTGATGCGGCAGGCAGTTCGAGCTGAGCGCGCCGGAATTCCCTTGCGGGCGCGAGGCCCTGCGGGTGCAAGGGCTGCGAGCGCGAGGTCTGCCGGTCCCCGGCCAACCGGGCCAACCTGAGCGCGCTGATCCCGGCAACTGCCTGCGAGTCTTTCCGCCCCACCGAACGCGCTCCCCAGTCACTGCCCGCGCGAGACTTCCCCGCCTCCCGACAGCGCTCCCCAGTCACCGCCCGCGAGACTTCCCCGCCTCCCGACGGCGCTCGCCGGCCACCGGCCGCGAGCCCTCCCCGCTCGCCAAACGCGCTCACCGACCACCGGCCGCGAGGCGTCTCCGCCCACACCGAACGCGCCCCCATCGACCAGCCGCGAGCCGTCCGCAACTCGCTGAACGCGTTCCCCAGCTACCGTCCGCGAGACTTCCCCGCCCACCGAACGCGCCCCTGCCGCCGTCCGCGAACCTTTCCCGCCTCCGAGCGCGTTTCTCAGGCCGGACCGCACCAAGCCGCCAGCACTCCTCCGCGGCATGCCCTCAGCTCGAACGTCTCCCGCTCACTTAACCGCGCGCCGCAACGCCCGGGCCAGATCACCCCGCTCCCCCACCACGACGCCGTCCAGCCCTTGCCATTCCGCCATCGTCCGCAGCTCCCCGGCCAGTTCCGCCGCCACCCGCGCCTGGTCGACGCCGGGCTCGGCGAACGCGCCCTGCACCCGCAGCACCCCGGCCGTCCGGTCGGATTTCAGGTCCACCCGGCCCGAAAGCGCGCCGTCCAGGAGGAACGGGAACACGTAATACCCGTGCACCCGCTTGGGTTCCGGCACGTAAATCTCGATGCGGTACCGGAATCCGAACAACCGCTCCGTCCGCGCGCGTTCCCAGATCAGCGGGTCGAACGGGCACAGCAACGCCCGTCCGGACACTGCCCTCGGCGTGCGCGCGTCGACGTGCCGGTAGGCGACCGCGCGCCAGTCGTCCACCTGGACTGGTTCCAGAACACCTTCCTCGACCAGCTCCTGGACGGCTTGCCGCGAGACGTCCGGGCCGAGGCGGTAATAGTCGCGCAGGTCGGTTTCCGTTGCCACGCCAAGAGCCCGCGCCGAACGGTCGATCAGGCCGCGGGCGCCCTCCTCCAAGGAAACCTTGCGGGACAAGATTTCCGGAGGCACCACTCGCTCAGTCAGGTCGTACAGCCGCTCGAACGACCGCCGCGTGCCGGTGCTCAGCTGGCCGACGCCGAACAGGTACTCGCACGCCTTCTTCACCACCGAGCGTTCCCACCATGCCCCCGGCCCGCGCCGGACCGCCTCGGTTTCCAGCGCCTTTTCGATCGCCCCGGCACCGATCGGGCCCTGCTCCTTGACGACGGCCAGCACATCGTCGAGCAGGCCGGGCACCTTGTCGACCACCCGGGTGTAGTTCCGCCACCAGCCGTCCCGTTTCGCGCCGGACTTCAGCAGCGGCCAGTCTTCGATCGGCAGCAGGCTCGCCTCGTGCGCCCACGACTCGACCAGCAGCCGCGGCCGTTTCGCGCGGTGGCTCCACGCGGCGTCGTCGACCAGCGCCGGGTCGTATCCGCCCAGGCGCGAGAACAGCGGCATGTAATGCGCACGCACGGCGACGTTGACCGAGTCCAGCTGCAGCAGCTGGACCCGCGACAGCACCTTGGCGAGGTGCCGCCGGGTCGGGGGCGAAGCGGGCCGGGGGTCGGCGAACCCCTGCGCGGCCAGAGCGGTGCGGCGGGCTGCGGAAAGGCTGATCGTCTGCATGATTCCGCCATGGTGCCAGCCACCCCCGACAGTTTCGGTACATTGCCCGCGTGAGTGCCGCCGAAGTCCGTCCCGCGAACCCGTCCGACGCCGCGGAGATCGCCCGCATCCAGCGGCTTACCTGGCGGGCGGCTTACGCCGACCTCCTGGGAGCCGAGGCCATCGACGAGTTCGAGAAGGCCGATCTCGAAGGCACCTGGGCAGAGACGATCGAGTACCCCGATTCCCGCGTCTACCTGGCCACCGAAGGCTCGTTCACGGTCGGCTACTGCGTCGCGGGCCCGGCCCCGCAAGACGAAGCCGCCGCGGCCGACGGATCGCCGGCCGACGACGCGCCCGGGCTGATCGCGTCGCTGGTGGTCGAACCGCGCTGGGGCCGTCGGGGGCACGCCGGACGATTGCTCGCGACCGCCGCCGCTGAACTCCGTGCGAATGGACTGAACCGCGGCATCACCTGGGTCGCGCAGTCCGACCATGCGACGCTCGGGTTCTACCGTCGCGCCGGCTGGTCCCCTGACGGCACCGTCCGCACCCTCGACACCGGCCGCGGAACGCTGCGCGAAGTCCGGCTCACCGGCACCCTGGAACTAGAACTCACACACTGACCGGCTCTTCGCGCTTCGCGAAGACCACCCAGCGCATCACCGAGTACATGAACACGCCCTCGCACGCCCCGGCGATCAGCCGCGACAAGTGGTATTCGACGCCCAGCGCCGTCAATCCCGCGCCCAGCCCTAGCAGGAACGCGGCGTAGTTCACCGCGATCGCCACCACGTACAGCACCGCTTGGCGGCCCACCGGCGCGTGCGAACGGAAGTTCAGCGCGCGATTCAGCACGAAACTCAGCCCGAACGCGACCACGTAGGCGACGCTGATCGACAGCCACACCGGCCACTTGAGCCCGCCGTGGAACAGCGTCAGCAGCAACAGGTCGACGCCGAACGTGAAGCCGTTGATCACCGCGAAACCGAGGAAACTCGGCGCGACGATCCGCGACAACCCGAACGGCAGGACGCGCGCGACGGCGGCGCACAGCCCGGCGAAACGGTCGGCGATCGGCACCTCAGGCACCTGTCCGATCCTGGCAGCGGAAGGTGTCCGAGACCGGTCGGCCAGGTGATCTTCTGGGGTTGGCGCCAGGGGAAAGAGTGGGGTTAGCCCCCGTGATCTTTTCGTGATGGCTGATAGCTTGGAGTGAGCGGCGACCCGGAGGGGGTGACACGATGGGCTGGGTGCTCCTGACTCTCGGCGTCGCCTTCGGCTCGGCGATCGTGCCGCTGGTCAACGCCGAACTCTTCGTCATCGGCCTCTGCGCGAGCCAGCACAACGTGCACTGGCTGTGGCTGGGCGGCGCGGTCGCGGTCGGGCAGATCGCCGGGAAACTGCTGTACTACCTGGCCGCGCGCGGCTCGATCCGGCTCCCGAAGTTCCTGCACGACCGGCTGCACCGCGAACGTCCGCTCACTCCGCGACGGGTCCGCTGGCAGCTGCGCACCAAGGTGATCCGCAGCAAGGTCGAGGCGCTGCGCGAGCGTTGCCAGCGCCATCCGCATTGGATGACCGGCACCTACGGGATCAGCTCGCTCGTCGGACTGCCGCCGTTCATGGCGACGAGCGTGCTCGCCGGGATGGTCCGGATGCGGCTGTCGACGTTCCTCGCGGCGGGGCTGGCCGGGCGATGGGTGCGGTTCAGTTTGCTGGCGGCTTCGCCCGCGATCTTCGCTGGGTGGCTGCAGTAACCGGCTAGAAGTACGTGAGGGGAACCCTGAGGGAACCAGAGTCCCTCAGGGTTCCCCTCACGTACCTTTGTCCAGCGCTACTTGCGCTCCGCGCCTTCCAACTCGATCGCCTTGCGCATCGTCGCCCGAGCCCGCCGCCGGTCGCCCGCGATGTCGTACGCGTATGCCAGCCGGTACCAGGCTCGCCAATCCTCTTGGCTCGCTTCGACTTCCGCGCGGCGTTCGTCGAACCACGCGTCCGCGGCGTCGCGGTCCACGCGGCCGGACGGGCGGCGCGGCAGGTCCGACACGTCCGGCAGGCCGCCCTCGGCGTCCAGTTGCCGCGACAGCCGCTGGATCTGCACGCCGGACCGCCACGTCACCACGACGATCCACACGCCCAGCAGCGGCAGCAGGAACACGCCGATGCCGAGCGCGATCCCGGCGGGCGTCCCGGTCGCGAGCAGCGCCACGGCCCGGTCCGCCAGCAGGACCAGGTACACCACCAGCGCCGCCGTCATCAGCAGCGCGACATTGCGGGCTTTCACAGGTCGAGCACGTTCTCCAGGCCGACCGTCAGGCCGGGACGCGAAACCACCGAGCGCACGCCGAGCAGCACTCCCGGCATGAACGACGTCCGGTCCAGCGAATCGTGCCGGATGGTGAGGGTTTCGCCCTCGCCGCCGAACAGGATTTCCTCGTGCGCCACCAAACCCGGCAGGCGGACCGAGTGCACGTGGACGTCCTCGACGGAAGCGCCGCGGGCACCGTCCACTTCGGACGTGGTGGCGTCCGGGCCGGGAGCGACCCCAGCCTCGGCCCGCGCGGCGGCGATCATCCGCGCGGTGTGCGCGGCGGTGCCGGACGGGGCGTCGGCCTTGCGGTTGTGGTGCAGTTCGATGATCTCCGCCGAGGCGTAGAACTTCGCCGCCTGCGCCGCGAACCGCATCGCCAGCACCGCGCCCAGCGCGAAGTTCGGCGCGATCAGGACGCCCAGCCGCGGCTTGTCCGCCAGCAGCCCGCGGAGTTCGGTCAGCCGCTCCTCGCTGAAGCCGGTGGTGCCGACGACCGCGTGCAGGTCGTGCGCGATCAGCCAGCGCAGGTTGTCCATCACCGCGTCCGGGTGCGTGAAGTCCACGACCACCTGGGCGTTCTCCAACGGGGCGAAATCGTCGCCCGCGTCCAGCGCGGCCACCAGTTCCTGGTCCGCGGCGCCTTCCACGGCTTTCACCACGGTCGCGCCCATGCGGCCGCGTGCGCCCAGCACGCCGACGCGGATCGGGGACTCGGTCATGACGCGATCACCTCGTGCAGATCGTCGGGCAGGTCGTCGGCGTGAGCGTACGGCCCCACCACCGCCGCGGACGACACCCCGCCGGGGCGCCGCAGCAGAGTGCGAGCGAGCGCACACACCTCTTCGGTCGTGACCGCGTCGATCCGCGCGATCGTGTCGTCGACGCCCAGGTACCGGGCGTAGTTCAGCTCGTTCTTGCCGATCCGGGACATCCGCGACGACGTGTCCTCCAGGCCCAGCACGAGCCCGCCGCGCAGCTGCCCCTTGGCGCGCGCGACCTCGGCGTCGGACAGCCCGTCCGCGGCGACCGAGTCGAGCACCTCGCGGATCACGCCCGCGACCTGGCCCAGCCGCTCCGGCTGACAGCCCGCGTACACCGACATGTGCCCGAGGTCGGCGTAGCTCGCCACCGACGAATACACCTGGTACGCCAGGCCCCGGCGCTCGCGGATCTCCTGGAACAGGCGGGAACTCATGCCGCCGCCCAGTGCGGCGTTGAGCACGGACAGGGTGAACCGGCGCTCGTCGTGCCGCGGGAGTGCGCGGAACCCGAGCATCACGTGGGCTTGCTCGGTGTCGTCCGGATGGAGGGCCAGCTTCGACACGGTCTTCAGCCGCGCGCGGCCGGAGCGGGGCGCGACCGGGGTCGAGGTGCCGACCAGCCGTTCTTTCAGCGCGCGCTTGACCAGGCGCAGGACCTGGCCGTGCTCGACGTTTCCGGCGACCGCGAGCACCATTCGCGGCAGGGTGTAGCGGCGGCGGTAGAAGCCGCGCAGCGCGGACGGCGACATTTCGGTGATGGACTTTTCCGTGCCCAGCACCGGACGGCCCAGCGGGTGGTCGCCGATGATCGCGCCCACGAAGGTTTCGTGCAGCAGGTCTTCGGGATCGTCGTCGCGCATCGCGATCTCTTCGAGGACGACGCTGCGTTCCATGTCCATGTCGCGGTCCGTGCACTGGGCTTCGAAGACCACGTCGGTGACGAGGTCGAGCGCCAGGGGCAGGTCCGCGTCCAGGACCTGGGCGTAGTAGCAGGTGTGCTCTTTCGCTGTGAAGGCGTTGAATTCGCCGCCTACCGCGTCGATCTCTTCCGCGATCTGGGTGGCGTCGCGGTTGGTGGTTCCCTTGAACAGCAGGTGTTCCAGGTAATGCGCGGCGCCTGCGACGGCGAGTGGTTCGTCGCGGGAGCCGACTCCCACCCACAGGCCGACTGTCGCCGACCGGGAGGCGGGGACGTGCTCGGTGATGACCCGCAGGCCGCCGGGGAGGACGCTTCGCTTGACTACCGCACCGTCCGAAGTGGACTCGAGCGTACGGGTGGTGCCTACGGGCTGCTCGTGCCCGGAAACCTGCCGTGCCAAATCGGGGTCCTTCGGGGTTGGAGGGTCGCCAAAACTGTGTTTTTGGCGCCGGCTCCGCCGTCGCGGCGGGATCGCCTTTAAGTCGGCGTCTGGAGGGGCAGTGCACCCGGCCCGGGGGGCCGTGCGCACTGCTCCTCCAGACGCCGACGCGATCCCGCGGTGGGGTCAGGTGAGGGGCGAAGCGAGGGCCGGGGGTGGGATGCGCAGAGGGCCTCCTGCCCCGGGGTCGGGTCAGGAGGCCCTCGCGGTGTGCGGGTGTTACTTGGCTTCGGCGGTCTCGGCCGGAGCGGCGTCGCCTTCGGCGGGCTTCGCGGCGTCTTCTTCCTTGACCACGATCAGGCTGATCTTGCCGCGGTTGTCGATGTCGGCGATCTCGACGCGGATCTTGTCGCCGACGTTCACCACGTCCTCGACCTTCGCGATCCGCTTGCCGTTGCCCAGCTTCGAGATGTGCACGAGGCCGTCCTTGCCCGGCAGCAGCGAGACGAACGCGCCGAACGCGGCCGTCTTCACCACGGTGCCCAGGAAGCGCTCGCCGACCTTCGGCAGCTGCGGGTTGGCGATGGCGTTGATCTTGCCGATCGCCGCCTCCGCCGACGGGCCGTCGGCCGCGCCCACGTAGATCGTGCCGTCGTCCTCGATCGAGATGTCGGCGCCGGTCTCCTCGGTGATCGAGTTGATCATCTTGCCCTTCGGCCCGATGACCTCGCCGATCTTGTCGACCGGGATCTTCACCGACGTGACGCGCGGGGCGTACGGGCTCATCTCGTCCGGGCCGTCGATCGCCTCGGCGATGACTTCCAGGATGGTGAGGCGAGCGTCCTTCGCCTGCTTCAGCGCGGCGGCCAGCACGGCCGACGGGATGCCGTCGAGCTTGGTGTCCAGCTGCAGCGCGGTGATGATGTCCTTCGTGCCGGCGACCTTGAAGTCCATGTCGCCCAGCGCGTCCTCGGCGCCCAGGATGTCGGTGAGCGCGACGTAGCGGGTCTCGCCGTCGATCTCGTCCGAGACCAGGCCCATGGCGATGCCCGCGACCGGGGCCTTCAGCGGCACGCCGGCGTTGAACAGGCCCATGGTGGACGCGCAGACCGAGCCCATCGAGGTGGAGCCGTTGGAGCCCAGCGCCTCGGAGACCTGGCGGATCGCGTACGGGAACTCGTCCCGCTTCGGCAGCACCGGGACCAGGGCGCGCTCGGCGAGCATGCCGTGGCCGATCTCGCGCCGCTTCGGCGAACCGACGCGGCCGGTCTCGCCGGTGGAGAACGGCGGGAAGTTGTAGTGGTGCAGGTAGCGCTTCGTCGTCTCCGGGGAGAGCGAGTCGATCTGCTGCTCCATGCGGAGCATGTTCAGCGTGGTGACGCCCAGGATCTGGGTCTCGCCGCGCTCGAACAGCGCCGAACCGTGCGCCCGCGGGATCACGGCGACCTCGGCCGAGAGCTGGCGGATGTCGGTCAGGCCGCGGCCGTCCATCCGGATCTTCTCGGTGAGGACGCGGGTGCGCATGATCTTCTTGGTCAGCGCCTTGAACGCACCGCCGACCTCCTTGTCGCGGCCCTCGAAGGCCTCGCCCTCGCCGAGGCCGAGCTTCTCCAGGACGGCGGCCTTGACCTCGTCGGTGGCGGCGTCGCGCTCCTGCTTGCCGGCGATCTGCAGCGCCTTGGCGAGTTCGTCGGACGCGATCGCGGCGACGGCCTCGTAGATGTCCGGCTGGTAGGCCGGGTACACCGGGAAGTCGCCGGTCGGCTTGGCGGCGTCGGCGGCCAGGCGCTGCTGCGCCTCGCACAGCACGCGGATGAACGGCTTCGCGGCCTCGAGGCCCTGCGCGACGGTGGTCTCGTCCGGCGCGGTGCCGCCGTCGGCGATCAGGTCGAGCGTGTGCTCGGTGCCCTCGGCCTCGACCATCATGATCGCGACGTCATCGCCGACGATGCGGCCCGCGACCACCATGTTGAACGTGGCCTTCTCGAGCTGCGGCCAGGTCGGGAACGCGACCCACTGGCCCTCGATCAGCGCGACGCGCACGCCGCCGACCGGGCCGGAGAACGGCAGGCCGGCGATCTGGGTGGAGGCCGACGCGGCGTTGATCGCCAGCACGTCGTACGGGTCGTCCGGGTTGAGGCTCTGGACGGTGATGACGACCTGGATCTCGTTGCGGAGGCCGTCGGCGAAGGACGGGCGCAGCGGGCGGTCGATCAGGCGGGCGGTGAGGATCGCGTCGGTCGACGGGCGGCCCTCGCGGCGGAAGAACGCGCCCGGGATGCGGCCGGCGGCGTACATCCGCTCCTCGACGTCCACGGTCAGCGGGAAGAAGTCGAAGTGCTCCTTCGGGTGCTTCGACGCCGTGGTCGCCGACAGCAGCATGGTCTCTTCGTCCAGGTACGCGACGACGGCGCCGGCGGCCTGCTTGGCGATCCGGCCGGTCTCGAACCGGACGGTGCGGGTGCCGAACCGGCCGTTGTCCAGAACGGCTTCGGTCTCGAACACGGTGACTCCGGTGGAGTCGGTCATATGGTCAATCTCCTCTTTGGTTCCTTCGTACGACGCGAGTCTCCCACTGTGGGACCCGGTTCGCCCGAGGACGCTCGAGGAGGTGTGAGGCCGGTCTTCGATCGAAGCCCCCGGGTCCGTTGCCCGGGAACCACTACCGAGGACCGGCGAGATCGTTCCTCCAGCGCGCTCGCGCCGTGTGGGGGTGTGCTTGCGGCGAGGGGGAGCGGCCGAAGCCGCTCCCCCTCGTCAGCACGCTATCGGCGCAGGCCGAGACGCTTGATCAGGTCGCGGTACCGCGCCACGTCCACCTTTTCCGTGTAGTTCAGCAGCCGGCGGCGACGGCCGACCAGCAGCAGGAGACCGCGACGGGAGTGGTGGTCGTGCTTGTGGGTCTTCAGGTGTTCGGTGAGGCCGATGATCCGCTTGGTCAGCAGCGCGACCTGGGCCTCGGGGGATCCGGTGTCCGAGTCGTGCAGCCCGTACTCGGCGAGGATCGTCTTCTTCTCATCGGTGGACAGCGCCACTGGTGGTGCTCCTTGTGCATCTAGTGCCGTGAGGCCCGCACCGCGCCACGCGGCCGGGTGAGACGGTCACGGCCGCCACGGACTGCAGCCGGACCCGGTTGCCGAGGTTACCAGCCGGTTGAACTGCGGCTTCAGGCGCGTGCGGCTAGCTGGGCAGCACAGCCTCACCCGCGCCGCAGAGGCCAAGTCCGCAGCGTGCGGTACGGGCTGCCGCCGCCCATCAGCTCGACCCGGTCCGCGGTCCAGACGCGGCTGCGGAAGCCCGCGAGCCGTTCCGTCCACTCGGTGGGCGGCTGGGTGCGCGAGCACCGCGCCAGCGTCAGGTGCGGCCGGTACGGGCGTTCCTCGCCGGAGCCCGCGGCTGCGGCTGCGGCCAGGTCGGCTAGGCCCTCCCCCGCCACTCCCAACCACAGCACTCCCGGAAATGTTCCCGAACCCCAGAGCCGGACGTCAACGGATTTCCGGCCGTCCAGCGCCCGGTCGAGGAAGGAGCCGCGTTCGGCGGGGTCGACCTCGCCGTAAAAGGCCAGCGTGATGTGCCATCCGGCCGGGTCGGACCAGCGCAGCAGCCGGTCCCGGGAGCCGAGCGCGCTGTCGATTTCCGCCGCGACGTCGGCGGGCGGGCGCAGCGCGGAGAACAACCGCATCGGCTACTGGCCCGAGGCTCCCGCGCGGCGGAGCAGGTCGGCGATCGCCGGGTAGTCGTCGTCGAGCAGCTTCGCCGCCTCGGCGAGGTTCTCGTCCTCGGCGACGTCGCGGATGCCCGCGAGCAGGATCTTCTCGTCCGAGTTGACCGGGATGTTGTCGCGGCCGACGGTGGGCCGGGAATCGCGCACGTCCTCGAGCGCGGCCTGCATCGCGTCGCGGTCGCCCGCGGCGACCTCGGGCACCAGGATCTTGCGTTCGAGCATGATCATCCGCGCCAGCACGACCGGATTGCCGATCTTCGCCCGCCGCCCGCTCATCACCTGGCTCAGCATCGGCGCGCTGATCCCCAGCACCTCGGCCAGGAACGCCTGCGACACGTCGAAGGCCACGACCAGCCTGCGCACCCGATCGCCCAGCGGCTCCCCGTACCACTCCCGCTGCAGCGCGATGTTCCGCTGGACGATCTTGTGGTCCTCCACCTAGCTCCGCTCCCCTAGCGCTGTCGTCCCGCGGCCGCCAGCCGGGGGACTTGCTCCCCCGGCCCGGCGCCGCCGGCCCATCTTGCCACTCCGGACGCCCCCGGCGGGCCGGAACGCCCGATTCGCCCCGGGTCCGGCCCGCCCCGGGACGAGGTCCGCTCAGCTGTCGGAGCCGAGCGCTTCCCTGGTCCGGGCCACGTCCTCGTCGATCTTCTTCACGAGATCGGCCGACGCGCCGAACCGCGCCTGATCCCGCAACCGGGTGACGAAGTCCAGTGCGACGTGCTGGCCGTAGAAGTCCTCGTCGACGTCCAGCACGAACGCCTCGACGGTGCGTTCGCGGCCGGAGAACGTCGGGTTCGTGCCCACCGACACCGCCGCGCGCAGCCGCCGGTCCGGGTCGGACAGCCTGCTGAACCAGGCCGTGTAGACGCCGTCCGCGGGCACGGCGGCGAATCTCGCGGTGGACAGGTTGGCCGTCGGGTAGCCGAGGTCGTGGCCCCGGCCGTCGCCGCGGACGACGATGCCCTCCAGCCGGTGCGGCCTGCCGAGCGCGTCGGACGCGGCCACGACGTCGCCGGCGTCGATGCACGAGCGCACGTAGGTGGAGGAGAAGGTGATGTCGTTGGCGCCGCGGTCGTCGTCGAGCGAACGGCCCTGCAGCTCCGCGCCGTAGGCGACGAACCCGAAGCGGCGGCCGAGTTCGCGCAGCAGCGCGACGTTGCCCGCGGCCTTGGCCCCGAACGTGAAGTTGTCCCCGACCAGCACCGCGGCCGCGTGCAGCCGGTCGACCAGCACCTCGTGCACGAACTCGTGCGGGCTGAGCCGGGACAGCTCCAGGGTGAAGGGCAGCACGCAGAACACGTCCACGCCGAGCCCCTCGACCAGCTGGGCCTTGCGCCGCAACGTGGTCAGCTGCGCGGGATGGCTCCCCGGGCGCAGCACCTCGGACGGATGCGGGTCGAAGGTGAGCACCACGCTGGGCACGCCCCGTTCGGCCGCCGTCGCCACGGTGCGCTTGATCAGTTCCTGGTGCCCGCGGTGCACGCCGTCGAACACGCCGATGGTGACCACGCACCGTCCCCAGCCGCCCGGGAGGTCCCCGAGCCCACGCCACCGCTGCACTGTTGTCAACTCTCCCCGAGCGAGGTGCCTTTGCCCCCACCCTATGCGGGCAGGAGGACCACCACCGAGCGGGTCACTCCCTCGGTGTCGGACGCCAGCGCGAGCACGTGGCCGTCCGGCGCGAACAGCCCGTAGGTGCCCTCGATTCCGCCCGCCGGGATGCGCCTGCCGTACTGGACCGCTTTGGCCGTGGCCGCGTCGAGATCCCGGCGCGGGAACGCGGCGGCGACGGCGGCGTCGAGGTCCAGGGACAGTTCCGGCTTTTCTTCGAGCTGGTCGAGCGTGCGCGCGCGGGCGAGCGTGAACGGCCCGACTGTGGTGCGGCGCAAGGCTTTCAGGTGCCCACCGACGCCGAGCCCGGCGCCGAGATCCCGGGCGAGCGCGCGGACGTAGGTGCCGGACGAGCATTCGACGATCGCGTCGATCTCGATCCGGTCGTCCTCGCGGCGGAGCCCCAGAACGTCGAACCGGTGCACGGTCACCGGCCGCGGCGGGAGGACGACGTCTTCGCCTGCGCGGACCCGGGCGTAGGCGCGCTTGCCGTCGATCTTGACGGCGGACACGGCGCTGGGCACCTGCTGGATGTCGCCGGTCAGCGCGGCGATGCCGTCGGCGATCTGCTCATCGGTGACCGCGGCGAGGATTTCCGGCGCGGCATCGGTTTCGGCCAGCGGTTCGCCCTCGGCGTCGTCGGTGGTGGTGGACCGGCCGAGCGACAGGGTGGCGAGGTAGGTCTTGCGGTCGAGCGCGAGGTGGCCGAGCAGTTTGGTGGCGCGTTCGATGCCGAGTACGAGAACGCCGGTCGCCATCGGGTCGAGCGTGCCGGCGTGGCCGACCTTGCGGGTGCCCATGATCCGCCGCGCCCGCGCGACCACGTCGTGCGACGTCATTCCCGCCGGTTTGTCGACGATGAGCAGTCCGGGCGGAGGAGCGGGACGACGCGGTTCTTTCGGGCGAGACACGGCGGAAACCTTACCTAGCCGGGGTTTCGCGGGCGGCGGGTGGTTCGGGCGGGCGCGGCGGGCGGCGGAAGGGCTGGGGCGGCTGGCCTGAGCGGCCGCGCTGGGGTGCGGAGGGCGGTTGGAATCCGGCACGCGCGGCCGGAGCGGGACGGAGGAAAGGTCCCGGGCGCGCTAGGCAGCGGAAGAGCTGTGGTGGCTGGCCCGAGCGGCTGGGCTGGGGCGCGGAGGCCAGTTGGAGTCCGACGCGAACGGTCGGAGCGGGACAGACGAAAGGGCTCCCGGGTGCGCTAGGCGGCGGAAGGACTGCGGCGACTGGCCCGAGCGGCCGGGCTGGGGCGCGGAAGCCGGTTGGAGTCCGACGCGAACGGCCGGAGCCGAACGGACGAAGGAACTCCCGGGCGCGCTAGGCGACGGAAGAGCTACGGCGACCGGTCCGAGCGGCCTGGCTGGGGCGGAGGACGGGGCTCGGGCGAATGGCGTTAGCGGCCGGGGTGGCGGAAACGGGCTGGAGTTCGGCGCGAGCAGTAAGGGGCTGGGTTGTCGTGAGCGGCGATGCCGGTTAGAACCCGGCATCGCCACTCACGAGTGCCCGGAGAGAGCAGGTCGGACGACGCGGGCGGGTGGCTGTCGCCGGAAGGGTTCGGGCAGTTCGATCAGGCGGCGGCCACGGCCTCTTCCGGTGCGTGGTCCCAGCGGTGCCGCCGGATCTGGACCGGGACTTCCTCCCCGCGTGCCGCCGCGGCGAACACGTGGGCGCGGGCCCGTCGCCACCACATCAGCATCTTGGTGGCGCCGAACGCCAGCACGGCCACGATGACCAGCAGGGCGATCCGGAAGTTGCCGCCGGTGGCCTGGAGCAGGATGCCGATCAGCAGGGCGGTCACGGTGGTCGCCAGGAAGCCGCCGACGTTCACCACTCCGGTCGCGGTTCCGACGCGGGACAGCGGGTTGTAGTCGCGGGCGATGGCGAAGCCGATCATCGACGCCGGGCCGCCCAGGGTGAGGAACGCGAATGCCGGGACGAGGACGCCCACCGGGACGTGGCCGTTCCAGCCGAGCAGCACCGCCCATACGATCGCTGCGCCGCTGAGGTAGCCGACGACCAGCGGCACCCGCAGTGCCGGGGAGCGGCCGATCAGCGCGCCCAGCAGCGGACCGCCCGCCATCGAGCCGAATACGAACACGGTCAGCAGCGCGCTCGCGGTCGCGGCGGGCAAACCCTCGCCTTGCACCAGGAATGGCATGCCCCACAACAGGGTCAGCACGTTCGGCGCGAACATCGTCGAGAAGTGCACCCAGAAACCCAGCCGGGTGCCGGGGGTTCGCCAAGCCAGCTTGACCTGCATGGCCAGTTCCGCCGGGCGCACGGGTTCGCGTTTGCGTTCCGGCACGCCTTCCGGGGTGTCGCGGACGCGCAGCGCGACCGGCACCGAGAACAGGACCGTCACCGCGCCGACGGCGAGGAAGGTGACTGTCCATCCTGGACCGTCGAGGAGCAGGGTGAGCGGGACCGTCGCGGCGAGGTTGCCGATGTAGCCGACGCACGAGGTGAAGGACGCGAGCAGCGCGTAGCGGTGGGCTGGGAAGTGCGCCGCGACGAGGCGGAGGACGCTGACGAAGGTGAGCGCGTCGCCGAGGCCGAGGACGCCGCGGGCCACCAGGCCGAGCGCGTAGGTGTCGGCGAGGCCGAGCAGCAGCTGCCCGGAGCCGAGGATCAGGACGGCGGCGGTGAGCACGCGGCGCGGGCCGTAGCGGTCGACCAGTACGCCGGTCGGGATCTGCATGGCCGCGTAGACGCCGACCTGCAGGACGGTGAAGATGCCGAGCGCGGCGGATCCGACGCCGAAGCGTTCGGCCGCTTTCAGCCCGGCGACGCCGAACGAGGTGCGGTGGAAGACGGCGAGCAGGTACACCGTGACCGCGGTGAGCCAGATGAGCCAGGACCGGACAGGGGCGCGGCCGGCGGGCGTCAAGGGTTCCTCCAGAGAGCAGGCGAGCGTCGGACAGAGGAGGACGACGACGCTGCCGCCTCGATAGTTGTATCGCCTCAGCAACCTCGAGACATAGCCGTGACCGGGGTGTGTTTCACCACAGATCCACTTCGCCCCGGATTCCGACGACCGTTTCGCCGCCGACCCAGACGTCGTCGCCGTCCCGTTCGACGTGCACCCGCCCGTGCCTGCCGAGCCGCGTGCCCTGCGCCGCGACGTACGACTCGGGCGCGATGCCGTCGCCGATCAGCCACTGGCCGAGCGCCGCGTTGAGGCTGCCGGTGACCGGGTCCTCGACGACGTCGCTGAACGCGCGGACCTCGAACGCTGTGTCGGACCCAGTGGGCTGCGCACCGGCGACGCCCACCTTGAACGAGCCGAGCGCACCGAAGTCCGGCTCGATCGCGAGGACGGTCGCCGCGTCGCGCAGCAGCAACGCGACCCATCCGGGGCCGTTGTCCGCCCAGCGCGCGTCGAGGACGTCGGCGTCGCCGAGGTGCAGACCGCGTTTCACCGCGGCGAGGTCGGCGTCGTCCACCGGGCCGCCACGGCGCAGCGGAGGCGCGGCGAACGCCAGCCGGTCGCCGTCGCGACGCACCCGGACCAGCCCGGCCCCGCATTCCTGCACGAGGTGCCCGGCTTTCGGCACTCCCCCTGCGGCCAGCCACGCCCGCGCCGACCCGAGCGTCGGATGCCCGGCGAACGGCAGCTCGCCGTGCGGGGTGAAGATCCGCACGCGATAGTCGGCGGCCGGGTCGGACGGCTCCAGCAGGAACGTGGTCTCGCTGAGGTTCGTCCAGCTGGCGAACGCGGCCATGTGCTCGTCGGACAGCCCGTCCGCGCCGTGCACGACAGCGAGCGGATTGCCGCGGGTGAGCTCGTCGGTGAAGACGTCGACCTGGGTGAACTTCGGCATGCGCCCACCCTCGCATCCGCCGGGCGACGGCGGCGAGCGGGTTTCGCCGTTATGCCATCAAGCCTCCCGCACCGCGCCGACCACGGCCCACCGCCCGGACCGCCACCGCGCTACGACCGCCGCCAGCCGGAACACCATGAACAGCGACAGCCCGGTCCAGATCCCGCTCAATCCCCAGCCCAGCGCCAGCGACAGCCAGATCAGCGGCAGGAATCCGAGACCGGCGCTGACGAGCGTCGCGGTGCGGAGGAAGGCGGCGTCGCCCGCACCGAGGAGAACACCGTCGAGCGCGAACACCACGCCCGCGATCGGTTGCAGCGCCACGAAGAACCACCACGCGTGCGGGATTTCGCCGAGCACTCCAGGATCGGATGTGAACGCGTGCGGCAGGACGCTCCACAACGCGGCGAACAGCACACACAGGAAACAGCCCAGGACGAGGCCGTATCCGGTGATCTGGTTGGCCACCCCGCGCGCCTGCCGCGCCGCTCCCGCGCCGAGCGCCGCGCCGACGAGCGATTGCGCGGCGATCGCGACCGAATCGAGCACCAGGGACAGGAACGTCCAGAGCTGCAGGACCACCTGGTGCGCCCCGACCGCCTCGGTCGAGGTGCGCGCGGCCACCGCGGCGGCGGACACGAAGCACGCCTGGAACGCGAAACTGCGCAACACCAGGTCCCGGCCGAGCCCCAGCTGCGCCCGCATCACCGCGAAATCCGGGCGCAACGGCACCTTTTCGCGCACCAGCGCGGCGACGAACATCGACGCGGACACGACCTGCGCGACGACGTTCGCGATCGCCGACCCCTCCAGCCCGAGACCGGCGACGTACACCAGCACCGGACACAGCACGGCCGAGATTCCGTTGCCCGCCAAGACATAGCGCAGCGGACGGGTGGCGTCCTGCACGCCGCGCATCCAGCCGTTGCCCGCCATGGTGATGAGGATCAGCGGCGCGCCGAACAACGCGATCCGCAGCCAGGAGACGGCCGCCGCGGCGATCTCGTCGCTGCCCGAAAGCGCGCGGGCGATCGGCTCCGCCAGCAGTTGTCCCGCGACGAGCAGCACCAGCCCGACCAGCACGCCGAGCCAGGTGGCCTGCACGCCCTCGCGGACCGCGTCGGCGCGCCTGCCCGCGCCGTGCAGCCGCGCGGTGCGCGAGGTGGTGCCGTAGGACAGGAAGGTGAGCTGCGTGGAGACCTGCGACAACACCACGCCGCCCAGCGCGAGGCCGGCGAGCGGCAACGCCCCGAGATGGCCGACGACGGCGGTGTCGACCAGCACGTAGAGCGGCTCGGCGGCGAGCACGCCGAGCGCGGGCACGGCGAGCCCGAACACTCGGCGGGGCGGGATGCGGTCACCGCTTACGGCGGTGGTCGTGGCGTTTTCGGACACGAGACGAGAGTAGCTACCGGGTCCGACAATTCCGGCGGGGCGGAGGGCCGAGGTTCGCTGAAGTGGGTGACGGGGGCGGGAGAATTGGTTGTGGGGCAACGGAATTCGGCTGCGTTAGCGGCGGATTCCTGAGATGTGGGAGGTTTGCTCGGGTGGTTCGGGTTCGGTTGCGGACATGCTGGAGGGGCATGGCTGGGCTCAGCTCCAGCTGCGGGCATACCGGACTGGCACGCCCAGAAGCACGGTCACCGGACCGCCTCTCCGCAAGGCGAACGTTCGGCTGGCTCGGCTTCGACCGCAGACGTGCCAGACGGACATACCCGGGAACACCGCTAACCGACCACGTCGCGGAGCGGGTAGCCAGTCGGCGGACAGTGCCCGCATCTCCCCGGTCGGCTATCGCAGGCCGCGGGGGTGCAGATGCGTGCCGGGAGACCGTCCCCAGGGGCGCAGGCGAACCTGCGCCAGAAGCCCGCCCGGGTCAGGAAGCTCGCAGCAGCGGCGCCCTCCCCAGTGCATCCCGCAGCCGGTCCAATACCTCCTCTGCTGGGCCCTCCGCCGTGCACCCGGCGGCCATCCGGTGGCCTCCCCCGCCGAACTCCGCGGCGGCGGCTGACACGTCGATGTCACCGGCGGAGCGAAGCGAGACTGTCCACACTGGACCAGGCCCGGCCTCCTTCAGCACGGCCGCGACGCCAGCTTCCCGAGTGGCGCGCACCACGTCGATCACCGACTCGATCTCTTCCAGTCGTACCGTCGCCGCAGCCGCCGCGCGGACTACCGTGTGGACGAAGCCGAATCCTTGTGCCGCTTCGGGTTCCAGCCTCGCCTCGGAGAGGACCGTCGCCAGCATCGGCAGCCACGCGAACGGGTGGTCGTCGACGATTCTCCGGGCTACCTCGCCCGGGTCCGCCCCGGCTTCCAGGAGGCGCGCGGCGATTCGGTGCGTTTCGGGGCTTGCCCGGCGGAAGCCGCTCGTGTCGGTGACCACCCCGGCGTACAGGCAGCGTGCGGCGGCTGCGTCCAGTTCGACGCCCATTGCCTCGATGATGCGCGTGACCAGGATCGCTGTCGCTTCGGCGGTCTCGTCTACGACGTGGTGAGTGCCGTAGCGGGCGTTCGTCGCGTGGTGGTCGACGACCAGGACCGGAGCGCCCGCATCGCGGACTGCGGCCACGCGTGGGGAGAGCCTGCCCAGGCGGGCCAGGGTCGGAGTGTCCAGTGCGACCAGCAGGCCGTCGGCCGGAGGGAGGGCGTCCACCGGGGTGATCAGGCCGTCGACGTCCAGCCAGGCCAGTGTTTCCGGGGCCTCGTCCGGCGCTCCGAAGGCGACCCGCACGCGAGCGCCGCCGCGATGCAGCACGTGGCCTAGGGCCAGCGCGCTGCCGAGGGCGTCCGCGTCGGGGCGCACGTGTCCGAGCAGCGTCACGTCGGTGGCCCCGGCCAGCAGTGCGGCGGCGGCCTCGATGTCCTGTACCAGGGAAGCTGTCACAAAGTGTCACGCTACGCTCTGCGGGATGCCTGAGTACGTGATCCTCGTTCTTCCTTCCGCCAACCGCGTGTACGCCGCGTCGTCGCCGGCGCTGCTGCGCGCCGAGCTGGCGGCCTTCGGCGCTGGTCTTTCCGCCGAAGTGTCGGCGATCGAAGAGATCGAACTCGGCGGCGTCGGGTACGTGAAATTCACCTGCGCGGCGCCTCTCGGTGAGCGAGACTTGGCGCTGCTGTCGAACCTGTCCTCGCTGTACGCCCTGTTCGAACTGGGCGACGGGGTGCTGCGGCCGGTCGCCGTGCATCCGCTGGCGAAGGCCGACTCGGACCTGCTGACCATCCAGAAGTACCCGGGCAAGACCAACGAGCAGTTCACCAAACTGCTGCTCAACCTCACCCTGCTGGCGACCGCGCGGCCCGCGGACTGGCCGGACCGCGAACTGCACCTGCTCGACCCGCTGTGCGGCCGCGGAACGACGCTCAACCAGGCCGTCATGTACGGCTTCGACGCCACCGGCCTGGACGTCGACGAGCGCGATTTCGAAGCGTACGAGCAGTTCGTGAAGACGTGGCTGCGCACGAAGCGCGTGAAGCACACCGCGGAGGCCGGGCAGCTGCGCCGCAACAAGGTCCGCCTTGGCCGTCGGCTGGACATCGAGTACGCGTTCGACAAGGACGACTACAAGGCCGGCCGCGTCCGACGGCTCAGCTATCTCAACACGGACACCCTGACCACCGACGAGGTCCTTCGCCCGGCGTCGGTGGACCTCATCGTGACCGACGCGCCGTACGGCGTGCAGCACGGCAGCCACCGCGACACCGGCCTGGCCCGCAGCCCGCGCGACCTCCTCGCGGCGGCGGTCCCGGTGTGGAACCGGGTGCTGCGGCCGGGCGGGGCGATGGGGATCTCGTGGAACACGCACGTGCTGCCGCGCGAGGAGCTGGTGGCGATCCTGGAACGCGCGGGGCTGGCGGTGCGATCCGGCGGGCCTTATGAGGAGCTGGCGCACCGGGTGGACCAGGCGATCGTGCGGGATCTTGTGGTGGCGGGAAAGCCGGCCTGAACGCGCGCTGGGCATTGTTGTTACAGCGCGCAGACTACATTCACTGGATTGAGTGAAAGCCAGATAGCACGGGCGGATCACTGTCGTGCTTTTACCGCTCAGAGTTGACCGTTCATCGCATCAAGCCTCCTGTGGCGCATTTCGTACGGCAGGGTCGGCCTTGAAATGGACACGACACCAGAGCGAATCCCGCCCTTGGCGACCGAGGCAGTCGAATTGGTGACCTGCCATCCGCGCCAGCTGGAAATTGCCCCGTTGAGCGAGGCCGGTCAGCCCGACGAGTCCTTGCCCTACCTGACTTCCTATCGTCGTCGTGCCCACGATCGCAGACTGGCTTCCATCGTCGAGGCCGCCGCATGCGGGACAAGCGGAATCGCCACCGTCGTTGGCGGACCGGCAACGGGGAAGAAACGCGCGCTGCTGGAAGCCGCATACACCAAGGGTCCCGATGAGCAATTGCTGCTCTACGGCTGGAAAATCTGGCCCGGTCTCAGTCCGCGCAACCCGGAGGAACTGCTGGCGAGCGCGAAGGGATTTCAGAAAAATACCGTCGTGTGGCTTCCTTCCGCAGAACGTTACTTTTTCTTGTGCGGCCACGAAAAAGGCAATGAAGTTGCCGACACCCTGCGGAATCTGCTGCTCGACGCCAAGCGTGCGCCGATCCTGATTCTCGCGAGCCTGACCCCGGAGTACTGGCAAGACCTCACCGCACCGCCGGAAGGGGGCGTCGACCGGTCGCACGTCCACCTGCTGCTGCAGGGCACCAGCATCACGGTGCCCGACACCTTCACCGAAACCGAGGTCACCCGGGCACTCGCCTCCCCTGACCCGCGAGTCTCCGAAGCAGCGGCGAACGCACCGAACGGCCAGGTGATCCAGACTCTTGTCGCCGGACCGGCACTGCGCACGCGCTGCCAGCGGATCAGCCCGTTCGCTCGGGCGATCCTGGATTTCGTGATCGAGGCCCGGCACGCAGGTCACGGCCCAGCGATGTCCTGGACGCTCCTCCGCAAGGGTGCGCAAGCCTTCCCCGACGGACCGGACACCGACGAGTCGTTCGACAAGGCGCTGAAAGAACTGACGACGCCAGTACGCGGCGGTGCCGCAGTACTGGCCAAAGAGACGAAAACGGACGGCTATCGGCTTGCCCCGTGTCTCGACCGGCTGTACGCGACCGAGGCGCCGAAGCCGATCCTTCCGCGCGCGAGCCTGTGGCCCGTACTGCTGGAAACCGTTGCGGGGCACGACAGTCTCGACATCGCCCGGGAATGCCGACGACGCCATCTCCTGGAGCTGAGCGCTCAGTTCTACCTGAAAAGCGACACGCCGCGAGCGCGCCTTGAGCTCGCCGCGATGCTGGCGAAGGCCGGGCGGATCGACGAGGCGATCGCCCAGTACCGGAGGCTCACGCGGGTCGGTGCCGAGGTCGAGGAGGCGATCAACCAGGGGGCGAACATTCTCTTCGCCGCCGAACGCGAAAAGGACGTCCTGGACTGGCTGGGCCCGCTCGCCGAAACGGGGAACCGTTCGGCCGCATTGCACGTCGAGGTCGCCCACCTCCGGTGCGGCCAACCGGACCTGGCGCTGGCCGTGCACCGCCGACGTGCGGAAAACGGCGACCTGCGATCGGCGGCTTACGTGGCGGCGAGCATGGTCTCGCCCGAGATCCTGGTCGATTCCCGTGGTCCGCTGTCTGCCGAGGACCGAGAGAAACAGCGGATCCGCCGTCGGAAAGAACTCGACAAAGCGGTGCGCTGGCTGACCGGACTGGCTGGGCGCCTCGAGTGCGATCTGCTTCCCCTGATCACTGACCTGACGATGGACGCCTTGGGGATCGACGCGGTGCTGGAGATGCTTTCCGAGGAGGCGACCGACTACGACCTGCCCGGCGCGTATCTGATTGGTGCCGAAGCACTGTCTGCGGTCGGGCGGGCCGAAGAAGCACTGACGTGGGTGGAGTCGGCTCGGCGGCACGGCGTCCCCGGCAGCGCCGCTGTCGCAGCGCGGGTGAATCTGCGCGCCCGCCTGCTCGACGCGGCCCAGCAGTGCGCGCTCGAATCCGCGGCGGAGGGAGACGCGGCTCCGCTGATCGAGGTCGGCGACGCCTTCGCCAACTCCGATCCCCCGCTTCCGGAACGAGCGCTCAGGTGCTACGACGACGCGGCGTCCGGCGACGCGCCCGCCGCCTTCAGCGCGGCTGCGCTCGCCGCGGCCCAGCACGGCATGCTCGACAAAGCCTTCGGTTACTGCCGGCGGGCGAATTTGGCTGGCCGCGCACCGGATCCGGCCGAGATCGTCCGGTTGCTCTGCGCTGCTGGGAAGGTCACCGAGGCGTTGGAATGGTACGTCGCCACGGTTCCGGGGTCGCTCGCTCCGATCGCCCGGCATATCAAGGATCTCCCTGAAGCGATGACGGTGGCCGAGGCAGTCCGGTCCCGCAAGAACCTGCCGCGGTGGCGGGCGCTGGCCTGGACGGCCGACGAACTCCTCGAAGCCCCGTCCGGCGGAACCGGCCGGACGACGGTGAGCGGAAACGGCCCGCACCGCGCGACCCCCTCGCGGCTGGTGCTGGCGGGCCATCTGTACAAGGAAGCTGCCAAGTCGGGGACCCCGCGGGTCGAGGAACGTGCCGTCCGCCTGCTGATGGACGCGCGCAACTTCGTCGAGGCGATGCACCTGATCCGCTCGGGCCACGAGACTGTGCCGCGGCGGCTGCGGGCGCTGCTGGCGGAAGCCCTCGCCGGACACGGCGCGCTGAAGGATGCCGAACAACTGCTCGAAGAACTGCTCGACGAGGACGACTTCAGCGCGGCCGCCGGGGTCGCCCGGGGCTTCAACCTGCACGAGGAGTACGTCAAAGCGCAGGACATCGCCGAGCGCGGGGCGCGCGGCGGGGACGTCGAATCCTTGGTGCTGCTGGGCGATCTTCGCCGGGGCGCGGGCGACCAGACCAGGGTGCTCGATCTCTACTGCCTCGCGCTGGCCCACGGCCATCCTGGCGCGCGCCTCCGGATCAACCACCTCCTCGACGCGGCGGACGGCCGCGCCTGGGAGCACACGCAGTTGCGGAAGCACGGCCTCGATCCGCGCGGGGAGATCGCGCCGGACTGGGAGATTTCGGTGCCGGGCGAGGACAACGGATGAAGCCGCACCGTCCCGCGCTCGTTCACTGGTCACCAGGGAAAGCTCGGTGTTACCAATTGCCTACACAACCCCGGCTACCCGAACCGGTGATCCCGCTACGCCAGCCGCGGTCCGAGGAAGCGCAGCACCTCCGGCAGCACACCCCGCCAGTACTCCTCCGTGTGCTCCCCCGCCGTGATCCGCGAGACCTCCGGTTTGGCGCTGCTGATCAGCTTCCGGTTGGCCGCCAGGAACGGGTCGCCGTCGCCGCACCACACGCCGAGGCCCCGGGTCGGGAGTTCGTCCACGTGCTGCAGCGGTTCGGCGGCCGTCCAGTCGTCCTGGGACGGGAAGATGTGCCGGGTGCGGGCTTCGGGCCAGGTGCGGAACAGGGCCGCGCTGCAGGTGGCCACGGTCCGCACGTCGCGGCGGCGCCGGGCGAGGTTCAGGGCGCCGAAGCCGCCCATGGAGATGCCGAGGACGCCGGTCATCGGGCGGAGACCGGCTTCGGAGAGCCAGCCGGGGAGTTCGTCGGCGAGCATGCGGCGCGGGTCGTCGCTGCCGTCGGGGACCCAGTAGTGGCTGCCGTCGACCGCGACGACCGCGAACGGCGGGACGCCGGACCGCACCGCGGCGGTGAGGGCCGCGGGCAGGTCCAGGTCCAGGAACGTGCGGGCGTTCGAGCCGCGGCCGTGCAGCGCGACGCAGACCGGCAGGCCGAGGCTGGGGACGCCGTCGGGCGTCATGAGCACCACGTCGACGTCCCGGCCGCGGGCCGCCGAGTGCCTGCGGTGGATCGTGATCGACGCCCTCAGGGGCGACGGGCTGGAGGCCGGGGCAGCCGAGGTCGGCGCAGCCACCGGGGCGGAGCGCCCGGTGCAGGCGGAGACGAGCGCCGCGGCACTGCCGAGCAGGAGGCCGCGTCGCGTGACACCGGGCTTTGACCGCATCGCTTCAGCCGCGCGTCTCCTCTTCTGCTTGCTCCTCGTCCTCTTCGGCACGAGGAGCCTTGTAAGGGTCCGCTTCGCCCGCAGGCTGGGCCCCGGTCGCCCGGCGCGCCACCTCCGCGTCCGACTCGCGGGCCTTCGCGAGCAGTTCTTCGATGCGGCGGGCGTCGTCGGGGACGCTGTCCGCGACGAAGGCGAGCGTCGGGGTGTAGCGGACGCCGGTGCCCTGTCCCACCTTGGTGCGCAGGACGCCGCGCGCGGCTTCCAGCGCCGCCGCGGCGCTCGCGAAGTCCGGCTCCGCGTCGAGGCTTTCGCCGAGCACCGTGTAGTACACCGTGGCGTCGTGCAGGTCCGCAGTGACGCGGGCGTCGGTGATGGTCACCGAGCCCAGTCGCGGGTCCTTGACGTCGTGTTCGATCGCCGAGGCCACGATCTGCGAGATCCGCTTGGCGAGCTTGCGTGCCCGAGCGGGATCGGCCATGGCTGAGGTCTCCTTCTCCGGGTTTCCGGGTGTCCGGGTGTTCTAGTCGTCCGGGCCGAGCAGCCGGCGGCGCGCGGAGAGCAGTTCGAACTCAGGGCGTCCGGCCGCGAACCGCTCGCACGCGTCGAGCACGTCCCGGATGTGCTCGACGTCGGGGGCGACCGCGGCGACGCCGATGAGCGCGCGCCGGTGCAGGTCCAGATGTCCCGCCTCGGCGACCGAGACGGAAAACCGCTTCCGCAGTTCGGCCACCACCGGCCGCACCACGGATCGCTTCTGCTTCAACGAATGCACGTCGTCGAGCAGCAGGTCGAGCTCTAAGGCTCCGACAAACATAGGCAGCGAAGTTATGCCGCGAGGGCGGTCCGGGGTGCGCGCCTGGCGCACCCCGGACCGGTCACTCACGCACGGGGCTTCTCCCGCTGTTCGTAGGTCTCGATCACGTCGTCGACCTTGATGTCGCTGTACGAGCCCAGCGTGAGACCGCACTCGTACCCTTCCCGGACCTCGACCACGTCGTCCTTGAAGCGGCGCAGCGAGTTGATCGGCAGGTTCTGCGCCACGACGTTGCCGTCGCGCAGGAGGCGGGCCTTGGCGTTGCGCCGGATCTCGCCGGACATGACCAGGCAACCCGCGATCGTGCCGATCTTGGAGGACTTGAAGACGTCCCGGACCTCGGCGCGGCCCAGTTCGACCTCTTCGTACTCCGGCTTGAGCATGCCCTTCAGGGCCTGCTCGATCTCCTCGATCGCCTGGTAGATGACCGTGTAGTAGCGCACGTCGACGCCCTCGCGGGTGGCCCGCTCGGTCGCCTTGCCCTGCGCCCGGACGTTGAACCCGAGGACGATCGCGTCGGACGCGGTCGCCAGGTCGATGTCCGATTCGGTCACGCCGCCGACGCCGCGGTGCACGACGTGCAGTTCGACGTCTTCGCCGACGTCCAGCTGCAGCAGCGCCGCCTCGAGCGCCTCGACGGTACCCGAGTTGTCGCCCTTGATGATCAGGTTGAGGCTGCTCGTCTCCTTCAAGGCGGAGTCGAGGTCCTCGAGGCTGACCCGCTTGCGGCGCGACGCGTTGAGCGCGTTGCGGGTGCGGGCGGAGCGGCGCTCGGCGATCTGCCGGGCGACGCGGTCCTCGTCGACCACCAGGAAGGTGTCGCCCGCTCCCGGCACCGAGGTGAACCCGATGACCTGGACCGGACGCGAGGGCAGCGCCTCGGTGACGTCCTCGTTGTGCTCGTCGACCATCCGGCGGACGCGGCCGTAGGCGTCGCCCGCCACGACCGAGTCGCCCACGCGCAGCGTGCCGCGCTGGACCAGGACGGTGGCCACCGGGCCGCGGCCGCGGTCGAGGTGTGCCTCGATCGCGACGCCCTGTGCCTCCATGTCCGGGTTGGCCCGGAGGTCCAGGGCCGCGTCCGCGGTCAGCAGGATCGCCTCGAGAAGCCCGTCGATGTTGATGTTCTCCCGTGCGGAGATCTCGACGAACATCGTGTCGCCGCCGTATTCCTCGGCGATGAGGTTGTACTCGGTGAGCTGCTGCCGGATCTTGTCCGGGTTCGCGCCCTCCTTGTCGATCTTGTTGATCGCGACCACGATCGGGGCCTTCGCGGCCTGCGCGTGGTTGATCGCCTCCACCGTCTGCGGCATGACGCCGTCGTCGGCCGCCACCACGATCACCGCGATGTCGGTCGAGTTCGCGCCTCGGGCACGCATGGCGGTGAACGCCTCGTGACCCGGGGTGTCGATGAAGGTGATCAGCCGCTCGACGCCTTCGAGCTCGGTCTCGATCTGGTAGGCGCCGATGTGCTGGGTGATCCCGCCGGCCTCGCTTTCGCGGACCTTCGTCTTGCGGATCGTGTCCAGCAGTCGCGTCTTACCGTGGTCGACGTGACCCATGATGGTGACGACCGGCGGCCGGACCTGCAGGTCCTCCTCGCCGCCGGCGTCGTCGCCGTAGGTGATGTCGAAGGTCTCGAGCAGCTCGCGGTCCTCCTCCTCGGGGGAGACGACCTGGACGACGTAGTTCATCTCGCCGCCGAGCAGCTCGAGGATGTCGTCCGACACGGACTGCGTCGCGGTGACCATCTCGCCGAGGTGGAAGAGCACCTGCACCAGCGAAGCCGGGTTGGCGTCGATCTTCTCGGCGAAGTCGGTCAGCGAAGCGCCGCGCGGCAGCCGGATCGTCTCGCCCTGCCCCTTGGGCAGGCGGACGCCGCCGACGCTGGGCGCCTGCATGTTGTCCATGTACTCCTGGCGCTTCTGCCGCTTCGACTTGCGGCCCTTGCGCGAGGGTCCACCGGGACGGCCGAAGGCACCGGCCGTGCCGCCGCGACCGCCGGGGCCGCCACGACCGCCGCCGCCACCGCGGAAACCGCCGCCGCCGGCCGGGGCGCCACCGCCGCCGCCCGGACGGAAGCCGCCGCCACCGCCGCCGCCACCGCCGGGACGGAAACCGCCGCCACCGCCGCCGCCACCGGGGCCGCCGCGGAAGCCGCCGCCACCGCCGCCGGGACGACCGCCGCCACCGCCACCGGGACGACCGCCACCGCCACCGGGACCGCCTCGGCCGCCTGCCGGTCCGGCAGGACGGGCGCGGCCCGGCATCATGCCGGGGTTCGGGCGCGGGGGCATGTTGCCCGGGCTCGGCCGGTTGCCGCCGCCCTGCCCGCCGGGACGCGGCGGACGCTCTCCGCCGCCCTGGCCGCCGCCCGGACGCGGGGGACGGTCGCCGCCGCCCTGGCCGGGGCCGGGACGCGGAGCGGGCGGACGCGGAGCCGGGGAACCGGAGCCGACGCCGAACGGGTTGTTGCCGACCCGCGGAGGCCGCGGGCCGGGACGCGGGCCGCTGGGCTTGGGGCCCTGCGGCTTGGGCGGCACGACCGAACCGGCGGACGACGAGTCCTGCTGCTTCGGGGCCGGCTTGGGCGCGGCGGGCTCGGCCTTGGCGGCCGGGACCTCCGGGGCCGGGGCCGGCTGGGCCGGCGCGGGCGGGCGCGGACCGGGACGCGGACCGCCGGGCTTCGGGCCCGCGGCGGCGGCCGGCTTCACGGCCTGCGGACCCGGCTTCACGGCCGGGGCCTGCTGCTGCGGCGCGGGAGCCGGCTGGGCCGGGGCCTGCGGGGCAGCGCTCTGCTGCTGGGCGGGCGGCTTCGGGGCCGCCGGAGCGGGCCGCGGTCCCGGAGTGGGGCCGGGCTTCTTCCCGCCCTTGGCGGGGTACGCGTCGCGGAGCCGACGGGCGACGGGCGCCTCGACGGTGGACGACGCGGACTTCACGAACTCGCCCTGCTCCTTGAGCTTGGCGAGAACTTCTTTGCTGGTGATCCCGAGCTCCTTAGCGAGCTCGTGTACACGGGCCTTGCCTGGCACAGCTCTCCTCATCTAGGGGAGGCCAGGCGGGGACCCGCTGACCTCGTCCTTATCGTCGCGCGTTCATGGCTTCAGCTTCACGGCTGACTCATGACGGGTCGACCTGCTTCCTTGTTTCTCGCGATCCCGGGTTGGTCCCGGAGTCGTCGTCCGCGGCGAACGCCGCGTGGTCGTGCAGCCCTTCGGCCTCGAGCGCGCCCTGGACTCGAAGAGCCCGGGGGAACGCCCGCTTCCGCTCGGCTTTGGCCAGGCAGTCCGTTCCGGGGTGCAGCCACGCTCCCCGGCCCGGCAGCCGCCGACGTTCGTCGACGACCAGCCGCCCGTCCGCCGCGACCACGCGCAGCAGTTCACCGGTCAAGTCCCGTTTCCGGCAGCCGACACACGTGCGCACCGGCGACTGCCGGTGACGCTGGAGGTCGGGGGTGTCCCCAGTAGCCCTTCGCGGGTCTTGAACCGTTGTCGAGTCTAGCGCCTGCACCTTCAGTCGGCCGAACCGGTTGCCGCGGCGGGCCGCGCCTGGCCGGCGTGGTCTTGCTCACCCTCCGCCGGACCGGCCGGTTCGGCGGGCGCCGCGTCGCTCCGGATGTCGATCCGCCAGCCGGTGAGCCGGGCCGCCAGCCGGGCGTTCTGGCCTTCCTTGCCGATCGCGAGCGACAGCTGGAAGTCCGGCACGACGACCCTCGCCGTCTTGGCCCGCTCGTCCACGACACGTACCGAGACAACCTTCGCGGGCGACAATGCATTCCCGACGAACTTGGCCGGGTCGTCGGACCAGTCGATGATGTCGATCTTCTCGCCGGCGAGCTCGCTCATCACGTTGCGCACGCGCGCGCCCATCGGGCCGATGCAGGCGCCCTTGGCGTTCACACCGGGGATGGTGGAGCGCACGGCGATCTTCGACCGGTGTCCCGGTTCGCGGGCGACCGCGGCGATCTCGACGGTGCCGTCGGCGATCTCCGGGACCTCCAGCGCGAACAGCTTGCGCACCAGGTTCGGGTGCGAGCGCGACAGCATGATCTGCGGGCCGCGGTTGCTGCGCGACACGCCGAACACGAACGCCTTGATCCGGGTGCCGTGCTCGTAGGACTCCCCCGCGACCTGTTCGGCCTGCGGCAGCACGCCCTCGGTGTCGCCGACCTGGATCACGACCATGCCGCGGGCGTTGGCGCGCGCGTCGCGCTGCACCACGCCGGCCACGATCTCGCCCTCCTTGGCGGAGAACTCGCCGTAGGTCTTCTCGTGCTCGGCGTCGCGCAGCCGCTGCAGGATGACCTGGCGCGCGGTGGTCGCGGCGATCCGGCCGAAGCCCTCGGGGGTGTCGTCCCACTCCTCGTCGACCTCGCCCTCGGAGGTGAGGGTGTGCGCGAGGACGCGGACGAGGCCGGTCTTGCGGTCGATGTCGATGCGGGCGTGCGACTGGTGGCCCTCGGTGTGCTTGTACGCGGTGAGCAATGCGGTCTCGATGGCCTCGATGACCGTGTCGAAGGGGATGTCCTTGTCCCGTTCGATCGCCCGCAGCGCGGCGATGTCCACGTTCACTTCGACTCCTCCTTCTTCTCGTTTTCGGCAGGGCCGTCTTCGGTCAGGGCTTTGAGGTCTTCGGCGGGCGGTTGCTTGAACTCGACTTCCACCACTGCCTTCGCGACGGATTGGTAGTGCACGTCCTTGATCCGGCCGTCCACGAGCGCGCGCACGCTCTTCTCGCCGGCGTGCCCGACGCGGGCGAGGTAGGCCGCGCCCTCGACGGGCGTGATCTTGACGAGGCGGAACCGGGCGCGCCGCCAGTGCCGCCGCTCGGTGAGCGGCCGGTCGAGGCCGGGCGAGGTGACCTCGAGCGTGTAGGCGCTCGCCAGCACGTGCTCGTTCTCGTCGAGCGCGGCCGAGACGGTGCGGCTGACCTCGGCGACCTCGTCCAGCCCGACGCCGTCGTCGGAGTCGACGACCACCTTCACCAGCTGTCGCCGTCCGGCTTGCTGCACCTCGAGCGAGTCGAGGTCGAAGCCCGCGGTCGTGACGGCTTCGGCCACGATCGGCTCCAGCCGGCTGGCGAGTTCGTTGGGCACGTGGAGCACTCCTGTTCGGCCGTCGTGACGCGGGCTGGTCACGGCTGTGGTCGGTGAAGGTCAAGCTTATCCTGCGCCCCCGCGAAGACGCGCGAGCGGCGGCGCACCCGGGCGGCCTGGCAGGATGGGCCGACGTGACCGCAGACCTCTCCCGGCGCGCCGTGCTGCGTCTGGGCGCACTGAGCGCCACTGTCGCCGCGGCTGTGCCGCTCGCCGCCTGCTCGGGCGGCTACGACGACGCCCCCGATCCGCTGGCCCCGCTGCTGGCGATGGCCGAGGCGGACGCCGCCGCGGCAAGGAAGCTGCCGTCCGGCGGCGACGCGGCCGGCCAGGTGGCCGACGCCAGAGCCGCGCAGGCGGCCGCGCTGAAGGCCGAGGCGGACCGGCTGAACCGGCCCAAGAAGGCGGCGAACGTCCCGCCCGCGCCCGCGGATCTGGGCGGGTTCAAGGACCGGCTCGCCGCCGCGCGCAAGCAGGCCGAGGACCTGGTGGCGGCACTGCCCGCGTACCGGGCCGGGCTCGTCGCGTCGGTGGCCGCCGGATGCGCCGGGCTGCAGCGGATCGCGCCGGAACTCGGGCCGGGGGCCGACGCCAAGGCCGCGGCCGCGCCGTCGTCGGTGCCGAAGGAAGCGGTGGATCCGCTGCAGAAGGCGCTGGCGGCCGAGCACGCGTCGCTGTGGGTGTACGGGCTGGTGACGGCGTTCCTGCCGGGCGATTTCGGGGACGCGGTGAAGGCTGGGCGCGCGGAACACACCGCGCGGCGCGACGTGGTGACGCAGATGATCACTTCGGCTTCGGCTACGCCGGTTGCGCCTGAAGCCGCGTACGTGCCGCCTAAGCCGGTTACGGACACTGCTTCGGCTGCTGCGCTCGTGGCGAGCGCGGAGGCGGACACGGCGGCGGCTTGGCTTGCCGTGCTTACGCATACCGATGACGCGGGGTTGCGCGGGATGGCGTTGCAGGCGCTGGTGGCTGCTTCGCGGCGCGGGATGCCTTGGCGGCAGGAAGCGGGTCAGAAGCCCGCTGCCGTGGCGTTGCCTGGGCAGCCTTCCTAAAAAAAGCGCGCAGGCCGGGCGGACGTCGTGAGCGCTTGTGCCGGTTCTGACCGGCACAAGCGCTCAAAGCCCGCGGTCACGTCGTCCGGGACCGCTCAGCGGAGCTTCCCGGACAGCTTCACCGCGTTCTTCGCGATCCGGGTCAGCAGCTGCTTGTCGTGGTGGCCGTAGTAGAAGTCGGTGAGCACGATCGTCACCTCGACGCCGCTGGCCTTCGACTCGTACGCGGCCTGGTCGCCGCTCAGCTTCGGGGCGTCGGTGTCGTGGAAGGTGCCGTCGCGGACCAGGTCGCTCACGTTGCCCGTGCCGTCCCGGTCGGTGAGCTGCTTCAACTCGGTCGCCTTCGCCGCGTCGGGCATCGTCACCAGCACGACCGAGACCAGCGCCTTCGCGTCGCCGGACTGCACCGTGTACAGCGCCCGCGCCAGGGACTTGCACGGGTTGTCCTGGAAGAACTTCTTGGCGTCCGTGTAGGCGTTGGCGGCGCAGTCGGTGGCCTTGACCGGGCCTTCGGCCAGCTTGTAGTCGAACGCGGGCTTCGTCGTGGTCGCCGGGGGTTCGGCGACGGGCGTGTACGGCGTGCTTTCGTGCCGGATCAGGTACCAGACGAGTCCGGCCACGACGGCGATCGCCACGAGTCCGGCGCCGCGCAGCAGCAGGGTGCGGTTGTTGCGCGGCGGGCCGGACGGCGGCGGGCCCGGTTGCGCGGGCACGGCCGGGATCGGGGCCGTGTCCGAAAGGCCGGGGGTACCGGGGGTGAACTGCGGGTGCGACACGCGACCACCGTAGTTCACCGCTTCCCCGGCGGTGAGCCCAGACGCTCAGCCCAGGGCGCCCAGAACGCGTTCGACGTCGTCAGGGCCGTTGTAGAGGTGGAAACCGACCCGTACCCGCCCGTTGCGGACGCTCGCGACGACCCCGGCTTCGGCGAGCCGCGCCGGATCGGCTTCCAGCGCCACGATCGCGCTCCCCTGCGGCTCCAGACCCGCTGCGGCGCGCAGGGAATCGGCCAGACCGGTGTTGTGTTCGCGCACCGCGGCGAGGTCCAGTGACGCGAAGTAGTCGAACGATTCCGCTGCGCCTACGTGCGACAGCCATACCGGCGAAAGGTCGAACCCGCGGGCGTTTCCGGCCAGGCGCAGTGGCATTCCGTATACCGAGGACCACGGATCGTCGCCGGCGTACCAGTTCGCGGCGACCGGACGGGTCCGCTCGTGCGCCCGCGGGTGCACCGCGAGCCAGGCGCAGCCGCGCGGCGAGAACAGCCATTTGTAGCCCGCGCAGACGATCCAGTCCGCCCACGCGACGTCCAGCGGGAGCCAGCCGGCGGCTTGCGTGACGTCGATCAGAACGGGCACGTCCGCGGCTTCGGCGGCGGCCCGCAGCGCGGCGGTGTCGAGGAGCGCGCCGTCGGCGGACTGCGCGAGGCTGACCGCGACGAGGTCGTGGCCTTCGACGTGCTGCGCCAGCTTGGCGAGCGGCGCCTCGGTGACGGTCGCCCGCTGCGCGAACGGGAACGTGACGCTGGTGAATTCGTTCTCCGCCACCAGAACGCGGGCGTCCGGAGCCAGCCCGCCGGCGACGTTCGCCACCAGCTGCGACACCGACGCGCCGATCGCCACCCGATCCGCCGGAACGCCCGCGAGCCGCGCGAACCCGTTGCGGGAACGGGACACCGCCTCGTCGAAGTCCGACGGGGTGTTCTGCCCGGTGCGCCACCGGGCGACCGCGGCGTCGACCGCTTCGGCGACGGGCGTGGGCGGGATTCCGATGCTGGGCGTGTTGAGGTATCCGGCGGGGACGGCGAAGTCGGTGTTTCCTCCGAAGATCATGTCGTGAAGATTACGGGAGCAGCGCCGTGATATCACCGTACGACGGCGGATTCATCGGCAGTTCCGTCTCTTCCCGTACGGAGTCCACTGTGGCCAGTGCGGCGGAAAGTGCTACGCGGTAAGGCGTTGAGCCGAGGCTGACCCTCGCCACGCCTAACGAAGCCAATTCCGAGAAAGTGGCTTTCCCGGGCAGGTACAGCAGGTTCACCGGGACTTCGACCGCTTCGACCAGTTCGGTCACGTCCGCGGCATCGTGCAGGCCGGGGACGAAGACGCAGTCGGCGCCAGCGTCAGCGTACGCGCAGGCCCGGGTGATGGCGTCCGCGACCGGGCCGGTGCCGAGCCAATGCGTGTCGGTGCGGGCGTTGAGGAACATTCCCGGGACTCGTTCGCGCACCTTGGCCAGCAGCGCGGCCTGAACGACGATCGGGGCGAGGGTGTCGGCTCGGCCGTCTTCCAGGTTGACGCCGACCACCCCGGCGTCCGCGAGTTCCGCGACGAGGTCCGCTGCTTCGGCGGGGTCAGTGCTGAAGCCGTCGGCGAGGTCGACGCTGACCAGAATGTCCAGTGGTGCCAGCGATTTCGCCAGTGCGACGGTCGCGGCGCGGGATTCCGGGGCGCCGTCGGCGAGCCCGGCCGCGGCCGAGACGCCGAGGCTGGTGGTGCCGACGGCCGGGTGGCCCGCGTCGGCGAGGGCAGCGGCGAAACCGAACTCCCAGACGTTCGGCAGAAGCAGCGGACGGCCGGGGACGTGCAACGCGGCGAAGGAGGTCATGTCCGCAACGGTACGACCTCGACGCTTCGGCGGCGGCCGAACCGTCGGTCAGCCCCCTCGGCTGACCGACAGTCCCAGTTCAGCCTCCGGAACCGCCGGAGAACGCGGCGATCCGCGCCGCCCGTCGGCCCGCCACTGCCTTGCGCAGCGCTGGCACCGCTGGTCCGGCGAGCTTCTCCAGCTCCGCCAGCCGATCGGCGTGGTGCCGCGCGTCCGATCGGGACATCCCGGCTCCGGAGGCAGCGGCCAGGGCGGCCAGCGCCGCGGTTGGAGCGTCCACTTCGGACAGTGGGGAGGTCAGGGCGTGGTCGAGCCGCGCATGCGCGTCGCGTACTCGCGTCGGGTCGGAAGGGACCAAGACCTTGCGGTGCAAGACCGAGCTGGTTCCCTCTTCGAGCAAACCCGCCGCGGAGAGCTGCGTTTCCAGCGACTGCAGCGTGTCGTTCTTTCCGCGCCGCAGCAACGCGCGCCACGATCCGGGGCGGTGCGCGCGGACATCGGCGAGCAGGTCGTCGAGAAGGAGGTCGCCGGTGGGGGCGGCACCGGTCGGTTCGGCGTGGCCGCGCTGGTCGCGGAGGTTGCCGCGCAGCACCAGGTCGGTCACCGCGGCGGCGCGGACCAGCAGGGCCGCGTTGGAGCGGCGGGAGACCGGGCCGCCTTCCGGGTCGCAGGCGAGAAAATACGCTCGCGCGGGCAAGGAATCGCTCATTGTTTCTTCACCTCTGGCCAGATCGTTTCCCAGGATTGCTTCCGCCCGGTGTACAGCCACATCAGTCCGGGCACCACTTCAGTCACCGAAGAGAAGTACGGTCTCAGCAACGCCGGGTCGAAGCCCGCGAAAAGCACGTTCTTCGCGGAATCCGGCGGCCGGTCGAAGTACCAGTATCCTCGGTGTCCGCTGTAGACATTGTTGATCCCGTACCGCGGGCCGTAGTACTCCACGGCCGCGGCGAACGGGTAGATTTCCCCGTATACCGCGGTTTCTCGCCGTACGGAATCGGGCAGCGACCGATAGGTCTGCCCGACGCCATCCGCCACCTGCTGTTGTGCGGTCTCCCCTGCCGCGAAGACGGTGCCGAGCGAAATCGGGCCGAACGACGTCGCTTTCATCGACGCCGGCCACACCGGAAGCCCGGCCACGGTGACCGCCGCCGAAAGCACGAACGCGATTCCGACGGGAATCTTCCACCACCGCACCAGATTTCGCCGCGAAAGCTCCGTCGCCGCGGCGGCGAACGGCAGCGAATACAGGCTCATCAGATAGTACGAGCGGCCGTGCGTCGCGATGATCACCGCCACGACCAGCAGCAACGCCACAGCGAGGTATCGGTACGGCATCAGGTCCGGCGAACGGAACAGCCGCCACATTCCGTACAGCAGCGCCAGCACGCCGATTCCCATTCCGGCACCGAGCACCCCGTCGCGTGCGAAGGCGAGGTAGCCGGGGAATTCGGCCGCGACGACTTCGCCCATCTGGGTGTAAGCCCAGCCGTGCGTCGCTTGCCAGAAGAACGTCGGCAGGGTCGCCACGACGGCGATCAGCGCGCCCAGCCACAGTTTCGGCCGGGAAAACAGCTTTCGCGGTCCCAGCACGAGCGCGGACACCAGCACCGCGCCCCACAACGCGGGAATCAGGAACTTCGTCTGCAGCGACACCGCGGTGACCGCTCCGGCCCACACGAGCAGGCCGTCGCGCCGGGTCCGGGTCCAGCGCACGAGCAGGAACACCACGAGCGTCCAGAAGAACGGATCCAGCACGTAGGTGGCGACCCAGTGGCTGATGATGATCAGCCCCGACGTCGCGTACGCCCCCGCAGCCATCACTTGCGCCCCGCGCCCGCCGCCGAGTTCGCGGGCGGTCAACGCGGTCACCACGACCCCGGCGCCGGCCGCGAGCGCCATCGGCAAGCGCAACGCGACCAGCGAACCGGGGAACCACTGGTCGAGGGCTCCGGCCAGCAGCGGGACGAGCGGCGGCTGGTCGAAATACCCCCAGGCCAGGTGATCTCGACCAGCCACGAGGAAGTACAGCTCGTCGAACCCGTGCGCGTACCGGGTGCTCGTCGCCACCAGCAGCGCGACGGCGGCCGCCGCGACCGCCAGCACCGGCAGCCGGGCGAACCGCGGGATTCCTTCGCTCGTCATGGCGTCGAGTCCACCGCGCCGGGCGGGTGCGGGGTAAGCGTGCTCGGTAGCGACTCGCAGCGACGAAAGTGGATCACTTCCGCCCGAGCCGCAACTTTCGGCGGTAGCCGCCCACCCGGGCGGTGCGGATCCGGCGCGGCCCGGTCGGCGAACGGATACCGTGACCGGGTGACCAGCACGTGCCGTTCCTGGCCGCGGTCGACCGACTGGCTCTGGCTGGGCGGTGCCGCGCTGGCGTTCGCCTGCCTCGACTTCGGGCTCTTTCTCGCCTCCGGACCCACCACCGGTTTCCTGGGGCCATACGCGACGCTCGTCTTGGAACTCGTCTGCGACGCGTCCCTGCTTCTCCTGGCGCGCTTCCCGAACGCGGTGGCCGGGCTGCTGATCGTGGCCTCGCTGGCGATGCTGGCGTCCGACCTCTTCTCCCCCGGCCTGCTCGTGCCCACGCGCCAGCCGACGCTGATGACCGTTCCCACGATCACGCCGATCGTGCTGGCGCAGCTCGTCCGGCAGCTGGATCGGCGGCGGCTGTTGTGGATCGCCGGATTCCTGGCGCTGCTGGCGACGCGGCCGTGGAACCCGGCCTGGAACACGACGCCGTTCGGCTTGCTGAGCACCGCGCTTCCGGTGGCTGTCTCGCTGTACTTCGAGGCGCGCCGGCAGCTGCTGAGTTCGTTGCGGGACCGGGCCGAACGCGCGGAACGCGAACAGCATCTGCTCGCCGAACACGCGCTGGCGGCGGAGCGGCGGCGGCTGGCGAGCGAGATGCACGACGTGGTGACCCATCGGCTGAGCCTGATGGTGCTGCACGCGGGCGCGCTCGGCGTGACGTCGCCGGATCCGTCGGTGAAGTCGGCTGCCGAGGACATCCGGCGCGAGGGCGCGCATGCCCTGGACGAGCTGCGGGACCTGGTCGGCGTGCTGCGCAACGGCACCGGGATCGAACCGCCGGTGCCGAATCCGCCGCTTCCCGGCGAGGTGGCGGACCTGGTCGCCGAATCGGTCGCGGTCGGCATCGCGACCGAGCTTTCCGTGACCGGCGACCGGACTTCGGTGTCGCCGACCGTGGCACGCACCGCGTATCGCGTGGTGCAGGAGGCGCTCACCAACATCCGCAAGCACGCGCCGGGCTGCTCGGCGACGGTTTCGCTGCGCTATCACCCGGGTGGACTGGACGTGGCCGTCGCCAACACCCGCTCAGCCAAGCCGCCGGACGCGACGCTCGCGCGCAGTGGCTCCGGCGCGGGGCTGAGCGGGTTGCGGCAGCGGGTCGAACTGGTCGGCGGGACCTTCGAGGCGGGCGCCGTGCCCGGCGGCGGGTTCCGGATCGGTGCGATACTTCCCGCCTACGTCCCGACCACGGAAGGTGCTGCCCGGTGATCACGGTCGTGGTGGCCGACGACGAGCCGATGGTGTGCGCGCACCTGCGCACGATCCTCGGTTCGGCCGGCGACATCGAGGTAGTCGCACAGGCGCGGGACGGCGCCGAGGCGGTCGAGGAAGTGGTCCGGCACCGGCCGTCGGTGGTGCTGATGGACCTGCGGATGCCCGGCGTCGACGGGCTGGCCGCCATCGAGCGGATCTGCGCGCTGCCGGAGCCGCCCGCGGTCGTCGCGCTGACGACGTTCGACGCGGACACCTACGTCATCCGCGCCCTCCGCGCGGGCGCGGCCGGGTTCCTGGTGAAATCGACGCCGCCGGAGGACCTGATCGGCCTGGTCCGGGTCGCCGCGGACGGGCACACCGTGCTTTCGCCCTCGGCCGCGCGCCGGTTGGTGGCGCTGTCGTCGGACGGCCACCGCCGCGACGACGAGGCCCGCCGCCGGACCGCCGGGTTGACTGAGCGCGAGCGGGATGTGCTGGCCTGCTTGGGAGAAGGACTGTCCAATGCGGACATCGCCGGTCGGCTGCATCTGGCGGAGGCGACGGTGAAGAGCTATGTGTCGCGGATGCTGGTGAAGCTCGACTGCACGAACCGGACCCAGGCCGGGTTGCTGGCGCACGAGGCTGGGCTCGTCGGCCGGTAGCTATTTCAACAGCGAGCCCAGGCGCTGTGCTGAGGCCACCACCAAGCGGCCCAGCTCGTCCGGGTCCGGAGCTTCGAACAGCGACAGCCCGATACTCGTACCCGGCGCGTCACGACCAGTCGGCACCACCGCCGAAATCCCCGTGATCCCCGGCGCGATCTCCCCCACCGACACCGCATAACCCCGGGACCGGGCGCGCGTGATCTCCTCACGCTCCCCCTCCACCGGAGGCTCCGCCGACAGCAGCGCGAGCCCGGCCGAACCGCGGCCTATCGGGTCCAGCTGGCCGCTGCGGAACGACACGTGCATCCGCGCCTGCCGCGGTTCCACGATCATCAGCATCCGCACCTGTTCGACGTTTTCGCGGACGACCAGGTGCGCCGACGCCCGACCGGCGTCCGAGAGCTCCTCCAGCACCGGGCGCGCGAGCGTGCGCAGGTCCTGTTCCACCGGTTCGGCCAGGCGCACGAGGCCGGTGCCGAGCGAGATCCGCTTGAACCGGTCGCGCCGGCAGAGGTGGTGCGCCTCCAGCGTGCGCACGAGGCGGTGCGCGACCGTCCGGTGCACGCCGATCCCCTCGGCGATCTCGGTCATCGTGAGCCCCTGTGGATGCTCCACCAGCAGCTCCAGGACCTGAAGCCCGTGGCTCAGCGTCTTCGACGTCCCCGTTTCGGACACACGACTCCCTTGACGACAGCTTGTCCGGCGACCTACTGTTCCTACATATCGCACGGTGCGTGCGAATATAGCACGTTTGCCGCTCGAGGCAACTCCCCGCGGATCGAGGTCCCTGACATGAGCGAAGTCCCCGTCGAGGACGTGGTGGCGGTGCATCAGCTCTACGGCCGCCAGAGCCACGCCATCGACTCCGGGCAGGCCGCGCGCTGGGCCGCCACGTTCACGCCGGACGGGGAGTTCGTCTCGCCCAGTTACCCGGAACCCGCTGTCGGCACGGCCGCATTGACCGCGTTCGCCGAACGCTTTCACGCCGGGTGCGTGGAGTCCGGGGAGCGGCTGCGGCACGTGGTGTCCACAGTGGAGGTCCGGTCAGGACAGTCCGGGGATGCCTTGCGAGCGCTCGCCTATCTGCAGATCGTCGGGACGCCGGAAGGCGGATCCCCGCGACTGCACCGGCTCACCGTGCTGGACGACGAACTCGTGCGCACCGCGGAAGGCTGGCGCGTGCGCCGTCGCACCGTGCACCGCGAGCCCTGAGAAACAACGAGGAGAAAACGCAGATGACCACTCTCGAGCCCACCGGCCCCGGCCGGGTGCTGCACCAGCCCGCGACCGCGCGGTACCCGGAGATGCCGGGCAAGGTCGCCGTGGTCACCGGCGCGGCTCGCGGAATGGGCGCGCGGTTCGCCGCCGGTCTCGCCACGCGCGGGGTGCACGTGGTGGGCGGCGATCTCGACACCGCCGCGATGACCGCCACCGCCGACGAGCTGACCGCCGCGCTCGCCGCCGAGTCCATTGAGGACAAGCCGGGCCGGATCGTCGCGTCCGCTGTGGACGTCACCCGCGCCGAGGACCACGTCGCGCTCGCCCAGCGCGCGATCGACGAGTTCGGCCGCATCGACTTCTGGGTCAACAACGCCGGGATCTTCCCCTACGGGGAGGTTCCCGACATCACCCCGGAGCAGATCCGCTCGACGCTCGCGGTGAACGTCGAGGGCGTGCTGTTCGGCGCGCAGGCGGCGGCCGCGCGGATGGAACCGGGCAGCGCGATCGTCAACATGGCGTCGGTGTCCGCGGTCCGCGTGCGCAAGGGCCGCGCGGCGTACTGCAGCTCCAAGGCGGCCGTCGCGCACCTCACCGAATCGCTCGCGGTGGAACTCGGCGACCAGGGCATCCGCGTCAATTCCATTGCCCCGGGCTACATCGACACCGAGATGACGCGCTGGATCCAGGACGACGCGCCAGCGCTGGCGAAGGCGCTGGACGCGGTTCCGCTGCACCGGATCGGCTCGCCGGAAGAGGTGTGCAGCGTGCTGCTGTTCCTGCTTTCGGACAGCTCGCGGTACGTGACCGGGCACAGCCTCGCGGTCGACGGCGGCTCCCGGCATGTCTGACGCCACCGAAGCCGTGCGCTACCCGGACGTCGTGCTCGTGACGGGCGCGGCGAACGGGATGGGCGCGCAACACGCCCGCGCGCTCGGCGAACGCGGCGTGCACGTCTGCGTCGCGGATTTCGCTGGTGCGGAGGAAATCGCGGACGAGATCCGCGCGGCGGGCGGTGCGGCAACTCCGTACACAATGGACGTTGTCGAGCCAGCACAGTGGACTCGCGTGCTCGAGAAGATCCGTTCCGAGCACGGTTCGCTCGGCGGGCTCGTGAACAACGCCGGGATCTCCCGGCGGCTGGAATTCCAGGACACCACCGCCGAGGTCTGGGACCGGGTGCTCGCGGTGAACCTGTCCGGGCCGTTCCACGGGATGCGCGCGGCGGCACCGCTGATGCGCGATTCGGGCGGCGGTTCGATCGTGAACATCTCGTCGATCTCCGGCCAGATCGGGTACTTCTCCCCCGCCTACTCGGCGAGCAAATGGGGATTGACCGGACTGTCGAAGTCCGCTGCGGGCAATTTCGCGAAGTGGCGGATCCGGGTCAACTCCGTCCATCCCGGACTGGTCGGCACCGGGCTGCTGGCGGGCGCGGACGCGTTCGTCAAGTCCGCTGTGGACAGTGTGCCCGCCGGAAGGATGGCCGACCCCAAGGAAATCACCGACACGGTGCTGTTCCTGCTCTCGGATCGCTCCACCTATCTGACCGGCAGCGAGGTCACTGTGGACGGCGGCCTTGTCTCGAACGGTCTCTACCATCGCATTCTCGCCGAAACCGGAGGTGATCTGGGATGAGCGTCGACGCTGACGTAGTAGTGATCGGCGGAGGCGGTGCGGGTCTGGCCGCCGCCGTCTCCGCCGCCGAGCACGGTGCCTCGGTGATGCTGTTCGAGTCGGAGAAGGAGCTCGGCGGCTCGACCCAGCTGTCCGCGGGCATGCTCACCGCGGCGGGCACGAGCGTCCAGCGCGAACTGGGCATCGAGGACACTCCGGAACGGTTCTTCCAGCACTACCTCGACCTCAACCAGTGGCAGCTGAAACCCGGGCTGCTCAAGACTTTCTGCCGTGAAGCCGGTCCCGCAGTCGAATGGCTGATCGGGCTCGGCGCGGAGATCCCGGCGAAGGTGTCGCACGACGCGCACACGCCGGGGCTGACCCGCGCGGGCGTCGAGGACGTCTGGCGCGGGCACGTGCCGAAGGACCAGGGCTACGGCCTCGTCCAGGTGCTCGACCGCGCTCGCCGCAAGGCTGGTGCCGAAGCGGTGCTGAACACCCGCGTCGAACGGCTGCTCGTGGAGAACGGCCGGGTCGCCGGCGTGGTCGCCGACGGCATCGAGGTCCGCGCGAACTCAGTGATCGTGACCAGCGGCGGGTTCGCCCAGGACCCCGCCTTGCGCTCGCGGTACTACCCGGACGCGGACGCGGCGGGCGAGGACCTGTTCGTCGTCGCCGCGCCCGGTTCCCGAGGCGACCACTTCGCGTTCGGCGAGCAGGTGTCCGCTTCGATCACCGGCGAGGGCTGGGGATTGCTGCTGCCGACGGCGTATTTCCAGCGCCTGCACCATTGGCAGTCCGGTTTCCCGCCGCGCTCGCGCGTGCTGGTGAACGCGCACGGCCGCCGGTTCATGGACGAGGACGCGTCGTACGCGGTGTCCAGCGGCATCATTTCCGCACAAGACGGTCCAGTGTGGATGGTCTTCGACGAGCGGGCGCGCCGCGACCTCCCGCCCGGCTACGCGCATTGGAACGCCGACCACGTACTGTCCGAAGCGGACGCTGGCCGCACCCTGCGCGCCGACACGCTGGAGGCCTTGGCAGGCAAGATGAACGTGCCCGCCGGAGCTCTACGGGCCACTGTGGACAGATGGAACGCCCAGCTCCCCACCGGCGAGGATCCGGAGTTCCTGCGGCACGAAACGCTGTCCGCCAAGGGCGCGACCGAGCCGCCCGCGAAGATCGCCACCGGTCCGTTCTTCGCCGCCCGCACGCTGCCCGCCGAATTGGTCTGCACGCACGCCGGGCTGGAGATAGACTCCAGCGCCGCCGTGCTCGATGTCCGCGGGAACCGGGTGCCCGGACTGTTCGCCGCGGGCGAGGCTGGGGCGGGCGTGCTCGGCTTCCGCTATGTCGGCGGCGGCAACGCGGTCGCCAACGCCGTCACCATGGGCCGCATCGCCGGTCGCTCCGCCGCTGCCTGACCCTTCAGACTTACTGCTCACCGTCGAGGAGAACCCATGTCCGTCCCCGCCGCAGCCGCCACCACGGCGGACTCCCCGCTGGCCAGACGCACCGTCCGCAAGGTCGGCGTGCGCGTCATGCCGATCGTCCTGCTGCTCTACATCTTCAACTACATGGACCGGGCGAACATCGGCTACGCCCAGCTCGGCATGGCCAAAGAGCTCACCATCACGGCCGCGACCTTCGGCGTCGCGTCGGCGATCTTCTTCCTCGCCTACGTGGTGTTCGAGGTCCCCAGCAACATGATCATGAAGAAGGTCGGGGCCCGGCTGTGGCTCAGCCGGATCGCGGTCAGCTGGGGCATCGTGACCGTGCTGACCGGGTTCGTCGCGAGCGTGACGCACCTGATGATCGCGCGGATCCTGCTCGGCATCGCCGAGGCGGGCCTGTTCCCCGGGCTGCTGCTGTACTTGACCTTCTGGTTCCGCGGCAAGGAACGCGGCCGGGCCATCGCGACGCTCGCGCTCGCACAGCCGATCGCGCTGATCCTCGGCAGCCTGTTCGGCGGCTGGATCCTCGACCACGTGCACTGGGCCGGCATGAGCAGCTGGCAGTGGGTGTTCATCCTGCAGGGCGCGCCCGCGGTGCTGATCGGCCTGCTGACCTTCTTCTACCTGCCGAACAAGCCCGCCGACGCGAAGTTCCTGACCGCCGAGGAACGCACCTGGCTGCAGACCGAGATCGACCGCGAGTACGTGCCGGAGGAGAAGGAGACGTTCCTCGGGCAGCTGCGCGCGGTGCGTGACGGCAAGGTCATGCTGCTGGCGATTTCCAACCTCTTCATCGCCTGCGGCCTGTACGGGCTGACGTTCTTCCTGCCGCTGATCGTGAAACAGCTCGACCCGAAGTACTCCTCGACCAACATCGGCCTGCTCGGCGCGATCCCGTACGTCGTCGGCGCGGTCGGCATGCTGCTGCTCGCCCGCAACTCCGACCGCACCGGCGAGCGCAAGGGCCACGTGATCGGCACCGTGCTGGTGGCGGCGATCGGGTTCTTCGGCGCGATCCAGTTCAAGACCGTGCCCACGTTGTCGCTGATCAGCCTCTCGCTGGCGGCGATCGGCGTGCTCGGCTACCTCGCGCCGTACTGGGCGATGGCCGCGCGGGTGCTGTCGAAGGAGCACACCGCGGTCGGGCTGGCCGCGATCAACTCGATCGCCGCACTCGGCGGGTTCTTCGGGCCGTACGCGATCGGGCTCGCGGCGACCGAGACCGACGTGACGGTCGGGCTGTACTTCCCGATCGGCTGCCTGATCGTCGCCGCGGTGATGCTGGCGTTCCTGAAGGTGCCACGTGACGCGGGCGCCCGCCTGACCCGTCCAGTGAAGTAGTTTCGAGTTTGATTATCCCGGCGGCGCGGGTACCGTGCTGTCCATGCAGGACTCCGCCGCGCCGCCGGACCCGGACTCGCTCGACTTCTGGTCGTTCATCGCGCTGGCCAACCGCAGGCTGTCGCAGGAGTTCGGGTTCCGCCACCAGCTGGCGACCGAGGTGCTGCTGACGCTGAACCGGGCGTCGAACCTGGTGACCTACGACCTCGAATCCGCCGTGCACCGGCCGCGCGGGCGCTCGTGGTCGGCGTTCCGCGTGCTGTTCGTCGTGTGGCTGGCCGGGCCGCTCGAACCGTCCGCTGCCGCCCGGCTCACCGGCATGAGCCGGGCGGCGGTGTCGAATCTAGCGAAGTCCCTGGTCAGCGAGGGTTTGCTGACGCGGACGCCGGGCGAGACAGACGGCCGCTCAGTGCAGTTGTCGCTCACCGAGGCCGGGCACGCCGAAATGCTCGAGGTGTTCGAGGCGCAGAACGAACGCGAGGCCGGGTGGGTCGAGGTGCTCACCGAGGCCGAGCAGCGCGTGCTGGTGCTGCTGCTGGACAAGCTCATCTCCGGCCGGGCCGGGTTCGCCACCCGCCGCTGACCCCTTTCCCCAGGCCAGTCCGTGGACTAGGCTGGCCTGAAAGTAGTACATACTTTGATTACTTCGCGCCGAGGAGGCGACCCATGGCCTACTACCGCAGCGCGGGCAGCATCCCGCCTAAGCGGCACACCCAGCACCGCACGCCCGAAGGCGGGCTCTATTCCGAGGAGCTGATGGGCGAGGAGGGCTTCTCCTCCGACTCGTCGCTGCTGTATCACCGCGGCATCCCGTCCGCGATCGTCGACGCGACGCCGTGGGAACTGCCGGACCAGACGCTCACCGAGAACCGGCCGCTCAAGCCGTTGCACCTCAAGCTGCACACGCTGTTCCCGGGCCAGGACTGGAAGCGCGCGGACGTCGTCAGCAACCGCCGGCTCGTGCTCGGCAACGGCGACGTGCGCATCTCCTACGTCGCCGCCGGCGAGGCTTCTCCGTTGTACCGCAACGCGATCGGCGACGAGTGCGTGTACGTCGAGTCCGGTGAAGCGGTCGTCGAGACGGTGTTCGGCGCACTGCCCGCCCGCGCTGGCGACTACGTGATCCTTCCCCGCGCCACCACGCACCGCTGGGTGCCGAAGGGCCCGGAACCGTTGCGCGCCTACGTGATCGAGGCGAACTCGCACATCGCGCCACCGAAGCGCTATCTCTCGCGCTACGGCCAGTTGCTGGAGCACGCGCCGTACTGCGAGCGCGACCTGCACGGCCCGGCCGAGCCGCTGCTCGCCGAGGGCACCGACGTCGAGGTGCTGGTGAAGCACCGCGGCTCGCGCGGCGTCGTCGGCACGCGTTATGTGTACCCGACGCACCCGTTCGACGTGGTCGGCTGGGACGGCTGCCTCTACCCGTACACGTTCAACGTCTCCGACTTCGAGCCCATCACCGGCCGCGTGCACCAGCCGCCGCCCGTGCACCAGGTGTTCGAGGGCAACAACTTCGTCATCTGCAACTTCGTCCCGCGCAAGGTCGATTACCACCCGCTGTCGATCCCGGTGCCGTACTACCATTCCAATGTGGACTCCGACGAGGTGATGTTCTACTGCGGCGGGAACTACGAGGCGCGCAAGGGTTCCGGCATCGGCCAGGGCTCGATCAGCCTGCACCCCGGCGGGCACAGCCACGGCCCGCAGCCCGGGGCGGTGGAACGCTCGATCGGCGCGGAGTTCTTCGACGAGCTGGCCGTCATGGTCGACACGTTCCGCCCGCTGGAGATCGGCGAGGGCGGCCACGCGAGCGACGACCCCGGTTACGCCTGGACCTGGGCAGGACGGGGACCGCAGTCGTGACCGACGCGCTGACCCGGGGTCTGCTCGACGACGCGGCCGTCTTCCCGCCCGGCCTCGCACCGCTGCCGGACGCCGTCGCCGCCCACGACCGGCACACCGCTTCCGGGTACGCCGCGATGGTCGGCCCGCTGGTGGTCGCCGCGTCCGGTTTGGCGGAACTGGCCGAAGTCGTCGCAGGCCGCTCGACGACCCTGCCGCTTACCGTGACGCTGCCCGCCGGGCCAGGCGGGATCGCCGACGTGCTCAAGGCCGTCGACGGCCTGCCGGTGTCGGTCGAATCGCTGGAAATCGCCGTGCCGCAAGGAATGAGCGTCGCCGAGTTCCTGTCCGCAGTGGACGGTTGCCCGGTTCCCATCGCCGTGGAAATCCCGCGCGACGACCGCCGGGTCCCGTTGCTGCAGGCGCTTTCCGGCACCCCGCACAAGGCGAAGTTCCGCACCGGCGGCACGTCCGCCGAGTACTACCCCGACGAAGCCGAACTCGCCGCCGCGATCCGCGCGACCGCCGAGGCAGGCGTCCCGTTCAAGGCGACCGCGGGCCTGCACCACGCGATCCGCAACACCGATCCGACAACCGGCTTTGAACAGCACGGATTCTTGAACCTCTTGCTCGCCGCCGAAGCGGTCGGTCGCGGTGCCGAGGACGAGGAAGTCGTTGCGCTGCTTGCCGAACGCGATGCCACAGCGGTCGCCGACCGCATCCGCGCGCTGGCCCCGGAACGCCTGGCCGCGGCCCGCGCGCAGTTCACCTCGTTCGGCACCTGCAGCATCACCGACCCGCTCACCGAACTGACAGACCTAGGCCTGATCGGAGCCACCGCATGACCGTGCTCGACATCCCCGCCGGCTCCCCCTTCGGCGTCGAAAACCTGCCGTACGGCGTTTTCTCGGCAGGCGGCGGCAGTCCCCGAGTGGGCGTGCGCGTGGGCGAGCACGTGCTGGACCTGTCGATCGCCTTGGGCGACGCGGTCTTCGCCGAGCCGACGCTGAACGCCTTCATGGCGCAGGGCTACGACCGCTGGGCCGAGGTCCGCACGCGCCTTCAGACGCTGGTCACCGGCGAGGTGCCCGCCGAAGCCGTGCACGCGATCGGCGACGTCACCCTGCACCTGCCGATCGACGTCGCCGATTACGTGGACTTCTACGCCTCGGAACACCACGCGTCGAACGTCGGCCGCCTGTTCCGTCCGGACGCGGAACCGTTGCTGCCCAACTGGAAACACCTCCCGGTCGGCTACCACGGCCGCTCCGGGACGGTCTACGTGTCCGGCACCGACGTGGTCCGCCCGAGCGGCCAGCGCAAGGGCGAGGACGGTCCGGTCTTCGGCCCGAGCACCCGCCTGGACATCGAGGCGGAACTGGGCTTCATCGTCGGCGCGGGCACCCCCGCCAACACACCCGTCTCGCCCGACGACTTCCCCCGCCATGTCTTCGGCGCCGTCCTGCTGAACGACTGGTCGGCCCGCGACATCCAGGCCTGGGAGTACGTCCCGCTGGGCCCGAACCTGGGCAAGAGCTTCGCGACGTCGATCTCGCCGTGGGTGGTCCCGATCCTCGCGCTGGCCGAGGCCCGCGTGCCCCTGCCCGGCCAGACGTCGCCGGAACCCCTGCCCTACCTGCGGGAATCGTCGCCGTGGGGCCTGGACATCACCCTCACGGTGCAGTGGAACGGCCAGGAAGTGGCCCGCCCGCCGTACCGCGAGATGTACTGGTCCCCCGCCCAGATGCTGGCCCACCTGACCGTCAACGGAGCCTCCGCCCGCACCGGCGACCTCTACGGCTCGGGCACCATCTCCGGGTCGGAAGCAGCGGAACGGGGCTCGTTCCTGGAACTCTCGTGGGGCGGCCGGGACCCGATGACCGTCAACGGCGAATCCCGCACGTTCCTGCAGGACGGGGACGAGGTCGCGATCACCGGCGCGGCCACCGCCAGCAGCGGCGCGAAGCTGGGCTTCGGCGAAGTCCGAGGCCGCATCCTCCCCGCCAGGTAACCAAAGCCGTGAGGGGAACCCTGAGGGACTCTGAATCCCTCAGGGTTCCCCTCACGTACTTCTCTGAAGCCGCACCGGTGCACCCAGGGCATCCAGAGCCCACCTTGCATCCCGATACGAAGCCTCCCTGCGGAAGGCGGGGGTTTGTCAAGGCATCTTTCCCGCCTTGACAAACCCCCGCCTTCCGTCAGCACAATCGGGCTTCGGGATGCCCGGCCACGGTTTCGGAAAAATCCCTACTCAGCAATCGGCGCCCCGGTCTTCTCCCGAACCTCCGCAAGGGAAACCCCAGGCGCAAGCTCCACCAGCTTCAACCCGTCCTCAGTGACGTCCAGGACAGCCAAGTTGGTGATAATCCGATTCACCACCCCAGCCCCCGTCAACGGCAGAGTGCACTTCTCCACGATCTTAGGCGTCCCGTCCTTGGCAGTGTGATCCGTGATGATCACCACCCGACGAGCCCCGGCGACGAGATCCATCGCCCCGCCCATCCCCTTGACCAGCGCACCGGGCACCGTCCAGTTAGCCAGATCCCCGTTGGCCCCGACCTGCAACGCCCCGAGCAACGCCAGGTCGATATGCCCGCCGCGAATCATGGAAAACGACTCAGCGGAATCGAACAAACTGGCCCCGGGCTGCAACGTGACAGTCTGCTTCCCAGCGTTCACCAGATCCGGATCTTCCTCGCCCTCCCAAGGAAACGGACCCAATCCAAGAATCCCGTTCTCGCTGTGCAACGTAACCTGCACACCGTCCGGAATATGATTGGCCACCTGCGTGGGAATCCCGATCCCGAGATTCACATAGTCGCCGTCCCGAAGCTCGCGGGCCCCGATCGTGGCCATGTCGTCCCGATTCCAGCTCACGCCGACGCCTCCTCACGCACGCGCACAGTCCGCTTCTCGATCTGCTTCTCCCGCGCAGTCGCCTGAATCAGCCGCTGCACGTAAATCCCCGGCGTGGTGATCCGCTCCGGATCGAGGTACTCGTCCGAAACCTGCTCGGCCTCGGCGATCGTCACCTTCCCGCACGTCGCGACGAGCGGGTTGAAGTTGCGCGAGGCGTACCGGTAGATCAGGTTCCCGGCCGGGTCCGCGACATACGCGTGGACCAGCGAAAGATCGGCGACGATCCCGCGCTCCTGCACGTAGGTGACCCCGTCGAACTCGGCGTGCGGCTTGCCCTCGGCGATCGGCGTGCCGACCCCGGACTTGGTGTAGAACGCCGGGATCCCCGCGCCGCCGGCCCGCATCCGCTCGGCGAGCGTCCCCTGCGGGGTGAACTCGACCTCGACGGTCCCGTCGAGATACTGCCGCGCGAACAGCTTGTTCTCGCCCACGTACGACGCGATCACCCGCCGCACCTGCTGGTTCTCGAGCAGAATGCCGAGCCCGGCCCCGTCGACTCCCATGTTGTTCGAGACGATCGTCAGATCGCGCACGCCCGAGTCCCGGACCGCCTCGATGAGGTCGTTCGGGTTCCCGGTGAGGCCGAAGCCCCCGACCGCGATCGTCAGCCCGTCCTCGAGCAGCCCGTCGAGGGCCTCCGCGGCGCTGCGGTACTTCGTCGGCACGGCATCCTCTCCACTTCGTTCGGTGAGTGGTCAGTCCCCGCATACAACCCAGCGCAGGCGAAACGGGTCAACCGACACGCCGGGATCCCCGGCAAACCTCTCGCGCACCGAACACCCGCGCCCGATGCGTCCACTGAGCGGACGTACCCTCGAACCCGTGCCCACCTCGCCTCCTGACCACGTAGTCGGACGGGTGTCCGCGGTCCTGCGCGCATTGTCCACCTACCGCGACGGAGCGTCGACCTCGCAGCTGGCGCGCCAGTGCGGCCTGGCCCGCCCGACGGTGCACCGGCTGCTCGCGTCGCTGGCCGCCGAGGGCTATGTCGACCGCGACCGGCAAAGCGGCCGCTGGTACCTGGGCCCGGAGCTGTACCTGCTGGGCGAAGCCGCCGCCCCGCGCTACGACGTGACGCAGCAGGCCCGCGCGAGCGTCCACCGGCTGGCCGCGGCCACCGGGGAAAGCGCTTTCTTCTCCGCCCGCCGCGGCAACGAGACGGTCTGCCTGCTGCGCGAGGACGGCGACTTCCCGATCCGCTCGTTCGTGCTGTACGAGGGCGCGCGGTTCCCGCTGGGCGTGGTGTCGGCGGGGCTGGTGGTGCTGTCGATGCTGCCGGACCGGGAGGTCGAGGAGTATCTGTCCACTGTGGACCTGGCCGGGGAGTGGGGTCCGGCGCACCGGGCGGAGGACGTGCGGGCCCGGGTTGCGCGGACGCGGGAGGACGGGTACTCGACCAATCCCGGGCTGGTGGTGGAGGGAAGCTGGGGGATGGCGGCGGCGGTCTTCACCCCGGCTGGGGAGCCCGCGTGGGCGTTGACGTTGACCGGGGTGGAATCGCGGTTCCGGGAGGAGCGGCGGGCGGAGTTGGGGGCGTTGCTGCTCAAGGAGGCGCACACGTTGACGAACGTGCTCCGGCAGCCCTCGTGAGTGTCTGAACCGGCATAGACACTCACGAGGCAGTAGCGGCGTTCTCCGCGTCGTAAGCCGCCCGCGCGGCCGTCACCTGGTCCATGTTCCGGCGGGCCCAGCGGTCCAGCAGTTCCAGCGGTTCGGCGAGGTTGCGGCCCAGCTGGGTCAGCTCGTACTCGACCTTCGGCGGGATCACCGGGTACGCCGTGCGGATCAGGATGCCGTCGCGGACCAGGCTGCGCAGGGTCTGCGTCAGGACCTTCTGCGAGATTCCCTCGACGCGCTTGCCGATCTCGGTGAACCGCAGCGGGCCGTCCACCAGGGCTCCGACGATCAGCACCGTCCACTGGTCGCCGATCCGGTCGAGCAGCTGGCGCGTCGGGCAGTCGCGGTCGTACGGATTTCCCAGCACGGCGGCCTCCTCGCTCTCCGCAAGAGAGTAACACTCCCCCGGGTCAGCAGGCTTTACCGAACCCGAACATTCGTCCCACACCCCCCGTACACCCGCGCGCGACGGTGGGCATCGGGAACACCGACACAGGAGGACGAGAACGATGCGAGGAACGAGGCGGCTGGCACTGGCGGGCTGCGGGATCGCGGCCGGGCTGCTCGTGGCCGCGCCGATCGCCAGCGCGGACACGCAGGCTCCGGCTCCGGCCCCGGTCACGCTGAGCCCGCAAGAGGTGCAGCAGATGTGCACGGCCTGGGTGCCGAAACTGCACAAGCAGGCCCAGAACCTGACCAACCGGATCAACGGCGGACCTGAGGTCTCGGGGTCGGTCGCCAATCTCAAGGCACGCGCGAACGACGCCCGCACGAAGGGGCACACCGCGCAGGCCGACCGGCTGCAGAAGCGGGCGGACAAACGGCAGAGCCGGATCGGTGAACTGGCGGACGCGACGAAACAGCTCGACGCGTTCACCGCCGCGCATTGCCAGGCGCCCAAGTGAAGCGGCTGATCGCGGTCGCCGCAGCGGCGGTCGTCGTCGGTCTCGGCTGCGCGGCGTGCGACAACGGTTCGGCGCCGTCGTCGGGGGCGGCGTCGAACGGCGACCTGAGCGGCATCCAGTCCACGCTGGACTCGATCCAGTCCGACATGGCGGGCGACGGGTCGCGGTGACCCGCGTACCGTTTCCCCCGACGTAGCCGGCCGGAGGAACGGGAGCCCGCATGGGGTCAGCTGGCCGCGGTCTCGTCCTCGTCGTGGAGGACGAGACCGCGATCGCCGAGCTCGCCGCGCTTTACCTGCGGCGCGACGGGTTCGGGGTGGAGGTCGAGCCGGACGGCGCGAAAGCGCTCGCGGCGATCCGCAGGTTGCGGCCGGTCGCCGTGGTGCTCGACATTGGACTGTCCGGAATGGACGGTATTGAGATCTGCCGGGCATTGCGCGCGGCGGGCGACTGGACGCCGGTGCTGTTCGTGACCGCCCGCGATGACGAGCTGGATCGCTTGCTGGGCCTCGAGATCGGCGCGGACGACTATCTCACCAAGCCGTTCAGCCCTCGCGAACTCGCTGCCCGCGTACGAACTGTGCTGCGCCGCGCGTCCGGCAGTCCGGCCACGACACTCGCTTGCGGCGGCGTGCGCATCGACGTGCCCGGCCGTCGTGCTTGGGCAGGCGAAGCCGAGGTCACGCTCACCTCCACCGAATTCGATCTGCTCGCCTACCTGCTGCGTCATCCCGGCCAAGTCCTGTCGCGCGATCAGCTGCTCAGCGCGGTCTGGGGTTACGCCGCCGCGGCCGGGACCCGCACCGTCGACGTGCATGTCGCACAGCTGCGGGCGAAACTCGGCGAGGACAGTCCAATCCGGACAGTCCGGGGCATCGGGTACGCGGCGGACGGCGGATGAAGACCACGCTCGCGCTCCGGATCACCGTGGTGTGCCTGGCCGTCGCCGGGATCGCGGTGCTCGTGGCCGGACTGGTCGCGTCCCGGCTGGTCCGCAACACCGCGGATTCGGTCCTGCAGCAGTCGTTGCGGGATCAGGCGGACGTCGTCGCCGGGCAGCTCGACAGCACCGGCAACGGCATCGGCAACCGGCTCGCGATCGGCAAGGCGGCCGCGGTCGTGCGGGGGCAAGGCATCGAGGTCGTCGTGCATCGGGACAACGGCCAGAATTCCGGCCAGGCGATCGCGGTGCGCGCGGCGGAACGGGCCGGGCTGACGTCCGGAAAGGACCATTCGACACGGGTCGCGATCGGCACTGTCGATTACCTCGTGGAAGTGCGCTCGGTCGGTCCGCAGGCCGCGTTCGCGCTCGTGCAGCCCGTGCGCAGTGCCGAGGCGACCCAACATGCTTTGCTGCGCAACATCCTCCTCGCACTCGGCATCGGGCTTTTGGTCGCCGCCATCGCCGGATACGTCTCCGGACGATTGCTCGGCCGCCCGCTCCGGCGCGCGGCCGCCGCCGCGGGCAGTCTCAGCGCCGGTCGACGCGACGTCCGGGTGCCGGTCGAAGGCCCGGCCGAAGTCGCGCAAGTCGCTGGCTCGCTGAACGAACTCGCCGACGCGCTGGCCAGGAGCGAAGCCCGCCAACGGGAATTCCTGCTGTCGGTGTCGCACGAACTTCGCACCCCGCTGACCGCCGTGACCGGTTTCGCCGAGGCGATCGCCGACGGAGTCGCCGAAGGCCCGGATGCCCGGCGCGCCGGCGAGACGATCCACCGCGAGGCGCAACGCCTGGAACGGCTCGTGTCCGATCTGCTCGAACTCGCCCGCCTCGGGGCCGACGAATTCCAGCTCGACCTGGACGTTTTCGACTTCGCCGCACTCGTCCGGGACTGCGCGGAGGTGTGGCAGCTGCGCTGTGCCCGCTCGGACGTCCCGCTGACCGTGCAGTCTCCCCCGGGAACCGCCATGGTGACCGCCGATGCCCGGCGGCTGCACCAGGTCGTGGACGGCTTGGCGGAGAACGCTTTGCGCGTCACGCCCGCCGGTGCGCCGATGGTATTCGCGCTGACGGTCGCGGACGGCCACGCGCACCTGTCGGTCCGGGACGGCGGTCCGGGACTCGCAGCCGAAGACTATCCGGTGGCGTTTGAACGCGGCGTCCTCAATGCCCGGTACCGCGACAGCCGCCCGGTCGGCTCCGGCATCGGCCTGGCGCTGGCGCACGGGCTGGTGACGCGGATGGGCGGGACCCTGACGGCCGGACCGGCTCCCGAAGGCGGGGCCGCGTTCACCATCACGCTGCCGCTGGCCTAGTTCACGCACCCGCTGGCGGTCGTCATCTTCGGCTGCGCCGGAGTGCCCGCCGGAGGAGTGGGCGTCGTGGTCTCCGCGATCGGCCGCACCGCGCCGCTCGACGACGGGTGGACGGTGCCCGGGTCGGATGTTCCCCCGGAGGCCGAGACGTCCGGCGAGCTGATCTGGGTCTGCACGAACTGCTTCACCTGCGCCGGATCCACTTTCACCGCGTCCCCGTCGGCCGGAGTGGCCAGCGACAGGCTCTGGACCGGAATCGTGCCGAACGCGATCGCGCCCGAGCTGAGGCCGTGCAATTGCTCGGCGAAGCTCAGCAGGTTCCAGCCGTGGTCAAGGGTGACCGAACCTTCCAAGCCGTCCACAAGGGACGAAAGCCGTGAGGGATCGGTGAAGGTGCCGGAGCCGAGGACAGTCTTCGCCATCGCCGACATGAACGCCTGCTGCCGCGCGATCCGGTCCAGATCGCCGTTCGGCAGGCCGTGCCGCTGCCGCACGAAGGCGAGTGCCTGCGTACCGGAGATCGTCTGCACTCCGGCGGGGAAATTCGCTCCGGAGAAGGAATCGTTCACCGGCGCCTTCAGGCACACCTGGACGCCACCGACCGCTTGGCTCAGCGCGGCGAACCCGGAGAGATTGACCGCGGCGTAGTGATTGATGGTGAGCCCGGTGAGCTTTTGCACCGCGGCGATGGCCGACTTCGCACCGGCCGCGTCGGCCGCCACCTCCAGCTGCGGGCCGCTCATTCCTTGCTGGGCAAGCTTTCCCCGCTGATCGGCTCGGGCACGACTGTACGCCGAATTGATCTTGTGCTTGCCGTAACCCGGAATGTCCACATAGGAATCGCGTGGGATCGAGATCGCGGTGGCCGCCGCCCCGCCGACCGGGACGTGCACCACGATCATCGTGTCCGTGGTGTTGCCGCCATCGTCTCCGCTGCCCGCGTGCAGCGCGTCGAGCACGTTCTGAGACAGCGGCGTCCCGTCCGGTTTGGTGCGGGAATCGAGACCTACCAACAAGATGTTCTGCGCGACGGTGAGCGGTTCCCCGGCCGGAGTGTCCGGAACCTGCGCCGAGGGCGGGATGACGTCGGCGGTGACGAGACTGGTGTCCAGCCGGTGCAACTGCGACCACGCGAATCCGGTGGCGCCCAGCACCAGGGTGGACACCAGCCCCAGCACTGCCCGGCCGCCGATCCGGCGGCCCCGGGACGTGATCAGCACGACCGGTTCCTCGCTTCCCCGGGGACGGATTTCGACCCCCGCGTTCGAGGATCACCGCGTTAGCTGGGAATAGCCTGAGAAACCTGTCGCGAAGATGTGATGCTGCCCGTTCGGCCGAGCGCGCGGCGACAGCCGGTATCCCTTCGGGCACAGGGAGTTCAGCGCGGCATCCGCCGCCACACCGCGCGCGGCACGAACCGCATCGCCGCGAACACCAAGCGCAACAGCCCCGGCACCCACACCACTTCACGCCGGCGGCGCAAGGCGGAAACAGTCGCGTCGGCAACCTGATCGGCGGTACTGGAGAACGGCGCGGGCGACATTCCCTCGGTCATCCGGCCGATCACGAAACCCGGCCGCACGAGCAGCAGGTGCACGCCGGTGCCGTGCAGCGCGTCGGAGAGGCCCGAAGCGAACCCGTCGAGTCCGGCTTTCGCCGAGCCGTACACGTAATTCGCCCGTCGCACGCGAATCCCGGCGACCGACGAGAAGACGACCAGGTTCCCGGAACCCTGAGTACGCAACAGTTCCGCCGTGTGAGTGAGCACCGACACCTGGGCGACGTAATCGGTGTGCACGATCGCGGTGGCGTGCGCGGCGTCGGTTTCCGCGCGGGCTTGGTCTCCGAGAATGCCGAAAGCCAGCACGACCGTCTCGAGCGGGCCGTGTTCCTTGATGACGCGATCGAGCAGCGGGCGGTGTGCGGAGAGGTCGTCGGCGTCGAAGTCCTCAGTCGCGACGGTCTCCGCGCCTGCCTCGCGCAGTTCAGCGGTCTGCGCCGCGAGGTCCGCGCCCGGCCTCGCGGCGAGCACGAACCGCTTCGCACCCCCGCGCGCCAGCCGGACGGCCACCGCCGTCCCGATTTCGCTGCGTCCGCCCAGTACCAGCACCGTTCCGCTCACGACCGGTGAGTCTGCCAGCTGCGCCGTCGCTGCCGCGGCCGACCCGGAACCCGCTCTCGACGACCCGGTGCCGCTCGTCACATCATTTCGCTAACTTGGTTAGTTACTTATCTAGTAGTCTTCTTCCCATGACGTCCTCAGCCCGCGGCTCGCGGCGAACCGAATCCCCCGGCGTGGGCAACGCGGTGATGGAGCGCCTGCAAGAGGTAGGAACCTTGACGCGGGTGATCGAACAACGGCTGAGCGGAGCGCTGGGGATCAACGCCACGGACCTGGCGGCGCTGGAGCACCTCGCCACCGACGGCCCGCTGACGGCGAAGGACCTGGCGGACCGGCTGCGGGTCTCGACCGCGGCGAGCACGCACATCGTGGACCGGCTCGAGAGGGCCGGGCACGTCGTCCGCCGCCCGCACGCCACCGATCGCCGCAAGGTGCTGGTCGAGCCGGTCGCGGAGTCGATGGAGCGGCTCTTCGGCCACCTGCACCCGCTGCTGCACGGCGTGGAGGGCCTCGTCGAGGCGCTGCGCCCCGGCGACCGGGACGTCGTCAAGGCGTTCCTGGCCGGGGTCGTGCGGATCTACACCGACACCGCGGATTCCTTCCCCCAGGGCTGACCGCCACCTGCCCCCACCGGGCGCGTTCGTTCCGCACCAATGCCCGCCCGGCGTACGAACGCGCCCGGAAAACGAGCGCCAGCACCAGAATTCGGAGAGAACCGTGTCCGTACCCGAGAAGAATGCCGCGCCGCGGGCGATGGGGTGGCTGCTGGCCGCCGTGCTCGTGGTCGAGTTGATGGACTTGCTCGACTCGACGATCGTCAACGTGGCGGGGCCGTCGCTGGAGCGGTCGCTGGGGACGAGCCCGGTCGGGCTGCAGTGGGTCATCGGCGGCTACGCCCTGACGCTCGGCGCGGGCCTCGTGCTGGGCGGGCGGCTCGGCGACCGCTACGGCCGCCGTCCCGTGTTCCTGGCCGGACTCGCCGCCTTCGCGCTCGCGTCGCTGCTGTGCGCGGCCGCGCCGGGCGTCGGCCCGCTGATCGCTTTCCGGCTGGTCCAGGGTGTGGCCGGGGCGATGATGCTGCCGCAGGGCCTCGGCATTCTGCGCGACAACCTCGCTCCCCGGCAGCTCACGAAAGCTCTCGCCGTGTTCGGTCCGGTGCTCGGTCTCGGCGGCGTGCTCGGCCCGGTGCTGGGCGGCGCACTGGTCGACTGGGACCTGTTCGGCCTCGGCTGGCGGCTGGTGTTCCTGGTCAACGTCCCGGTCGGCCTCGCCGCATGGGCGCTGGCCTGGCGGCTGGTGCCTCGCGGCAGCGGAACCAGGACGTTGCGCGTGGACGTTGTCGGGGCCGTCCTCGTCGCCACCGCCTCGGCCTTGCTGGTTCTCCCGCTCAACGAGGGACAGTCCTCGGGGTGGCCCCTGTGGACGTGGCTGTCGCTGTCCGCCGCGGCGATCGGCTACGCGGGATTCGCGCTGTGGCAACGCCGCACCGTGCGCCAGGGCCGGACGCCGCTGGTCACCCCGAGCCTGTTCGGCAAGTCCGCGTTCACCGTCGGGCTGGTCGCGGTCGCGCTGTTCTTCGGCGGGCTGATCGGCACCCAGCTGGTACTCACGTTCTTCCTGCAGCTCGGCCACGGCTTCACCGCCGGACAGGCCGGGCTGGGCAACCTCCCGGTCGCGCTGGGCACCGCCGTCGGCGGCACCATCAGCGGCGGGCTGCTCGCCGCCAAACTCGGCCGCCGCGTGCTCCAAGCCGGGGCCGTCGTCCAGTTCGCCGGGATCGCCTGGCTGTGGCTTTCCCTCGCCGACACCACCGGTTTCACGATCTGGCAGATCGTGCCCGGCAGCGCCGTCGCCGGCATCGGCGCGGGCATCGTGATCGCCGCGGTGTTCAACACCGTGCTCGGCGCCGTCGCCGACGACGAGGTCGGCTCCGCCTCCGGCGTTCTGTCCGCGGTCCAGTCGATCGGCGGTTCGGTCGGCGTCGCGGTGTTCAGCACGGTGTTCTTCGCTGGTGCACTCACCGGCCAGGTCACCGAAAGCTTCCGCGACGCCCTCGTGGTCCAGGCGATCGTCATCGCCCTGTTCCTGCTCATCTCACCGCTGTTCCCCCGTCGCGCCCGTCCCGACGAAACCACGACCCCGGAGAGCGCCGCCCCGGCCGCCCGCACCACTTCTTAAGGGGAGGATCCCTTGTCCCGAAACGTTTTGATCTCCGGCGCCAGCATCGCCGGACCCGCGCTTGCCTACTGGCTCCACCGGCACGGCATGACCGCGACCGTGGTCGAGCGCGCGCCGGAGCTTCGGCTCGGCGGGCAGACCGTCGACCTACGCGGCGCCGGCCGCACCGTCATCGAACGCATGGGCCTCGAACAGGCCGCCCGCGACCGCGGCACGCACGAGGAGGGACTGCGTTTCGTCGACGACCGCGGCCGGGTCCGCGCGTCCTTCGGCAGCGACGCCCTCGACGGCGACGGGTTCGTCACCGAACTGGAGCTCCTGCGCGGCGAACTCGCCGACCTGCTTTACCGGCACACGCGCGACGACACCCGGTACGTCTTCGGCGACGAGATCACCGGCCTGTCCGACACCGGCGACGGCGTGGACGTCACCTTCCGCACCGGCCCCGATCAGCGGTTCGACCTCGTCGTCCTCGCCGACGGCTTCCGCTCGCGCACCCGGGACCTCGTCTTCGCCGGCCTCGCCCGCGTCCGGTCGTTCGGCCTCTACACCGCGTACTTCACCATTCCCCGCACCGAATCCGACGGCCGCTGGGCCCGCTGGCACAACGTCCCCGGCCGCCGCGTCGTCCTCCTGCGCCCCGACAACCAGGGCACCACCCGCGCCACGCTGTCCTTCCTGCACCCGCGTCCCGGGCTCGACCGGCTGCAAGCCCCGGCACAGCAGGATTTTCTGCGCCGCCACTACGCCGACGCCGGCTGGGAAGCCCCGCGCGTGCTCGAGGCGATGGGCGATTCCCCGGACTTCTACTTCGAATCCGTCGGGCAGCTGCGCCTGGAGCACTGGTCGCGCGGCCGGATCGCCGCCGTCGGCGACGCCGCTTACTGCGCCTCCCCGCTCAGCGGCATGGGCACCAGCCTCGCCCTCGTCGGCGCTTACGTCCTCGCCGGCGAACTCAGCCGCCACTCGGCCCACCACGACGCCTTCCGCTGCTACGAAACCATCATGCGGCCCTACGTCGCCCAGGCCCAGCGCGTCTCCTGGTTCGCACCGCGGCTGGCCGCCCCGAAAACCCGCGCCGGCATCCGGCTCCTCACCACCGTCGCCGGCCTCGCCGCCCGCCCCGGGATCAGCCGCGTCACGGCCCGGTTCGCCAGCCCGCCCGCGGAAGCCGTCGACCTCCCCGCCTACCCCTGCGCCCGGCACGAGGTGCCCTGATTCACAAACTGCAACTTTGCAGACTCTGCAAGATCTCGCTACGCTGATCCCGTGCCCACTCCCGGCCTTCGCGAGCGCAAGAAGCTCGAAACCCACCGCACCATCGCTCTCGCGGCGCTTCGGCTGATCGACGAGCGTGGTCTGGACCAGGTCACCGTCGACGACATCGCCGCCGAAGCAGGCGTGTCCGCGCGCACGTTCTTCAACTACTTCGCGGTCAAAGAAGACGCCGTGCTCCTCGCGTATGCCGACCACGCGGAGCGGGCCGCGCAGACGATCGCCCGGTTCGTGGCGCAGCCGGACGGGATCGACGCCTTTCCGGCGTTCATCGCGACCGTCCGGGAGGACCTCGCGGACGTCGAGCGGGACCGCGACGAATGGCTGACCCGGTTGCGCATCATCCACGGCGATCCGTCGCTGCTCATCCGGGCGACCGTGCTCAACTCCGGCTCGCGCGACCCGATGATCGCCGCGATCGCCCAGCGCAGCGGCACCGACGCGGAGAACGACCTGTTCCCGTCGCTGCTGCTCGCGGTGGCCGGCGGAGTGCTCAACACCTCGCTCAGCCGCTGGGCCGCCCGCGACGGGGCCCAGCCGCTGCTCGAAATCTTCGACGAGGCCGCCGCCACCGCTGCCGCCGGCCTGCCCGACCCTCGCTGAAACCCTTCGTAGTCCGGAAAGGACTGTCATGTCCCTGTCCACCGCGGAACCGCCCGCGGCTTCCCCGGCGATGAGCCACCGCCAAGTGCTGCAGGCGATGTCCGGCCTGATGATGGGCATTTTCGTCGCCATCCTCGCGTCCACTGTGGTCGCGAACGCCCTGCCGCGGATCGTGTCCGAGCTGGGCGGCAGCCAGTCGTCCTACACCTGGGTCGTCACCACCGAACTGCTCGCGATGACCGCGACCGTCCCGCTCTGGGGCAAGCTTTCCGACCTGTACAACAAGAAACTGCTGATCCAGCTCTCGCTCGGGCTGTTCGTGGTCGGCTCGCTGGTGGCCGGGTTCGCGCAGAACATCGACATCCTGATCCTCAGCCGGATCGCCCAGGGCATCGGCGGCGGCGGGCTCACCGCGCTCGCGCAGGTGATCATGGCGGCCATCGTTTCGCCGCGCGAGCTGGGCAAGTTCTCCGGCGTCTTCGGCGCGGTCTTCGCCGTCGGCACGGTCGCGGGCCCGCTGATCGGCGGCGTGCTGGTGGACACCTCGTGGCTCGGCTGGCGCTGGTGCTTCTTCCTCGGCGTGCCGTTCGCGATCGCGGCGATCCTGTTGCTGCAGCGCACTTTGGATCTGCCGACGCTGCGCCGCGAGGTGCATGTCGACTACCTCGGCGCGTTCCTGATCATGCTCGGCGTTTCGACGCTGCTGGTGTGGTCGTCGCTGGCCGGTTCGACTTTCGAGTGGGGTTCCTGGCAGACCTCGGTGCTCGTGCCCGCCGGCGTGCTCGTGCTGGTGCTCGCGGTGTGGGTGGAGTCGAAGGTGCGCGAGCCGGTCGTGCCGCTGGCGCTGTTCCGCAACCGCACGGTCACGCTCGCCACCGTCGCGAGCTTCCTGGTCGGCGTCGCGATGTTCGGCGGCACCGTGTTCCTGTCCCAGTATTTCCAGCTGGCGCTCGGCAAATCGCCGACGGTGGCCGGGCTGATGAGCCTGCCGATGATCTTCGGGCTGCTGGTGTCGTCGACCGTGTCCGGCCAGCTGATCAGCCGCACCGGCAAGTGGAAGCCGTTCCTGCTGCTCGGCGCGGTGCTGATGGCGGCGGGGCTCGGCCTGCTCGGGCTGATCGACGCGCACACCTCGCTGCTGGAGCTGAGCCTGTTCATGCTGGTGCTCGGCGTCGGCGTGGGCATGCTCAACCAGAACCTCGTGCTGGTGACGCAGAACGACGTGCCCGCCGCCGACCTGGGCGCGGCGACCTCGACGCTGTCGTTCTTCCGCAGCCTCGGCGGGTCGATCGGCGTGAGCGCGCTCGGCGCGGTGCTGGCCAGCCGGGTCGGCACGCTCATCGCCGACGGGCTCGGGCCCGCCGCGGCCAGCGGGTCCGGCAGTGGCGGGAAGGTGCCTGACCTGGCGCAGCTGCCCGCTCCGGTCGTGGCGGTGATCCGGGACGCTTACGGCGTCGCGACGAGCGATCTGTTCCTGATCAGCGCGCCGATCGCGCTGCTCGTGGTGGTCGCGGTCGCGTTCCTGAAGCACGTGCCGCTCAAGACGAAGAGCGGCCTGGAACGGCTCGCGGACGAAGCGGTCTCGTGAGTGGCGACGCCGGTTAGAACCGGCATCGCCACTCACGAGCTACCGTTGCCCGGGTGACCAGCGACGAGGAGTTCAGCGCCCTCCTGATGCGGCACCGGCGCGAGATCCGCGTGCACTGCTACCGGATGAGCGGTTCGTTCGAGGAGGCCGAGGACCTCACCCAGGAGGCGTTTCTCCGGGCCTGGAAAGGCCGCCGCGGCTTCGCCGGGCGGGCGAGCGTGCGGACGTGGCTGTACCGGATCGCCACGAACGTCTGCCTCGACGCGCTCGCCCGCCGCCCGCGGCGCGCGCTGCCGGACGAACTGGGTCCGGCGGCCGACCCGGCGGGCCAGATCTCCGCGCTCGACGTGCCGTGGCTCGGCCCGTTTCCCGATCTGCTGCTCGACCCCGCGGCGCCGGACGACACCGGCGCCGCGGTCGTCGAACGGGAAACCATCGAACTGGCGTTCCTCGCCACTATCCAGTTGCTCCCGCCGCGGCAGCGCGCCGCGCTGATCCTTCGCGACGTGCTCGATTGGTCCGCAAAGGACACTGCCGAACTGCTGGGCACTTCGGTGGCCTCGGCGAACAGCGCGCTGCAGCGGGGCAGGGAGACCTTGCGCGCCAAGCTGCCCGCCCGGCGCGCCGAATGGTCCGCTCCGGACAGCACGACCGCCGAGGAAACGGCACTGCTGCGGAAGTTCGTCGCCGCCTACGAATCGGCGGACGTGCGGGCCGTGGCCGCGGTGCTGAGCGAGGACGCGCGTGCGGTGATGCCGCCGTACTCGTTGTGGTTCGACAGTCGCGATCGGATTCTCGGCGCGCTCGGGCCGAGTTTCGATCCCGCCTCGCCGTACTACCGGGGCAGTTTCCGGATGGTGCCGGTACGGGCGAACCGGCAGCCCGCCGTCGCCGGATATCTGCGCCGGCCCGGCGAATCGGTTTATCGCGCTTTCGGCGTCTGCGTGCTCACCGTGCGAAACGGACTGGTCACGGCGATGGCCGCGTTCGAAACGGCGGCATTGGCGCCGTACGGACTCGCCGAAACGTTCGAAGAAACTGTGCCGACGATTGCCGATCCGGCTACCGCCACGGCGGAAACCGGTCGCCTCGGGCGGATCGGCGGCTGACCGGTTCGCACCTGCTTCCGGCCGGATCGGCAATAAAAAACGCCCGGGCGGCGACCGCTGATGCGATCGCCGCCCGGGCGCAACCACCGAGTTCCGGGCTTCGTGCCGGTTGTGGTGGGGGAAACTGCTAGCGCCCTCGCCGCCGGGAAATGGTCACCGGCTCGCGGTCAGGCGACTCGATGCCGTGCGGCGGCGGAGCCGGTTCGCACCAGCTTCCGGCGCTCCAGCTCGGTGGTTCCCCCGAAGATCCCGTTGCCGAGACCGTTGTCGAGAGCATAGGAAAGGCATTCCGCGCGGACCGGGCATCGCGCGCAGACCGCCTTGGCCTTCGCGACCTGCTGCGCCCCCGGACCCATGTCGGAAATCGGGAAGAACAGTTCCGGGTCCTCGTCCTGGCACGCCGCGCGGGCGAGCCAGCTGGTGGCCGTGAGTTCCATTGTTGCTTTTCACCTCCTGTCCTCATTGTCGAACCGTGGTCAACCGACTTCTCCGCGCGCACGGGCAAGCCATGCCTTCGGAGGGTGTTCGGTGGGCTTTTCGGCCGAACCGCCCCGGGCCGCAAAGGACCCGGCGGACGACCGGCTTTCCAAGTTACCACCGATCACCGTCCGCGCGCGAAATTTCGATTCAGCTCACATCGCGGACGCGGTTGCCGCCGGGCGTGCTACGGCCCCCTCGTCCGCCGTCCGGCGACGCCGAAGAGTCCGGGATTTCCTTTTCCGCGCACCGTTTCCCCCTTCCGCCGCCGTCTCGGGCGAACTGCCCGTTCGATGCAGGTACCCACCCGTCCCGCCCTTAACCACATTTCCGTGACCGGATCGTTACATCCCACGGGCGCGCCACCGCACCTGTTCGACAGGGTCCGGGTTCGGGAGGGGGTGCGCGTGGCGGGGTTCGACGGCTTTTTCCGGGGCGATTTCCCTCGCCTCGTGGCGTTCCTGTGCGCGGGCGGGCTCGGGCCGGGCACCGCGCGCGAGGTGGCGGTGGAGGCGTTCGTCCAGGAAACCGGGACGTGGCCGCCGCCGGGCGACCCGCGCGTGGCGGTGCGGCTGACCGCCGTCCGGCTCGCCGCCGAGCAGACGTGGTTCGACGGCGGCGCCCCGTCCGCGGAGCCGCCGGGCGACCGGCTGGCCGCGGTCGTGGAGCGGAACGCGCGCGGGGTCGAACTGCTCTCGACGCTGCCGGAAACCCAGCGCACGGTGCTGACGTGGTCGCTCGACGGGTTCTCCCCCGCCGCGATCGCGGCAGCGCTCGGCATGGCGGGCACCACAGTCCGCTCGAACCTGCGGCACGCCCGGGAACGGCTGAAACACCGGCTCGGCCCGGCCGAGCGCGAGGAGGCCCTCATGACCGCACTGCGCGAGGCCGACGCCGCACTGGTCGGCGCGCTGCGCTCGGCGCTAGACGTCGAAGAAGCGTTGACCCGGGTGAAAACCGAGGCGACCGCCTTGGCCGCACCACGAGTACCGGCAGGCCGCTTCAGCTTCGACGGCCCGGTGCGCGCCGCAGTCGAAGGCGATCCGGACGCGGCGCAGGACCTGCTCGCCTCAGTGCAGCCGCTGATCGTGCGCTACTGCCGGGCGCGGTTAGGCGGAGCCGACGCGTATTCGTCGGCGGACGATGTGGCGCAGGAAGTCTGCCTGGCGTTGCTGACCGCGCTGCCCGGCTATCGGCACCAGGGGCGGCCGTTCCTCGCTTTCGTTTACGGGATCGCGCAGCACAAGGTGGCTGACGCGCATCGGGCGCACGCGCGTAACCGGACTGACGCCATGGCGGAGTTGCCGGAGGCGGTTGACCTTGCCGACGGGCCGGAGGAACGGGCGTTGCGGGCTGAGCTGAATCGGCATCTGGCTCGGTTGCTGCGGCTGTTGCCGGAGCGGCAGCGGGAGATTGTGTTGCTGCGGGTTGTCGTCGGGCTCTCCGCGGAGGAGGCGGCTGAAGCGGTCAGCTCGACGCCGGGCGCGGTCCGCGTGGCGCAGCACCGGGCGTTGTTGCGGCTTCGGTCAGCCCTCGAACGACGACGTCGCTGACCCGATCCGCGCCACCACGAACTCCGCCAGTGCCGCCGCCGGGCCTTCGCCGCCGTCTTTCGACAGCAGGATGAAATCGACGTCACCGGGGTCCGGAAGGCCGAGTTCGGCAGGCAATTCGACCAGATCGGACGGCACCAGGCTCCGCGCGTGCACCGTGATCCCGAGCCCGGCGGCCGCCGCCGCGCGCAGGCCGGTCAGGCTCGAGGTCAGGCAGGCCGCCCGCCATTCCAGGCCCGCGCGTTCCAGCGTTTCCACCGCCAGCTGCCGGGTGACCGACGGCATCGGGTACTGCACCAGCGGCACCGGCTGGCCGGGTGTGAGGTCCGTCGCCGCCGAGCCGATCCACACCAGCGGTTCCCGCCGCAGCAGCCGTCCGGGGCCGGGCGCGCCTGGGCGGCGTTTGCCGAGCACCAGGTCGAGGCGGCCGTCGGCGATGCGGCGGGCGAGCACATCGGACAGTTCCACGTGCAGTTCCACGTCCACCAGCGGATGGCTTTCCCGCAGCCGCCGCAGGATTTCCGGCAGCTCGCCGAGCGCGAAGTCCTCGGACACGCCGAACCGGACCCGGCCGCGCACCTGCGCGCCGCGGAAATGCCGGGCCGCGCGGTCCTCGGTGTCCACAATGGTCTGGGCGAACCCGAGCATCGCCTGTCCGCGCGCGGTCAGGTCGACCGCGTGCGTGTCCCGGGCGAACAGCAATCCGCCGGCCTCGGACTCGAGCCGCCGGATGTGCTGGCTGATTGTGGGCTGCCCCACACCCAAACGCCTCGCCGCCGCGGTGAAGCTGCGAGTTTCCGCCACAGCAAGGAAAGAACGGCACAGCCGCGGATCCAGCATGCGTCACATCTTATCGGCTTTCGCAATGGCAGTCAGTACGGTCATCGGGGTTCCGAATGACCGACGGCGACGAGAGAATGGCTGGGAAAGGAGATCCACCGTGCTCGCTTCGTTCGCCCGCCCCGTCTCGGCCTTGCTCGCCAAGCTGCGGATCGACCCCTTCATCGCCCTGATCCTCGTCACCGTGGGCATCGCCTCGCTGCTGCCGGCGTCCGGCGCGGTGGCGACCGGGTTCGGCGTGGCGACCAAGATCGCCGTCGGGATGTTGTTCTTCCTTTACGGCGCAAGGCTTTCCAGTCAGGAAGCGGTCGAGGGGATGCGGCACTGGCGGTTGCACGTCACGGTGCTCTGCGCCACTTTCGTGCTTTTCCCGCTGCTGGGGCTCGCCGCGTCGTTCCTCTCCCCCGGGCTGCTGACGTCGCCGCTGTACACCGGCGTGCTGTTCCTCTGCCTGCTGCCGTCGACCGTCCAGTCGTCGATCGCGTTCACCTCGATCGCGAAGGGCAACGTCGCGGCGGCGATCTGCAGCGCGTCGCTGTCCAACCTGCTGGGCATCGTGCTGACGCCGCTGCTCGTCGCGCTGCTGCTGGCCACCGACGGCCCGGGCGTGAGCGGTTCGGCGGTGCTGGACATCGTGCTGCAGCTGCTGGTGCCGTTCGTCGCCGGCCAGCTCGCGCGCCGCTGGATCGGCGGCTGGGTGCAGCGGCATTCCGCGCCGCTGAAGATCGTCGACCGCGGTTCGATCCTGCTGGTGGTGTACACCGCGTTCAGCGAGGGCATGACCGAGGGCATCTGGCACCAGCTGGACGTCGGCCCGCTGCTCGCGCTCGTCGCGGTCTGCTGCGTCCTGCTGGCGGCCGTGCTCGGCGCGACCAGCGGCGGCGCGAGGCTGCTCGGGTTCGACCGCGCCGACCGGATCACGATCATGTTCTGCGGTTCGAAGAAGAGCCTCGCGAGCGGCCTCCCGATGGCGACGGTGCTGTTCGGGCACGCCGAGGTCGGGCTGATCGTGCTGCCGCTGATGCTGTTCCACCAGATTCAGCTGATCGTGTGCGCGGCGATGGCGCGCCGCTACGCCCGGCAGGCGGCCGCGGAGGAACCAGGCGCACTCGCCGCAGTCGGCTGACGCTAATACGCCTCCGCGGTACGTGAGGGGAACCCTGAGAGGGCGTCTGAGAACTGGATGGGGTGGTTGGCGTGGTGATGCCCTGAGGTTGGGTGAGCTCCCGGTAGGACTGGTGG
>NZ_JBEXMH010000045.1:0-83068 GCF_040610415.1 Amycolatopsis sp. NPDC004079 | reverse complement strand
GGCTCGTGCGGTAACTGACCGACGACGCCCCGGGCGAGGTCCGTGAGGGGAACCCTGAGGGACTCTGATTCCTTCAGGGTTCCCCTCACGGACCTCCGCATCGCGCACCAGGCCAGCCGCGCGGCGCGAGACCCCGGCGCGCTGCTGGGAACCTCAGTGAGATCCGCCGCCTGCTTCGGGAGGGATTCGCATGGTGCGAGCGTCGTTCACCGATTTCCCGGCTCGCCGATTCCGCAAGTCCAGGCGGGCACATCGCACCGTCGCTGACCCAAGAGCCGAGAGAACGCAACCGGTCCTGCCCGAGTGCGAAGCGAACAAAACCCCGCTCCCCCGCGCGCTCGTCGTGCTGCTCGGCGCGGCCTCCGCGACGGTCGTGCTCGCCGGGGTGCGAGCCATCGCCTGGCTCGTCGCGCCGGTGTTCCTCGCGCTGGTCGTGGTCATCACCCTCGATCCGGTACGAACCTGGTTGCGGGGCAAGGGATTGCCGCGCTGGCTGACCGTCACGGTGCTGGTTGTCGCCGTCTACGCGGTCCTGCTGGTTTTCTTCCTCGTCGTAGTGGTGTCTGTCGCGCAGTTGTCCGCGCTGGCCCCCAGCTACGCCGGGCGGGTCGACGAACTGCTGCACCATGGACTGGCCACGCTCGGGATCGGCGAAGCGCAGGTGCGCGGCATGCTTTCCTCCGTCGACACTGGAAAACTCGTCCAGCTGGCCGGCTCGCTGCTCGCGAGCGCGGGCAAGCTGGTCACGAATCTCGCGTTCCTCTTCAGCCTTTTGCTGTTCCTGAGCGCGGAAACGGCCTGGGCGGGGCAACGCCTCCGCCGCATCGCCCGCGACCGGCCGTGGATTTCCGCGGCATTGCGCGGGTTCGTCACGAGCACGCGGCGGTATCTGCTCGTGACGACGGTGTTCGGCGGCCTCGTGGCGGCGCTCGACACGGCCGCGCTGGCGCTGATCGGCGTTCCGGGTGCGATACTGTGGGGATTGCTTTCCTTTGTCACCAACTATATCCCCAACGTCGGGTTCGTGATCGGGGTGGCCCCGCCCGCGGTGATCGCGCTTCTCGACCACGGCTGGCGCGGCTTGACCATCGTGCTCGCCGTCTACCTCGTGCTGAATTTCGTGGTGCAGTCGCTGATCCAGCCCCGGTTCGTGGCGGGCTCGGTCGGACTGTCCACTGTGGTCACCGTGCTGGCGCTGGTGTTCTGGACCTGGCTGCTCGGCCCGCTCGGCGCGGTCCTCGCCGTGCCGGCCACGCTGCTGGCCAAGGCGCTGCTGGTGGACGTCGATCCGCGGGCCCGCTGGGCAGAGGCTCTGTTGTCGGCTCCGCGCCGCGACGACGGCTGACCGGCGTCAGGTCAGGCCGTGCCGCCGGGCGACGACCACGGCCGAGCGCCGGTTGTTCACGCCGAGCTTGCCGTAGATGGCACGCACGTGGGTTTTCACCGTGTTGACCGAGACGGTGAGGTCGGACGCGATCTCGTCCAGCGAACGCTGCGACGGCAAGCGCTGCAGTACCACCTGCTCCCGGTCGGTCAGGTCGCTGGGCGGAGCGTGCGGGACGAGCCTGCCGCGGACAGTCTGCGCGAAGCGGTCGAGCGAGCCGAAGCCGCCGGAGTGCCCGATCAGCAGGTCCCGGACCGGCGGCTCGGCGAGTGCGAACGGCCGCACCAGCCCGTTCGGCCGGGCGATCGCGAGAGCCTGGTCGAGGGCTTGGAGGGCTTTGGTCCGGCGGTGCGAGCGCAGGCCGAGCGCGGTTTCGGCCAGGCAGCGGTCGACCGGGGTGGCGGGCAGCAGCGCGATCGCCGACGCCGTTTCGCACAGCACGGCTTCGGCCGCACCGGTTTCGTCCGCGGCGAGGTGGGCGCGGATCCGCAGGACAGCCAGTTCGCCGCTGCCCGACAGCTGTTCCTGTGCCCAGGCAAGGACTTCCGTCGCGTGCAACGCTTCGCCGAGAGCGAGCGCGGCGTGTTGCTCGGCGACCGCGCACACCCCGACGAGTTCTCGGGGCAGGTCCAAACCCGCGAGCTGCCGACGCGCCGCGCGCATGAGTTGAGAACCCGCCGTCCGGCCCCCGTCGTCGAAACGTGCGACGCCTTCGAAGAACTCACGCAACGGCACCAGCAACGGCGCTGAACCAGGCACAGCGGTCGCCTGGGCCAGTTCCCGAGCCGCAGCAGCCGGTTCAGCGCGCATCAGTTCGTCGTAGGCCAGCAATAGGCGGCACTCGGCGACTCCCGGAGCGCGTTGCCACTCGTGTCGACGTGCGACCGCGAGCGCCCCGGTGCACGCTCGGCGCATCGTGGGGTGCTTCCCGCCGACAGCGCTGGCGACCGCCAGTGCGAGCCTGCTGTGCAGCACGAGGTGGTCCAGCCGCTCGCCGCTCGCCAGGCGCAACGCCTCCTGCGCCTGTGTGCCCGCGTGGCGGCGCGCGCCTCGGTGCAGCGAACGCCACGCGCGATCGAGATGGGACCAGGCGTCGAACGCCGGGTGCCGCGCTGCGGGAGGTTCTGCTCCGGCCAAGCGGTTTCCCTTGATCGCGGCCAGGTGCCGGACGGCGAGCGGCCACCAGTCGCCACCGCCCTCGTCGCCGAGGTCGGACTCCGCTTCGGCGAGCCGTCCGCCTTGGATGTTCTCGAGCGCGGACGCCAACCGCAGCGGCGGGTTCGCGGCGACCGTCGCGCTGCCGAGGAAATCGAGCGCGGCACGCACCGGTCCCCCGTCTCCGGCAAGCACCTGACGCACGGCTCGCTCCCGGGCCAGCACCAGGACGTACTCCCGGTCCTGTCCGGCGACCGCGTGCCCGAGCGCCTCCCCGAACCGTCCTTCGCCAGCGTGCCACCGCGCGGCGATCCCGTGCAGCCGCGACACCCGCGACGGGTCCCGCCGCGCCAGTTCGGCTTGCAGGAAGCCGCGCAGCAGCGGGAAGAACCGGTAGGTGTCGGCCGGTGTGCGCGTGACCAGGCCCCACGAGCGCTCGAGTTCGTCCAATCGCGCGCCCGCGTCTCGACGGCCGGACAAACGGACCGCGAGGGTCGCCGAGACCGCGTCACAGATGCTGAGGCACAGCAACAGATCCGTCGTGGCCGAGGGCAGGTGTGCGAGCACTTCGTCGGAGAAGAACCGCGCCACGGCACGATCGTCGCCGGTGACGGAGTCGACCGCGGCGTCCTCCGCCCCGCGCACCGAAACCGCCGTCCAGCCGAGCGCCGCGGCCCAGCCCGCGGTGCGTTCGGTGAGCTCCCGGACGCACTCGTCGTCCACCGAAGCTCCGGCGGCCCGCAGCAGGCTCCCCGTCTCCGCGGCGGTGAACCGGAGTTCGGCCGCGTCCACCCGGGACAGCACGTCTTCGAACTGCAGCCGGACCAGCCGCAGCGGCGGCTCGACCCGGGTGGACAGCACCAGGCGCAGCGCGGGCGGCAGGTGGCGGGCCAGTGCCGCGAGCGCTTCCAGCGGCTCCGGGCGGCGGATCTCCTGCAGGTCGTCCAGGATCAGCCGCACCGGCCCGTTCTGCCCGGCGAGCACGTCGTCGAGGTCGGCCAGGAACGCCCGCCGCCGCCCGGGCGGCGGCGGGCGCAACCGGTGCAGCGCGCTGTCCTCCGCGCAATCCCGCCGCAACGCGTCGAGAATCGCCCCCCACAGCCGGCTCTCGTCGTTGTCGTCCTCGTCGAGCGACACCCAGGCCACCGCGCGGCCGACCCCGGCCCAGGCGGCCAGCGCCGTGGTCTTGCCCGCCCCGGCCGGGGCCCGGACCACGGTGACCGGCCGCACGGCGGCGCGGTAGAACAGCACGTCCAGCCGGGGACGGGGGACGAAGATCCCCGGCAGGCGCGGCACCGCGACCTTCGCGCCGGGGACCGGCCGGGACCGGGGCGTCGTTCGAGCGGGCACGTCGGACCTCTCGGCTGTCGGGAGAGTGCGCCCCCGGCTCCCGCGGTCGACGGGCGGGGGCCACGACTGTACTGAGCACCGGGAACCGGGCCGCCGGGTCACCAGATTTCGGCGGCCGCCTCGTCGCCGTGCACGATGACGGCCCAGATCACCAGGACGTCGAGAGCGATCACGATCGCGCCCCAGAACGGGTACGCGGACAGGAAGGCCAATTGCGCCAACGCGTTGAAGCCGGCGAGCGCGACGGTGCAGACCCGGGCCCACTGCGCGCCGGTGAACAGCGCGATCCCGGTCAGCACCACGAGGACGCCGACGATCAGGTGGACCCAGCCCCAGCCGGTCAGGGAGAAGACGAGCAGGCCGGACGGGCCGACCGCGTAGTAGTGCCGGTCGACCAGCGCGACCAGGCCTTCCACCGCGGTGAAGAGTCCGGCGAGGACGGTGATCGTCCCGGCGAACCAGATCCAGCCGGCCCGGCGCGTCCGGGAGACGGCCCGCTCCGGCGGGAACGGCGGCCGGGCTCCGACGTTTCCGGCGGGCGGGTGCATGCGTTCGGTCATGGGTTCTCTTCCTCGTTCGTCGACGGGCTGCGGACCCGGGCGATCATGGTCGGCCCCCGCGCCGCCGGGCCTCGCCCGCGCCAGGTGAGATCAGGGGCTCGCGGCGTCCCGGGCTTTCACCCGGAGCGGGCGAAGCCGCGGCCGCCAGGACGGGAAACAGTGCGGCGGACCACCGATCCCGGAGCGAGGAGACGTCATGGCCACGTTGACCGTATGGAGGTTCCCGACCGTCGACGGCGCGGATAACGCACTGGATCTGCTTCAGCGGCTGCAGAAGCAGCAGCTGATCTCGATCACCGACGCGGCGCGCGTGAGCTGGCCCGAGGGCCGGAAGAAGCCGAAGACCAAGGAACTCGGCTCGCTGGCCGGGGCCGGCGCGCTGGGCGGGACGTTCTGGGGCCTGCTGTTCGGCCTGATCTTCCTCGTCCCGCTGCTGGGCGCGGCCGTCGGCGCGGCGATCGGCGCGCTGACCGGATCGCTGCGGCACGTCGGGATCGACGAGGAGTTCGTCGACACCGTCCGGACCCAGGTCACGCCCGGCACGTCGGCGCTGTTCGTCATGTCGGACAACGCGGTGCTGGACCGGGTCGCCGAGCCGTTCAAGGAAACCGGAGCCTCGCTGCTGACGACCAATCTGTCCGACGAGGAGGAAGCCCGGCTGCGCGCCGCTTTCGGGGAATCCCCGGAGCACGGGCAGCTCTAGCCCGCACGCGAACGGGCCCTCGCCGAACTGTTCGGCGAGGGCCCGCTCGCGTCCGTTCGGTCCATTGTGCTCGGCAGCACGGGCGAACGCCGTTGCGGCGCAAGCGAGACCGCGGCGGCGCCCCCGAACGTCGCCGCGGTCTCCCGCCGGAGGCGGACCGCACCTCCACCGCCACTCTGCGGGCGCACCCGCGTTCCGTCGTCACCCGCCTCGGATGACCTCGCTTCACCCCCGGCGGGCGACGCCGCCGTCCGGTCGCCGGGCCGAGGATCCGTGCCATGCCCTTCACCGACAAGGACACCACCGTGCGGATCGCCCGCGCCCGTGCCGCGCGCCTCACCGTGCCCGCCGCCCGCCACGCGGAGTTCCCGAGCACCGTCCTGCGCGCCGATCCCCTCGCCCTGCTGGCGCGCCAGGATTCCGGCCGGGTCCCGGAACTGCTGCCCCTGCGCTACACCCGGCTGGCCGCCTCGCCGCTCGCGTACTTCCGCGGCGCCGCGCTGCCCGCCGCGGCGGATCTCGCCGCCACGCCGCGGACCGGGTTCGCGGTCCAGGCCTGCGGAGACGCCCAGCTGGCCAATTTCGGCCTGTTCGCCGCGCAGGGCCGCAGGCTGGTCTTCGACTTCGCCGATTTCGACGAGACCCTGCGCGCGCCCTGGGAATGGGACGTCAAACGGCTCGCCACGAGCTTCGAGGTCACCGGCCGGGAGATCGGGCACCCCGCCGCGCAGCGCAGGCGCACGGTGCTGGCCGCGGTCGAGTCGTACCGGCTGGCCATGCACGACTTCGCGCGCCGCACCCCGCTCGAGATCTTCTTCGCCCCTCCGGACCCCAGGACGCTGCGCACGGTCGCGGCACATCGCCTCGGCCCCGCCGGTCGACGCGCCGCCGACCCGTTCCGGCACACCGAAATCCGCGACGGCGCGGTGAAACTCGCCGCCCGCGCGCCATGGGCGCTCGCGGCTGGCCGCATCGGCGGGGACAGCGATCCGGAGACACTCGCTGATCGCCTCTGCGCCGTGCTCAGGTGCTACCGGCGCACACTCGGCCCGGCGCGACGGGCCGTGCTGGACCGTTACCGGCTGGCCGACGCCGCGCGCACAGTGCCGGGCCCGAGCGGTTCCGGTGCCCGATGCTGGGTCGCCCTGCTCGTCCGGACGGACACCGGAGACCCGCTTCTCCTGCAGCTGAAGGAAGCCCGGCCGTCAGTGTTGCAAGAGTGCACCGGCGCCTCCACGCTGGACAGTCCCGGAAGGCGGGTGGTCACCGGGCAACGGCTGATCCAAGCAACGGGCGACGTCTTTCTCGGCTGGGCCCGCTCCCCCGGTTTCGACGGTCCGGCCCGCGACTTCCACGTCCGCGGGCTGCGCCACGACCGGAGTTGCGGCGACGTCGCGACGATGACCCCGGACGTCCTGCGGGCCAACGCCCGGCTGTGCGGGTGGACGGTGGCCAAGGCGCACGCGCGCACCGGCGACGCGCTCGCGATCGCCGCGTACCTCGGCTCCGGCTCGGGTTTCGCCGAGGCCGTCCGGGAATTCTCGATCGCCTGCGCCGACCAGAACGAACGCGACCACGCCGCGCTGCGGCGGGCGATCCGGCTCGGCCGCGTCGCGGCGGCCGGGTCGTGACGGACCGCCTCACCCGAGCGCGCGGTGCTCCGTCCGGGGGAGTTCGCGGACCCGATGGACGGATTCGACGTGCATCCCGAGCGATTCGAGCCGGCGCAGGATTCGCGGAAGGTCGCCGGGATCGGCGACGGTGCCGAACACAATCGTTTCCGGCGGAACGGGGACCACGAGCACGTCCCGGAAATCGGCCGCGCTTTCGGCGGCTCCTCCCGGAATGGCGCCACAGCCGCGGAAAACGTAATTCACGCGCGCTCGGATACCCGGGACCGCGGGCGCGCTCACCGGCGGCCCCCGTCCCGCCCGGACGCGTGCCACGCGAAGCCGACGACAGCCAGATCGAGCAGCACCACGAACGCCGACCAGCCGTGCGGCGGCAGGAAGACCAGCCGTGCGACCAGGTCCGCGGCGGCGCGGATGCCCGCCCGGATCCGGGCGGGCGAGACCAGCGAGGCGAGCGCCACGGTCAGCCCGAGCACCGCTGTCCCGGCGCTGACCGAGCCCGTCCGCACCAGGTCGAGCACCACGACCTCGCCCGGCCCGAGCCAGAAGAACTGCGTGCAGGCGAATCGCGGACGACCGCCCGGGGAATTCCCGCGTATTTTCACCCGCCCCACGATTCTGCCGCCGGACGCCGTTTTCCTCGCCCGCAGCGGATGAGCCGCTCTCGGCGCCTGGCAAAATCCGCCGGAATCGCCCGGAACCGACCGCGAAGGAGAATTGCGCATGCGCCGACGCCCCGACGTCTCGCTCCGAAGACAAGTGCCGAGAACCAAAGTCGCCGTTCCCGGCCCGCCCGCGGACCTCGTCTCGCGGCCGCGGCTGCTCGCTGTCCTCGACCGCGCGGCCGAGGCCGCCATCGTGTTCGTCGGGGCCCCCGCCGGGTTCGGCAAGACCGTGCTGCTGGCCGACTGGGCGCGCCGCCGGGGACGAGGGGCGGTCGCCTGGCTGTCCGCGGACGCCGACGACAACGACGACCGGCTTTTCTGGTCCGCGGTCCTCGAAGCGCTCAGCCGCAGCGGCCGGTTCCCGGACGGCGATCCGGTGCGGTTCCTGGCGGTGCCCGAGTCCCCGAGCACCGATCTCGCGTTCCTGGCCGAGCTAGCCGACGCGCTCGACGCGCTGAGCGAGCCCGTCGTGCTCGTGCTCGACAGCGCGCACGAGATCACCTCGCCCGAGCCGTGGCGCGGGTTGCGGACGCTGATGCGCCACCAGCCCGCGGGACTGTGCCTCGCGATTTCGAGCCGCCGGGAACCCCCGTTGCCGCTGGGCCGGGCGCGGCTCGCGGACCGGCTCGTCGAAATCGGGGCCGAGCCGCTGCGGTTCACCGCCGGGGAGGCGGAAACGCTGTTCGCCACGACGGACGCGGCGATCCCCCGGCACGAGGTCGCGCCGCTGGTCGACCGGACCGGGGGCTGGCCTGCCGGGCTGCGCCTCGCGGCGGCGTCCGCGGCCCGGCACGGCAGCCTGTGGGACTTCGACACCGGCCGCGACAGCGCCACGCTCGCCTACCTGACCGACGAGGTCCTCGCCCCGCTTTCGGCGGCGCAGCGGGAACTGCTGCGGACGATCAGCGTCTGCGACGACGTCCCGCCGGGGCTCGCTCCGGTGCTGTGCGGGCGGGCCGACGCGGAGGCGATGCTCCACGAGCTGAGCGGGCCGTCCGTCCGGGCGGTCGACTCCGGCGGCAGTCCGCCGCACCGCCGCGTCACGCCGTTGCTGCGTACCTACCTGCGGGCGGAACTGCAGCGGCGCGCTCCGGACCGCGCGCGGTCTCTGCACGCGACGGCTGCGCGCTGGTTCGCTGACCACGACCGGCCCGCGGCTGCCCTGCTGCACAGCGTCCACGCGGGCGATCCCGGCCAGGTCGGCGAACTGCTGCGCGCACACGCCGTTTCGCTGTTCCTCGCTGGCGAACACCAGGTCCTGCGCCTGGCGCTCGCCGCGGTGGAAGACCGGCGGGTCGCGGCCGATCCCCTGGCAGCGCTGATCTCGGCGGCGCTGAGTCTCGAGGCCGCCGAGACCTCAGCGGCCTGCCTCCAGCTCGCCTGGGCGGACGCCGCGTGGCCGGACCAGCCGACAGCGGAGCTGACCGTCCTGCGGCAACTGGCGCAGTCCCGGCTCGCCCAACTCGACCGCACCCCTGCGCATGCTGAGCGCGCGGCGGAGCAGATCGACGAAGGACTCGCCACCGCGTTAGCCGGCCTCGCGGCCGCGCACCGGGCCGGTGCACTCGCAATTCGCGGCGAGCGCGAAGAAGCCCGGCGATCCCTGGAGAACCTCCTCGCCGCGGCGGAAGAACGCGGGCAGGAGTTCACGGTCGCGCATTGCCTCGCCGCGCTCGCCGAAATCGCCTGCCAGGACGGCGATTACCCGGCGATGGACCGGCTCGCCCGCCGGGCCGGGACCGCGCAGCCGCACCAGGATTCGCCGCAGTCGTTCCAGCGCGCGCAAGCAGCGGCCCTGCTGGCGTACGGAGCGCTGGTGCGCGGCGAGCCCGCTGATTGCGTCACGCACGCGAAACGGGTCGGGCAGTTGCTCGGCGACGCGCCCGCGCGGGCGGCCCGCAGCCTGCGGCTGTTCGCGGAAACCCTGCGCGGCGCGGCCGAATTCGAACTCGGCGGCTGGCACTCCGGGCTGCGGCGGATGCGCCGGGCCCGCCGCCGTCTCGGAACCAGCCGGTCCTGCCCGGCCCAGCACGCGGTCCTGTGCGCCGTCCTCGAACACCGCGCGGCGCTGCGGCTGGGCGCGGCAGGCCAGGCGAAGGAAGCCGTTCGCTGGGCTGCGCCCGCGCTCGCCGGTTCGGGCGAGGAACTGCTCGTGCGCGCCCGGACCCAGCTGCGGCTCGGCCGGCACCACGGGGCGAGTTCCGTGCTGCGTTCCCTGGCGGAGGACGAAGCGCCCATGACGCTCCCGTGGGCGGCGGTCGAGGCGACGCTGGTCGGGGTGCAGGCCGCGCTGGCCGCCGGGGCGCCGGAGCGGGCGGCCAGGCTGCTCGACGACGCCCTGCGCGCGGCCGAACCCGCCGGGATCCGGTTCCCGTTCGTCTTCGCCCCGCCCGATCTCATCGGGTTCCTGACCAGCCGGCTCGGCGCGCTGGGCGGCGGCGAACGGTTCGCCGGGGAAATCCTCGCGGTGCGGCGCGGGTTGCGCACCCCGCCGATGCCGGAGCCGCTGACCGAACGCGAGCGCAGCGTCCTGCGCCTGCTGCCGACCCAGCGGTCGATCGACGAGATCGCCGAAGACCTGACCGTCTCGCCCAACACCGTCAAGACCCACGTCCGCGGGATCTACGCGAAGCTCGCCGTCCGCAGCCGCCGGGAAGCGGTCGCGATCGCGCAGGAACGCGGGCTGCTCGACGCCGAGGTCCCCGACTTCGCCGGATAGCGCCCGCCCCACCCGCGGCGGGCGAGGCGGGCGCGTCCGCGATCCGGTCGGGTGGGCGGGCAACGGGCCCGTCCGGCCCCCGAACGACGGCGAGGAGAAGTCATGACCCTGGCGAGCGCGGAGTACCCGTTCTTGAACGTGATGGCGACGATGCTGGTGTTCTTCTGCTGGGTCGCCTGGTTCGGCCTGCTGTTCGTGGCCATCGGCGACCTCTACCGCCGCTCCGACGCCTCCGGCTGGGCCAAAGCGGGCTGGACCCTGCTGATGCTCGTGCTGCCGGTCGTCGGCGTCCTGCTCTACCTCGGCATCGAGGGCCGGCGCCTGCACGACCGGCGGCGGGCACGGGAAGCAGCCGCGGAACGGCGCTTCGCCGGCTATGTGCGTTCAGTGTCCACATCGGACACTACGAGCGCGGCCCAGATCGCCGAAGCCCGGCGGCTGCTGGACGACGGCGTCATCAACGACACGGAGTACCAGACCCTGATGCGGAAGGCGCTCGCGCCGTGACCGCGGCGCGGCGGTGGCGGTTCGTCCAGCTCGCGGTGCTCCGTCCGCTGCTCACGGTCACCGCGCTGGTCTGCCTCTATTACCTGCTCCCGGTCGGCCAGCCGCTGCGGCCCTGGACCTTGGCCGTGCTGGTCGCCGGGCTCGCGCTCGTGGTGCTGCTGGTCGTCGGCGAGGTGCGGATGATCCTGCGCTCGCCGTTCCCGGCCGGACAGGGCGTCCAGGCGCTGGCTCTCGTGGTCCCGTTGTTCCTGCTGCTGTTCGCCGACGGCTACTACGTGCTCGGCCACGACCGTCCCGGTTCCTTCGCCACCGGCCTGACGCGCACGGACGCGCTGTACTTCACGGTCACGGTGTTCAGCTCGGTCGGATTCGGCGACATCGCCCCGGTTTCCGCGACAGCCCGGGTGCTCGTGACCCTCCAGATGGTCGCCGATCTGGTCGTGCTCGGCGTGGTGCTGCGGGTGATCGTGGCCGCGGTGCGGCGCCGCCGACCGGCCCCGCTACTTCGGCGCGGGCAGGAACAGAGCGGCGACGAGCCCGGCCACCGCCGCGACGGCCAAGGTCGCGAGGGCGAGCGCGAAAGACCGGTCCCCGAGGTGCGGAGTCCCGGCCAGAACGGAACCGGCCAGCGCGGTCCCGACCGACGAGCCGAGGTTGGACACGCTGCGCGACACCCCGGAAATGTCGCCCTGGGCCGAATCCGGGAAGCGGGACTGCACCAGGTTCGCCGACGCCGTGAGCATGATGCCGACACCGGCGCCGAGCAGGAACAGCCCGGGCGCCGCGCTCGCCACTCCCGAGTCGGCGCGCACCAGCACAAGCACGAGGACCAATCCGGCGACGGCGAGGACGAAGCCGACGCGGATCAGCCACCGCTGGGAGTGCCGCCGCGCCATCCGGCCCGCGGCGGCCGAAGCGGCGAGGATGCCGATCGTCGCGGGTGTCAGCATCAACCCGGTTTCGATCGCGTCGCAGCCGCGGACCTCCTGCAGGAAGACGGCCACCACGAAGAACGAGCCCTGCAGAACAAGCCATTGCACGTGCTGGGTCGCCAAGCCGAGACCGGTGATCCGGTCGCGGAAAAGCCCTGACGGCACCAACGGATCCCGTCCGGCCCGTTCGCGCGCGCGGACGTGGACGAAGAACAGGACCAAGAGCACCGCGCCGATTCCGGCGAACAGCCACACCGGCGAGACGCTTCCCGCCGGAATCAGCACGACTCCGGCGACGGCGAAGTCCGCCCGGGAAACGAACCAGCCATACGAACCCGATTGCAGGACACCGAAAACGACGAAGAACAGACCGGCCGCCGAAAGGAGCGCACCGCCCGCGTCGAACCGCTTCTCGCGGGGCGGCGCGGGCGGTTCGGCGACACGCAGGGCCAGCAGGACAATGAGTCCGACCAGCAGCACCTGCAGCAGGAACGACGCGCGCCAGCCGAGCCACGTCGTGACCAGGCCGCCGAGCAGCGGGCCGGCCGCCGCACCGAGAGCGCCCGCCCCGCTCACCACGCCCAGCGCCCGCGCGCGGGCCGCCAGGTCCGGGCTGGTCACGGTGACCAGGATGTAGATCGGCGGGATCATCAGCGCCGAACCGATCCCTTCCAGCAGCGAGTAGCCGACGATCAGCATCCCCGGCCCGTGCGCGAGCGAAGCCAGCAGCGCGCCGGCGCCGTAAACGCCGAGCCCGGCCAGGAAACACCGCTTGCGGCCCAGCAGATCGCTCAGCTTGCTGCCCGGCACCATCAGCGACGCCATCGTCAGCGTGAACACCGTGATCGCCGTCTGCACGCCGAGCACGGTGGTGCCGAGATCCGCGGCGACGGCGCTGACCGCGACGGTCATGGTGGTGGCCGCGTAGCTCGCGACGAACTGGGCGAGGGCCAGGGGCAGCACGATCATCGGCGGGCCTTCCTGCTCGGGTGCCGCACACGGTGGCGCGGCGGCGGCCGGGCCACCTCACCCCGCGCGGATGAGGCGGTCCCGGCCCGCTCCGGCGACGGTGCGGACGAGGAAACCGTTGCCCTGAGGGAGAAACCCATGACCGAGACCACGATCGCCGAGCACGCGCTGATCGGCGACCTGCAGACCGCCGCGCTGGTGACCACCGACGGGTCGATCGACTGGTTCTGCGCGCCGCGGTTCGATTCGGCGTCGGTCTTCGGCGCCCTGCTCGACGACGAGCGCGGCGGCCGGTTCCGCGTCCGCCCGGCGGGCGCCTGCGCGAGTTCGCAGATGTACCACCCGGACACCGCCGTGCTGATCACCCGGTTCTCCGGGCCGGACGGGATCGGCGAGGTCGTCGACTTCATGCCGCCGTGCGGCGATGCCCCCGCCAAACGGCACCGGATCGCCCGGCTCGTGCGCTGCGTCCGCGGCCGGATGACCTTCGACGTGCTGGTCGCGCCCCGCTTCGACTACGGCCGCCGTCCGCACCGGGCGATGCTGGTCAAGAACGGGGCCGTGTTCACCGCGCCGGGAATGTCATTGGTGCTGCACGCGGTTCGCGAGCCGGGCGACGAGCAGCTCGCCGAGGCGCGCGTCGAAGGCGAGGACGTGCATCTGCGGATCGCTCTCGACGCGGGCCAGGTCCGCGGCGTCGTGCTCGAGACCGGAGCCGACGCGCCGCCGCGAGAGATCGGCGTCGCCGAGTTCACCGCGCTCTTCGAGTCCACAGTGGACTGGTGGCGCACCTGGCTCGCCCGCTCGTCCTATCGCGGCCGCTGGCGGGAAATCGTGGACCGTTCGGCGATCACGCTCAAACTGCTCACCTACGCCCCGACCGGCGGGCTGGTCGCCGCGCCCACCCTCGGGCTGCCCGAGCAGATCGGCGGCGAACGCAACTGGGACTACCGCTACACCTGGGTCCGCGACGCGTCGTTCTCGGTGTCGGCGTTGCTGGCGCTCGGATTCGCCGAGGAGGCGGCCCGGTTCGGGAACTGGCTCGGCGACCGCATCCGCGAGGGCGACGGCGGGGCCAGCGGACCGCTCGCCGTCCTGTACCGGGTGGACGGCACGTCGGACCTGCGAGAGGAACGCCTCGCGCACTGGTCCGGGCACCGCGGGTCGAGCCCGGTCCGGATCGGCAACGCCGCGTCCGGGCAGCTGCAACTCGACATCTACGGCGAAGCCCTCGACAGCGTCTTCGCCGCCGACCGCGCGGGATTCGAACTGCCGCACCAAGGCTGGACCGCACTCCGCGCCGCGCTCGACTGGCTCGGCGACCACTGGGACCAGCCGGAGGAAGGCATCTGGGAAACCCGCGGCGGCCGGAAACGCTTCACCTACGGCCGCCTGATGAGCTGGGTCGCCTTCGACCGCGCCATCCGGCTGGCCGACACGCACGGCCGCCCCGCCCCGGTCGAGGACTGGACCTGGCAGCGCGACAGCATCCACAGCCAGATCCTCAGCCGCAGCTGGCACCGCACGCGCAACGCCTTCGTCCAGCACGACACCGGCGACGAACTGGACGCGGCCCTGCTTCGCATGCCCCGCACCGGTTTCCTCCCGGCCAAGGACCCGCTGTGGCTCTCGACGCTCGACGCGATCAAGGCCGATCTGGTCACCGACAGCCTGGTCTACCGCTACGACCCGGTCTCCTCCCCGGACGGGCTCGCCGGCGGCGAGGGCACGTTTTCGTTGTGCAGCTTCGATTACGTCGACGCGCTGACCCGCGCCGGACGCTTGGAAGAGGCCCGCACAGCGTTCGAGAAGATGCTCACCTACGCCAACCACGTCGGCCTGTACGCCGAGGAAATCGCCCCGACCGGCGAGCAACTCGGCAACTTCCCGCAGGCCTTCACGCACCTGGCGCTGATCGACGCCGCGGTCACCCTCGACGCCGCACTCGACCGATGAGCCGGTCTCGCCCGTCGCGGGTGACCCGGCCGGGCCCGCCGCGGACCACGCTGAGGCACCCGTCGAAGCGAGCGCTGGGAGGCCCCAAGCGATGACCGCCAACGCATCCGACCCGCCCGGCACTCCCCCGCCGTCCGGCGGCAGCGGCGGACACGCCCGGCCGCCCGCCGCCGCGTGGATCTCCTGGGTCGCGCTCGCACTCATGACCACCAGCTCCGTCGCGAGCCTCCGCCCGTCGCCGACCATGGCGGTCTACGGTCTCGCGGCCGTCTTCCTCTACGTCGTCCCGGCGATCGTGTTCCTGCTGCCGACGTCGCTGGTTTCGGCCGAACTGGCGTCGGGCTGGTCCGGCGGCGTCTACAACTGGGTCGCGCTCGGCATCTCGAAACCGGCGGGATTCCTCGCGGTCTGGTGCCAGTTCGCGATGACGATCTTCTACTACCCCAGCCTGCTCGGCTACGTCGCGAGCACGCTCGCGTACGTGGTCGATCCGGGCCTCGCGAACAACGGCTGGTGGACGGCCGCGGTCATCGTCGTCGCGTACTGGTCCGGAGTCTGGGTCTCCTCCCGGGGCACGAAGGGCGTCGCCGGGCTCGCGGGCGGCGGGCTCGTGCTCGGCACCCTGATTCCCGGCGCGCTGCTGGTGGTTCTCGGGATCGTGTTCCTCGGGCAAGGCCATCCGTCCGCCGCGCCGATGTCCGCGGACCATCTGCTGCCCGCGTGGGCCGGGCTGGCCAGCCTCGTGCTGATCGTGAACAACTTCCTCTCGTACTCGGGCATGGAGATGAACGCGGTGCACGTGTCGTCGCTTCGCAAGCCCGCCAAGGAGTTCCCGCGCTCGATGTTCCTGGCGATGGGCTTGGTGCTGCTCGTCTTCGTGCTTCCCGCGCTGGCGATCAGCTGGATCGTCCCGGCCGGGGAGCTGTCGCTGACCGCCGGGGTGATGCAGGCCTTCGACGCGGTCTTCGCCGCCTTCGGGATCCAATGGCTCACCCCGGCGATCGGCGTCCTGCTCGTCCTGGCGTCGCTCGGCGGAATGCTCACCTGGCTGGCCGGACCGTCGAAAGGCCTGCTGCTGATCTCCCGCCAGGAGGGCTACCTGCCGCCGTTCCTGCAGCGGCTGAACGGCCGGGGCGTGCAGCGGAACATCCTCGTCGCCCAGGGCGCGGTCACCACGGTGATCGCCCTGCTCTACGCGTTCATCCCGGACGTCTCCAGCGCGTACTGGATCTTCTCGGTGATCACCACCCAGGTGTACCTGATCATGTACCTGCTGATGTTCGTCGCGGCCGTGCGGCTGCGGCGCAAGCACCCCGACCGTCCGCGCGGGTTCCGCGCGCCGATGCTGCTCGGCCTGTGCGGCGTCGGGTTCTGCGCGTCGCTGGCCGCGCTGCTGGTCGGGTTCGTCCCGCCGGCGCAATTCGGCTCCGGCAACCCGTGGATGTACGTCGGCATCGTCGCCGGCGGCGCGCTCGGTCTCGGTCTGCTGGTGCCTTTCCTGTTCTACCGCTCGCGCAAACCGTCGTGGCGGCAACCGGAAGGGAGCGAGTCATGAACGCGACAGAACTTCGGCACCGGATCGCCGGGCTCATGCCGCGGGCGCGCGACGAACTCGCGCACCTCGTGGCGATGCGGTCGGTCGCGGACCCGCGCCAGTTCCCGCCGGAGGAATGCCGCCGGGCCGCGGAATGGGTAGCCGAGGCCTTCGCCGGAACGGGATTCGACACCATCCTCGCCGACACCCCGGACGGCAGCCAGGCCGTCGTCGGTTCTCGTCCGTGCGCCCGGGAAGACGCCCCGACCGTGCTGCTCTACGCGCACTACGACGTCCAGCCTCCGTTGCGGGAGGGCGCGTGGCGGACGCCGCCGTTCGAACTGACCGAAGTGGACGGTCGCTGGCACGGCCGGGGCGCGGCCGACTGCAAAGGCAACATCCTCATGCACCTGACCGCGTTGCGCGCGCTCGGCGACGACGTGCCGGTCCACCTGAAACTCGTCGTGGAAGGCTCCGAGGAGCAGGGCACGGGCGGGCTGGAGGCGTTCGTGCCCGGCAACGCCGACCTCTTGCGAGCCGACGCGATCCTGGTGGCCGACACCGGAAACGCGGCGGTCGGGCAACCCGCCGTCACGGTCAGCCTCCGCGGCATGGTCGACGTCGTCGTCTCCGTCGAAGCCCTGCCGTCCGAACTGCACTCCGGCATGTTCGGCGGTCCCGCCCCCGACGCGCTGGCCGCGCTGGTGTCGATGCTCGCGACGCTGCGCGACGACAACGGCAACACGACGATCCGCAGCCTGCCCAACGACGGCCGCTGGTCCGGAGCCGCCTACCCGGCGGCACGCTTCAGGACCGACGCCGGCCTTTCCCTCGACGCGGTCCTGCTCGGCGACGCCGAAGTCGCGGACACCTTGTGGGCGCGCTCGACGCTGACGGTGCTCGGCATCGACTGCCCGCCGGTCATCGGGTCGACCGCGGCCATCGTCCCGCGCGCCCGCGCCCGGCTGAACTTGCGCATCCCGCCCGGCATCGACCCGTACGACGCGGCCCGCGCCCTGATCGGGCACCTGACGTCCGCCGCCCCTTGGGACGTGGAGGTCTCGGCCGACGTCGCGGGGATCGGCCACCCGTTCCGCGCCTCGACCGACGGCCCCGCCTACCGGACGCTGGCCGAAGCCATGCAAACGGCTTACGGCCGCCCGATGCGCCAGCTCGGCCAAGGCGGTTCGATCCCGTTGTGCACCGTCCTCGCCGAAACGTACCCGGACGCGGAGATCCTGCTCCTGGGCGTCGAGGAACCGCAGTCGCTCATCCACGCGCCCAACGAAAGCGTCGCGCCGCAAGAGATCGCGGACATGGCACTGGCCGAGGCATTGTTCCTGCGCGGCTACGGCTCCCGCTGAGAAGTCAGACCCGCGGAGGCGCCGCCTGCAACGTCCCCGCGGGCAACCGATCCGCGCCCCAGCTCCGCTCGACGTAACCGAGAATCCGCGCGACGTCCTCCGCGGGCACCTTCTCCGGCTCCCCGTGCTCCCGAGGATCCACATGGAAGATGTACAACCGCGACGCGAACTGCTCGAACGGCAGCGAGGCCTCCCCGAACCGCTCGCCGTTGCCCGCCGTGGAGACCACGACGCCGTCGCCCCAGTCCTGGCCGCTGTCGTTGTTCGGGTTGTAGAAGTACACCCGCATGACGTCCTCGGGGTCCGGGGCCGTGCGCAGGATCGTGATCGCGTGCCAGCCGACGTAGCGGGCCGCGCTGTCGGTGACCGCGACCCCGGCCGGCTGCGGGTGGATCAGCGGCTGATCGCCGTTGTAGGCCGGGTGGTAGCTCGCGTAGAACTGCCGCAGGAAGTCGTCGGGATCGACCAGTTTCCCGGTGGCGACGTCGACGTTGATCCGGAATCCCCGCGACGCCCACCAGCCGTGGAACTCCGGGTTGACCCAGCGGTGCGGGTCGCCGGGGCGGTCGGCGCAGCGGCGGCCCATCTCGGCGTAGATCCGGTCGAGGTGCGGCACGACGAGCGACGACACCGGGTCCAGGTCGACGGGCAGCGCCGCGGACAGCCCGGCGCCGCTTTCCTTCGACGAGACCGGCTGTCCTTCGAAGTGCATGACGACCTCGTCGTCGCGCGCCGCCCACACCACGACCTGCAGCAGGTAGTCCGGGTCGTTGTAGGCCCACATCGACAACGCGCGCGCCGACTGGCAGGTCGGGTTGTCGCCCTGCCCGACGCCGAGCGGCTGGCCCAGCATCGAGAGCACGCCCGCGAGCAGCCGCGCCTCGGGCCTCGGCTGGTCGCCGAACACGAGCGTCAGCCGTTCCCGCGCGGCGGCGGACAGCTCCAGCGCCAATTGCCGCCACAGCGCGGGCACGACCGGCGGTTCGTAGAGAATGCCGCGGTCGAGCAGCAGCGCCAGCCCGTAGACGCACTGCGCGGTCTGCGGATGCACCGCCTCTTCGATCAGCCGGTGGACCAGGTCGTGGTAGCGCAGCAGGCAGTTGCGGCCCACGTCGGACAACCCGAGCGCCTCGCCGAGGAGGTAGTCGCTCTCGTGCGCCAGGTACCGCAGCAGCTCGGCGTGATACGGCGACACCAGGCCGGTGTCGTGCATGGCCCGGGCGAACCCGGTCGCCTCGTACTGCAGGGTCGCCGCGTCCATCGCCTCGAGCCGGGACCGGAACACCTCGACGCCCGGGTCCTCCCGGCACGCCTCGGTGGTCCCGAACAGGCTGGTGATGAGCCGGTCGAGCCCCTGCACCGAGGACCCGCCCAGGTCGACGTCCGGGTCGCCGCGGTAGATCGAGATCCGGGTGATCAGCGACCGGACCTGGTCGACCTGGATCGGGCGCTGGCGCAGGACCCGCCAGATCTCCTCGACGACCTTGTCCAGGATGCTGTCGTACCCGATCTGGTCGGCGAGATACCGCAGCAGGTCCCGGATCAGCTGCGCGGTCCGGCCCTGCCTGGTCCGCTCGGCCTCGCTGGGCGGGGTGAACAGCAGCTCCAGGTTCGCCCCGAGCACCTGCGACAGGAAGACGCGGGCGTCCTCGGCCGGCAGCGTCGGGTGCTCGTAGTCGCCGCACGCGACCGCGAGCATCCGCAGCTCGCTGGTCGCCTCGATGACCACGGTGTCGGTGTTCTCGCTGTGCAGGCCGGGCCCGACCAGCGCGGGGATGAGGATCTCCGGGGTGTCCCAGTCCGTGTCCTGGAAAACCCCGGCCTCCTCGAGCGCCTGAGCCCTGGCCCGGACCGCTGCCGCGCCGTCCGGCTGGAGCAGCACCCGCCGCAGCGCCTCCAGCACCCGCCGCAGCTTCGCGTGCTTGCCGAAGTCGCGGGTTTCGGCCATGGCCCCGACAGCGTCGTCCAGCGAGGCCACGCGTTTGGCCAGCGTCGCAGTCGTGCCGGTGACGTCGGCGTTCGGCTTCAAATGCGTCCTTCGGTCGGGGTGGCGGACTCGTCCTGGGGTCAGACGTAGAAGTCCAGTTCTTCCTGTTCCTTCAGCAGGTCGCGCATCCGGTAGGTGTCGTCCCCGAAGAAGTACAGCAGACCCCAGTGCGTGCCGAACGCGGTCCTCTTCGTCACCGTCTCTTCCAGCGGCGCGGTCAGGTCGTGTGACTCGTAGTAGTCGTCGTCCTCGGTCTGCTGCGGGATCTTCAACTCGCTTACCACGCGGCGGCGCGGGTAAACGCCGAAGCAGCCGGCGACCCCGGTCGCGTCGACGACCTCCGTCGGGAAGAAGGCGTCGATCTCCTCCTCGGTCGTCTTCGGGTCGAAGGACAGGACCAGCGCCTGGTAGGCGTTGAAGCCGTAGGCCCGTTCGAGCAGTTCGAAGACCTTGAAGCCCGGCGGCCGGTAGGCGACCTCGCCGAAGTACATCTCGCCGTCGCTGGTGACGAAGTACTCCGGGTGCACGAAGCCGAACTCGATGTCGAAGGTCTTGACGAGCTTCTCGATCTGGGCGGTGATCTGCGGCCGGTAGCGCTCCAGCTCCGGGGTCGCCGGGACGAACACCGAGTACCCGAGCGTGACGTACTCCGAGATGTTCAGGAACTTGACCTTGCCGCCGTGGATCCACGCCTCGACGGCGAACTCCCAGCCGTCGAGATGCGACTCCATCAGGACCGGGAACTCCTCGTCCGGGATCGAGTCGATCTCGTCCGGGGTGCGGATGACGCGGTGCCCGAGGCAGCCCGCCTTGTCGAACGCCTTGAGGTGGATCGGGTCGTTCGGGTCGCCGTCGAGCTTGAGCAGCGTCTGGTTGACCCGCTTGAGGAACCGGACGACGTCGTCGCGGGCGTGCGCCTCCTCGAAGATCCCCACCCGGATGCCGCCGAGCTGCGCGCGCCGCTTCATCAGCGCCTTGTCCCGCAGCAGCATGGCCTGGCCGAACAGCCGCGGGTTGTCCATCAGCACCGAGTTGATCGCCCCGGCCCATTCGACGGTCTCCTCGAACAGCGGGATGGCGACGTCGACGCCTTCCTCGTGCAGGATCTCGGCGATCTCCATCGACCGGTCGTTGAGCCGCTCGAAATTCCACGACACGTACGGGATGTCGTGCTCGGCGCAGTACTTCTCCGCCCAGTCCGGGGCGACCACGACGTAGCGCCGGTCGAACCGGTCGAGCGCCTCGACCGCGTTGAGCGACCAGCCGAGCAGCGCTACGTATCCCTTGTCCGGATCCTTCGCGATCGGCTCGGACTTCGGCATAGGGCGTTCCTCCGTTCAGCACGCGCGACTCGCCACGGCGTGGCGGCTGCGGCCGTGCCGAAGTCATATACCCGAAATCGGCGGAATGAAACGGATCCGTGCCGCCCAGCGCGGTTTCATCTGCGGAAACCGTTGCGCCGCAAGGATTCCGGACTATTCGACCGCCTGTCCGATCAGCGCGCACGCCGTGGCGAACGCCCCCGCCAGGTCGTGCCCCATCCCGGCCACCACGTCGTCCAGCCCGCGCAACCCCGCCCGTTCCAGCAGGGTTTTCTCGTTCGTCACCCACTCCCCGCGCGCGGCCAGCACCGCGTGTCCGGCCTGCATCGCCGCCACTCCCACCGAAGCCGCGGTCTCCGCGACCCGCCCGTGCCGCACATACGCCGACTTCGCGTACTGCATCGTCCGCGCCGCCGAAGAGCGCCAGAACTTGGGGGCGTTCTCCCGCAGCAGTTCCGGATACTCCGGCCGCGGCAGCTCCCCGCGCACCACCCGGTTCAGCGCCAGCTCCGCCACCACCAGGTAACTCGGGATCCCGGCCAGGTGGAACGCCAGCGGCTCCCAACGGAACCGGCCCTTCTCCGCCTCCGCGAGTTCGTGCTCGACCACGTCCAGGTCGCGGTAGTGCACGTCCACCGGCCGCCCCAGCACGGTGAGCCACGCACCGCCGTTGAAGACCCCGCCGCCCCATTCGCCCAGACCGGACACCTCGCCCGGCAGGTTGAGCGCGCGCAGGTCGTCCGGGTCGAACGCGCCGCGGTAGTACACCGCGTAGTCCCAGTCGCTGTCCGGGCGGTGGGTTCCGCGCGCCCGCGAACCGCCCAGCGCCACCGCCTCGACCCCGGGCAAACCGGACAGCAGCTCAGCCACGTGGTCGGCGAAGGTTTCCTCGTCGTTTTCCCGCATCAGGAGAACATGCCATGAATCTCTGCCAAGATCGCCTGTATTTCGCCGGTTGTCCGTCTGGCCTGGGGGTCCGAATGCACCGTTTACGCACGATCGCGCTCGCAACCGCGGCTGTCACCGCGCTCGGCGTCGCACCCGCGAACGCCGCGCAGTCCTTCTCCGACACGATCTTCGCCGCCACGCACAACAGTTACTCCGGCAACGTCGACGGCGCGAAAGGAGCCATCTCCTACCAGCTCGACCAGGGCGTCCGGTTCATCGAATTCGACGTCCACGACAACGGCTACGCCACCCGGCACGACTACGGCATCGGCCACAGCTCGCCCGGCGATCTCGTCGACCACGCGGGAAATCCGGCGTCCGACAGCCTCCGCGACTGGCTCGCCGTGGTGAACACCTGGTCCGCCGCGCACCCGGACGCGGCGCCGATCGTCGTCATGCTCGACCTGAAGGACGACCTCACCGACAACGACTCGTTCGCCGCCGGAAACCTGGCCGCGGTCAACGCCGAGCTGAGCGCCGCGTTCGGCCCGCGGCTGCTCTCCCCCGCCGCCTACCGCACCGGCGCGACCACGGATTCCTTGCGCGGCAAGGTCCTTCCGCTGCTGTCGGGCGACGGCGGCACGCGCGCGGCGTATCGCCGCGATGTCGGGTACCACCCGGCGGTCGCGGTGAACAGCCGCGGCCAGGTCGTGGAGGTGCACGATTCCGGCGGCGGCGCGCTCTGGTACTGGACCGGGCAGCTCGGCGCCGACGGACGCGTCGCCTGGCAGCGCCACGGCCGTTACGACAGCGGCCAGACGCCCGCGGTCGCGCTCGACGACTCCGGCCGGATCGTCGAGGTACACCAGTCGCAGAGCGCCACCACGCTCTGGTACCGCACCGGACAGCTCGGCGCGGACGGCGAAATCACCTGGTCGGCAAGCCATCAGTACGACAACGGGGTGCTTCCGACAGTCGCGTTCACCGGCGGCGGCGTCCGCGAAATCCACCGCAGCCAGGCGAACAACCAGAACTGGCAGTGGCGCGGCACGCTCTCCGGCGAGACGGTGACCTGGACCGGCAACGCGAAGACGTCCGATCCGCGTTACGACAAGGCAAACGCCGGGCGAATCTCTGTCACCACCGGCTCCGACGGGTCCACGCCAGCGCAAACCCTGCGCTACTCCACGGATCTCGTCACCGGCGGCCGCGTGCAGTACCAGCAGGTCGCGTTCGACGAATACCAGCAGGGCGACCCTGCCGAACTCCAGGACGGGCTGTTCTACGGTGCTCCGGCGAAGGAATCGGCATTCCTGATCGCGGCTCGCAAGAGCGGCCACGTGGTCCGCGGCTGGGACTTCGACAACGCGGGCCTCGCCACCGATCCGCTGGTCAACTACCCGGCCACCAACCACCCGTACGACGACTGGTACCGGCAGCTCACCAAGGACGCCGCCCGGTAGCGGACGGAGGTCACCGCACGCTGCCGCTCATCCGGTCCACGGCGTCTTTGGCTTCCTTCAGGCTGGCCCCGGTGGCTTCCCGGTAGCGCTTGATCGCGGCGATCGTCTTGCCCTCGCGCAGCAACGGATCCAGTTCCCGGGCGAGATCGCCGCCCGGTTCCTGAACGCCGAGGTGGTCGAGCACGAGATCGAGCTTGCGCTCCAGCCGGGTCATCCGGCGCTCGAGCGACCTGGTGCTCGAACCCCAGCCCGTGCTCAGCACGATTCCGAGGATCAGCAGCGCGACGATCAGCCACAGCAGTTCGATGTTCACGCGCCGCAGCGTACTTGTCCGTATTGTCCGGGAAGATCAACGGGGCCGGACGTGAAGCGGCCCCCGCTCTCCCACCCCGACGGGGAGAGCGAGGGCCTCGCCCACGGGCTGGAGGGTCGGTGTTCCTCCCAAGAACACCGGCCCCTCCGGCCTGTGGGCGCTCAGGCGGTCCGCTGCCTGAGCCGAGCCGCCCCGACGGCTACGACCGGCATCGACGCTTCCCGCAGCGCCGCCCGTTCGACCGGCCGCCGGACCGTCCCGTTGGGAGTCCGCAGGCAATATCGCTCCACGGATTCCATCAGCACGGCGGCGACCATCACGACCACGGGCGTAGCCAGCGCGAACCACATGGTGGCTTTGGTACCCAAGCGCGCGGAAAACCAATCGCTCTTTCCCCGACCGAGTGGCGATTAGACTGGCGGCGTGCGCACGCGACCGACGCTGACCTGGGCCGGACCTGGAGAACCCTTGCCGCGCACGGGCACGGTCGCCGACGTGGCCGAGATCGTCTCCGGGCGGCGGGTGCTCGTGCTGAGCGGAGCCGGGCTCTCCACCGAATCCGGCATCCCCGACTACCGCGGCGAAACCGGCAGCCTTCGCCGCCACACGCCCATGACGTACGGCGAATTCGTCGCCGGCGAAGCGGGCCGCCAGCGGTACTGGGCGCGCAGCCATCTCGGCTGGCGCACCATCGCGCGGGCCGCGCCGAATGACGGGCACCACGCGGTTTCCGCGCTGCGGGCGGGCGGCTGGCTCTCCGGTGTCATCACCCAGAACGTCGACGGCCTGCACCGCGCGGCCGGCACCCCCGGTGTGGTCGAACTGCACGGCAACCTCGACCGCGTCGTCTGCCTCGACTGCCGCCGCACCACCGCCCGCGAGGAACTCGACGCCCGGCTGCGCGCGGCCAACCCGGATTTCGGCGCCGTGGCAACGAGGATCAACCCGGACGGCGACGTCGAACTGGCCGAGGACGTCGTCCGCACCTTCCGCACCGTGCCCTGCACGAGCTGTTCCGGCGTGCTGAAACCAGACGTGGTGTTCTTCGGCGAGAACGTGCCGCGCGCCCGCGTGGAGCGGTGCTACCGGCTGGTCGACGAGGCGTCCGCGGTGCTGGTGCTGGGTTCCTCGCTCACGGTCATGTCCGGCTTGCGCTTCGTCCGGCGCGCCGCCAAATCCGGCAAGCCCGTCGTGATCGTCAACCGCGGCCAGACGCGCGGCGACGAGCACGCGACCGTCCGCGCGGACCTGCCGCTCGGCCCCGCGCTCACCGAACTGCTGGCCGTACTGGAAATCTCGTTGCCCGACGCGACGGCCGCCGGATAGGCTTCGATCACTCCGATGGAACGGTCCCCGGAAGTACGCCGCAGAACGGACCGGCCAGCCTGACATCACGCAGGTCCAGGAGCGGGCGGCAACCCTGTTGTTGTCGACCCGTTTACCCGGAGGTTCTCCGATGTCCCTCGGCATTGGCCTGCCCGTCAGCGACCCCGCCGCCCTGCTCGAGTGGGCGCGGCGCGCGGACGCCGGCCCGTTCAGCACGCTCGGGCTGCTCGACCGGCTCGTTTACCACAATCCCGAACCGCTCACCGCGCTCGCCGTGCTGGCCGGCGCGACCACCCGCGTCCGGCTGCAGACCGAGGTCCTGCTGGCCCCGCTGCGCGAGACCGCGCTGCTCGCCAAGCAGGCCGCCACGCTCGACCTGATGAGCGGCGGCCGGTTCGTGCTCGGCCTCGGCGTCGGCGGCCGCGAGGACGACCACCACGTCGCAGGCACCCCGCTGCGCGACCGCGGCCGCCGCTTCGACCAGCAGCTCGCCGACCTGTGCCGGCTCTGGTCCGGCGAACCGCACAGCGCCGAAGCCGGTCCGATCGGCCCCGCCCCGGCCCGCGAAGGCGGCCCGGAAATCCTGATCGGCGCGTTCAAACCCAAGGCACTGGCCCGCGTCGCCCGCTGGGGCGACGGCCTGCTCGCCGCCGCTCCGCCGTCGTGGGCGGGCGGGTTGTTCGAGACCGTGCGCCGCGACTGGCAGGAGCTCGGCCGCAAGGGCGAGCCGCGTCTTGTCGCGCAGGTGAACGTCGCGCTCGGACCGGATTCCCTCGTCGACGAGGCCAAAGCGGCCATGCACGCGTACTACGAATTCACCGGAATGGCGGAGCAGATGGTGGGCGGCATGCTCACCGCGGCCGACGACATCCAGGCCGCGATCCGCGCGTACCGCGATCTCGGCGCGCACGAGGTGATGCTGTACTGCTGGGGCGGCGATCCCGACCAGGTCGACCGGCTCGCCGATCTCTCCTGAGCAGCTGACCCCTGCCGAACAACTGACCTCGCCTGAACAACGCCGGAAGTAAGCTCGCGCCATGCAGGCAGCGACGCTTTCCGGGGGCTCGTCCGCGCCCCGCCCCGGAACTGCCCGCCGGCGGGGATGACGGGCGAGCCCTCCGGGCGGGCCCGCTGGCTCGCCGCGCACCCCCGGCGAAATTTCCTGCTGGGGGCCGGTGCGGCGATCGCCGGTTCGGGCGCGCTCGCCGCCGCGCTTTCCCGTCCCGCGCCCCCGGTGGCGCGGGACGGGTTCGGCGCGGACTGGCTGTTCGGCCCGTTCGTGCCCGGCAGCACCGATCCGGACTTCGACGACAGCGAGATGGCCCTGGTTTCGGTGCCGCACTGCGTCGTCCCGCTGTCCTGGCAGGACTGGGACCCGTCGGACTGGCAGCACGTCTGGGTGTACCGGCAGCATTTCCTCGCGCCCGCGCAGCTGCGCCGGAACCGCGCGTTCCTGCGGTTCGACGGGGTGCTCAGCGCCGCGACGGTGTATCTCAACGGCCGCCGCGTCGCCATGCGAAGCGGCGGTTACCTTCCGCTGCGCTGTGAGGTCACCGGTCTGCTGACCGAGAAGGACAACGTGGTCGCGGTGGTGGTCGACGGCCGCTGGCAGCAGAACACGCCGCCGGATCTGCCGGAGTTCCCGAACCCGACGGCCATCGACTTCTACCAGCCGGCCGGGCTGTATCGCGACGTCCAGCTCACTGGCGTGCCGCAGACCTGTCTGTCCGATGTGTACGCCCAGCAGATCGCCGTGCTGACCCCGAATCGCGAGGTCTTGCTGCACTGCACGGTGGATTCGGCGAAGGCGGTCAACGGCCCCGTCCGGCTCACCGCCGCACTCAGCCAGCACGGCGCCGAGGTGGCGTCGTCCTACACCGATCTCACCGGGCTGCCGAAGGGCGACACCGAGGTCACGGTGTCGCTGCAAGACCTGGAAGCGGTGCAGCTGTGGGATCTGGACGACCCGGCGTTGTGCGACATCCTCGTCACGCTCGCCGTCGACGGCCGGAAAGTGCACACCTACTCGGTGCGCACCGGGCTGCGCGACGCTCAGTTCACTGTGGACGGTTTCCGGCTGAACGGCAAGCCGCTCAAGCTGTTCGGGCTCAACCGGCACCAGTGGTACCCGTTCGTCGGCGGCGCGATGCCGGACCGGGTGCAACGCCGCGACGCTCAGCTGCTGAAGGACGAGCTGAACTGCACCATGGTGCGTTGCTCGCATTATCCGCAGGCCACGGCGTTTCTCGACGCCTGCGACGAGCTCGGCATCCTGGTGTGGGAGGAACTGCCCGGCTGGGACCACGTCGGCGACACCGCGTGGCAGGAGCTGGCGGTGCGCGACGTGCACGACATGATCGTGCGCGACCGCAACCATCCGTCGATCATCGTGTGGGGCACCCGGGTGAACGAGACACTCGGCCAATACGCGCTGTACGGAAGAACCGATCAGCTAGCCGCGGAACTCGACCCGATGCGCCCGTGCACCGGCGCCGTCGCGGGCGAACGCGGCTACGTTTCGCCGCTGTACCCGGTGAAAGCGGCGGGCGGGGTGTTCTCCTTCAACGACTACAGCCGCCCGCACCCGCCCGGTTCCCCTCCCCCGCTTCGCCCACCACGACGCGGAGTTCCCTATCTGGTCAGCGAAGCGATCGGCACCCTCGTCGGCTCGGCGTATTTCCGGCGCACGGATTCCCTTGCCGTGCAACGGGAACAGAGCATGCTGCACGCGTGGGTGCACGACCACGCCGCAGCCGACCCGCGCTACAGCGGCCTGCTCGGCTGGTGCGGTTTCGACTACCCTTCCGGCTGGTATCACCACTATCGCGGCGTGAAGTACCCCGGCGTGATGGACTTCTTCCGCATCCCCAAACTGGGCGCGGCTTTCTACCGCGCCCAGCGCGATCCGTCCCGCGGCGCGGTGATCGAACCGGCCTTCTACTGGGATTTCGGCCCCGGCTCGCCACCGGCCGGGCCAGGCCGCGACGCGATCATCTGGTCGAACTGCGAGGTACTGGTGGTGACCGTCGCGGGCAAGCGCCCGATCACCGTGCGGCCGGATCGCTCACGGTTCCCGCACCTGGCGTATCCGCCGTTCCCGGTGGACCTGCGGGTGAACGGCCGGACGCGCCCCGAGCTGACCGTCGAGGGCCGGATCGGCGGGCAAACCGTGCTGCGCAGGCGATTCAGCGCGGACCCGACGTACGACACCATCGCGGTGACCGCCGACGACGACCAGATCATCGCCGACGGCGCGGACACCACCCGCGTCGCACTGCGCTTGCTCGACCGCTACGGCGCGCCGCGTCCGCATGCCCACGGGGTGCTGGCCGTCGCGGTGAAGGGCCCCGGCGTGCTGATCGGCGACCCTTACCTGGATTTCGGCGCGGTCGGCGGCGCGGCGGCGGTATGGGTCCGGTCGATGCGCGGCGCTCCCGGGACGATCACCGTGAGTGCCACGCATCCGTTCGTCAACACCGGGACTGCCACGATCGAGTCGTTGTGAGTGTTCGTACCGGTTCTCACCGGCAACCGCCACTCACCACCCTCACCACACCACCGGCACCTGCGAAACCCCGCCCGTCAACCGGTTCGCCCGCACCTCCAGCTCCTCGGCAGGCACCGCGAGCCGCAGATTCGGGAACCGGCGGAACAACGTCGTGAACACCACCCGCAACTCCGTGCGCGCCAGGCTCGCCCCGATGCAGAAATAACCGCCGTAGCCGAAAGCGATGTGGGAGTTGGGCTTCCGTTCCGCGTCGAACTCGTGCGCGTCCGCGAACACCGCCGGGTCGCGGTTGGCCGAGGCGGTCGAGATCATCACCGCGTCGCCGCGCGGGATGCGGACGCCGCCGATTTCCACGTCCTCGTGCGCGTACCGGAGCAGCCCGAGCCCGCCCGGCGCGGACATCCGCAGGATCTCCTCGACGGTGGCGTGCACGCGCCCTTCGGGGTCGGCGGCCAGCGCGTCGCGGCGGGCGAGGTCGGTGAGCAGGAACAGCGCGCCGAGGTCGATCCGGTTCGACGTGGTCTCGTGGCCGGCGAAGAGCAGCCCGGCGGCGAGCCTGCCGAGGTCGTCGTCGGTGAAGGTCGGGTCGTCAGCCTGCGCGGCGACCAGGTCCGACACCACGTCCTGGCCCGGGTTCGCGCGTTTCGCGTCGGCGAGGCCGGACATGTAGGCGGTGAACTCGGTCATCGCCACCTCAGCGTCGCCGCCGCTGTCGAGCACGCCGATGCGGTCGGAGAGGTCGCGGAACTTCTCGCGGTCCTCGTACGGGACGCCGAGGAGCTCGCAGATCACCAGCACTGGCAACGGAAACGACAGATGCTCGTGCAGATTCGCCGGCGAGCCCGCGGCTTCCATCCCGTCGAGGCACCGGTCGGCGAGTTCCTGGATCCGGCCGCCGAGGCGGCGCATCCGGTTCGCCGAGAACGCCGGGACCAGCAGCCGGCGCAACCGGGCGTGTTCCTGCTGCTCGGTCTCGAAATCGCCCTGCGGCCCGTTCAGCACCGCGGCGTCGGAGACCGTCGAGGCGTCCTCGGGATGCGGGTGGGAACGGCCGAACCGGTTGTCCGCGAACACTTCCCGCGCTTGCTCGTAGTCGGTGACGAGCCAGGCCGGGTCGCCCGCCGGGGTCGTCACCGGGACGATCGGGCCTTCGCGGCGCAGGACTTCGTACAGCGGCGCGATGTCCAGGACGTTCGGCCTGGCGAAAGGCAGCTTGGTCGGGGTCGGCATTCGGGTCCTCCTCGGTCAGCCCGCCCGCGTGCGCAACGACGCGAGCCAGTCCTGTTCGTTCTCCGCGCGGCGCTGGACCTCGGCCAGCACGAGCCTGCTCCACGGGTCGGTCTGCCCCGCGCCGAGCTTCGCGATCCGGTCCCGCTGCGCCGCGACGGCGGCCTCCCGGGCGTCCAGCACCCGCAGCCGTTCCTCCGGGCCGAGCCTGCCGAATCCCGCCAGCCGCGCCAGAAACTCGGCCGGATCGCCCGCCAGCTCCGGCGGCAGATCGGCGAGCAGATCGTGCAGCAGCTCCCGCCCGACGTCGGTAATCGTGTAAACATGCCGCGGCGGCCGCCCCTCCTGCGGCTCCGCGGTCCGGGTCACCGCGCCTGCTTCGGCGAATCGTCGCAGCGCCGGATAAAGCGAGTTGTTCGACAACGCGCGACCGCTGGATTCCTCGACCTGCTTGCGCAGCTCATACCCGTGCCACGGCCGCTCGGCGAGCTTCGCGAGCAGGAGCACGTCGATCCACACATAGGTCACCGTAACCTAGGGTCCAGTGACCCGGCAACGTCCGAACGGCGGATGCCGGAAGAAGATCTCGGGCCCGTTTTTGTCGGTCCCTCCCGGTACCGTCGGGTTCGACCGATCCAGAGGGGGATCTCCCGTGTCCGACCGCATTCGCTACGGCCTCTACCTTCCGCCTTTCGGCCCGCTCGGCGACCCGGCGGATTTGGCCGACCTGGCAGTCCGGGCCGAAGCCGCCGGCTGGGACGGCGTGTTCCTGTGGGACCACGTGGTGCCCGCGATGCCGCCGATCGCCGACACCTGGACCACGCTCGCCGCCATCGCCCAAGCGACCAGCCGGGTGCTGCTGGGCCCGATGGTCACGCCGCCGAGCCGTCGCCGCCCGTGGGTGTTGGCCCGCCAGGCCGCCACCGTCGCCCGCCTCTCCCGCGGACGGCTCGTCCTGGGAACCGGCATCGGCTCCGACGAAACCGGCGACTTCAGCCGCTTCGGCGAGCCGTCCTCTCCCGCGGTGTTGTCGTCCCGGACCGACGAGGCGCTGGAGATCGTCCGCGCGATGTGGGCCGGGAAAGCCGTTGAACACGAAGGGCAGCATTACCGAGTGAGCCTGGACGCCACCGAGCCGGAGCCGTATCGCATTCCGGTGTGGACGGGCAGCACCACCCGGCACGAGCGAGTCCTGCGCCGCGCTGCCGCGAGCGACGGGATCTTCCCGAACCCTGGCCCGCAGCCGCCTTCGCCCTCCGCGTTGGCCGACCTGGTAGCCCAAGTCCGTCCGGTGGACCGCCCTTACGACGTCGCGGTGTCCGGGAACGCCAGCCCAGCATGGGAGGACCCGACCACGGTGGACCTGGCGGCGCTCGCCGAGGCGGGCATGACGTGGTGGATGGAATCGCTGATCCACTTCGATCCGCTGGAGCTTTCGCTGACCGTCGTCGATGCCGGACCGCCTCGGATCGGAGACTAGAGACGATCGGGGATTTCGCGGACCGTGACAGCTGGCCGACCGCCCCGGATCGGAGGTTAGACGGGGGCGATCGAGGATTTCGCTTGTGGCAGCAGGATCTGGCCTGGCCGGGCCGATCAGCGTGCTCCCCGCCGCCACCGCCGTCCCGCCGCGACGGATCTCCGCCGTCCGCCAGCACAAACTCCCCCACCCGGCGGGATTGTTCCTGGTCCGCACTGTTTTCGGCGCCCAGCCGCAACCTCTCCCGCAGTCGCCTGATCGTTCAACTACCGCCCGGCCGCACCCGCCCCGTCCAGCGGCAGCCAAGCCCCCCGGAGCCACCGGTCGCCGTCCGTTTGCACTTCAGCCGCACCATTTTCAGCCCCCGCAACCGCAACCTCCTCCACAGTCACCTGATCGTTCAACGACCACCCGGCCGTACCCGCCCCGTCCAGCAGGAAGCCAGGTCCCCGGAGCGACCGCTCGCCGTCCGTTTGCACTTCAGCCGCACCATTTTCAGCCCCCACAACCGCAACCTCCCCCACAGTCACCTGATCGTTCAACAACCACCCGGCCGCACCCGGCCCTCCAGCAGGCAGCCAGGCCGCTGGGACGACCGCTCGCCGTCCGTCCCCCTTCGGCGGCTTCCCTGTGCGGCGGAGGGGAGCTACCGTAGAAGGCGGTTGAGCCTCCAGCCACCGTGATTCGTCCCGCGCGCCGGGATGCCCGGTGCCCGGCCGGTCCGGCATTCCGCCGCAGCCCTGTGCGCGGCTCAGAGAGAGTGCCGTGATGACCGCCGCGCACAGTGCCCGACTGCCCCTACTGCCGTCGCCGGACCCGACGGGGATGCTCCGGCTGCGCGTTCGCCATCCCGCCCCGGGGACAGCCGTCGTCGAGGTCGCCGGGGAAGTCGACCTGGCTACCGCACCGCGACTGGCCGAGGTTGTCGAGTCCAGGCTGCGCAGCACAGTCAGCCTGGTGATCGTCGACCTGCGCCGCACGACCTTCCTCGGCGTCGCCGGGCTTCGCGTCCTGATCCGGTTGAAACTGCTCGCCGCGGGGGCGGATACCGACTTCTACGTCGACCCTGGCACCGCACCCACGGTCCGGCGCCTGCTCTCGCTGTTCCCGCTGGACTGCACCTGCCCCGGAGCCGCCGAGGGCCTCACCGAGATCCCGCTGCCCCGGCCCGCGGAGACGGGTTGACTGTCCACTGAGGACACTGAGAACGCACCGGGCACCGCGACCGGTGGCACGAGCTTGAGCAACTCCGCCCAACGAGGCCCGGCACCGAAGCGGAACTCGTCTCGCCTCGGCGAACCTGCTGCAGCCGAGCCGGGACCCGCGGCCACACCAACTCGGAGAACTCCCGCAGCAGGCCACGCGGAGCCGGGGCCTCCGACTCCCACCGTCCGACCGCCAAGTCACCCCATCGCCGCCACTGCCAAATCCCCGCCTGCCGCCAGGTCAGCATCACTACCGGCTGCAGACAGCACCTGCCCTTGACTTCGCTGGCCACACAATGCAATCCCAGCGACAACGGCGTCCCCCAGCCTCGCCCCGGAGTCAGCCCGGCGCGAACGGTCCGACGAACAACCGCCGTTGCTCCGTCAACGCGGCACGCTGGACGACGAAACCGGGCCGGACGCGACACCGTCCATGAGTAGCCCCTTCACACCACGACCAACGACGCACCGCGAGCGAAGTGGCCTCAAGCGTCCGGATCCCGAAAATCCTCCGGACTCACATCGTTCAGCAAATCCCGGAACCGGCGGATCTCGTCCTCGTTGGCCTCAGCCGGTTCCTCCAGGTCCCCCGCCGCCTCGAGCGCGGAGCCGAGGGACGCTTCGTCCCCGGCCGCCACCGTCACGTCGACCGCCGCCTCGTCCAGGACCGCCTCCGCGACCTCCAGCGGGGCATGCGTCCGCAGCCCGATCGCGAGCGCGTCGCTCGGGCGGGCCGAGACGCGCACGCCGCCGGTCAGGACGAGGTCCGCGTGGAAGATGCTGTCCAGCAGCTGGGTGATCTCGATCCGCTCGACGCGCTGGCCCAGCGCCGCCAGCACCTCGATGATCAGCTCGACCGTCCCCGGCCTCGCCGACACGACCTGTTCCTGCGCGGCGGCCAGTTCCTGCGCTTCCGGCGCGCCGATGGTGATGGCGAGCCACCGGCGCGAGCCCGATTCCTCGCGCAGCAGCACGACCGGCGCCGACTCCTGCGCCACCACGGCCAGCCCCTGCACCCGCACCTGCACCATGGGGGTCACCCCGCTTCCGAAAAGGTTCTCCCTGCTGACTACCCAACGTCGCGCGGTTTGTCACGCGAAATCGCCGTCCGCCTCACCGGAGATTCACGCGGAGCAGCAGGCGGGCACACACCGCCAACGCGCCGTGAACCAGGAGAACCGGGCCGCAAACGTGCCCCTGCGCACAATTCGGGTGTCCCGCCGCACGTGTCGATCGCGCCGCGCCTGGGTATGCGGGAGCCATGAACGACGAGGGCCTCGGCAGCCGCGCCAGCGGCGGCATGCCAGCCGTGGACCGTTTGCTCGACGAGGTGATCGAGCTTCGGCTTCCGGCGGAGACGTACCAAATCCCGCTTGTCCGCATGCTCGCGCAGGCAGTCGCCGCGAGGGCCGATTACGGGCTCGACGCGATCGCCGACGCCAAGATGGCCGTCGACGAGGCGTGTGCCCAGGTTGTTTCGACCGCTGCCCCCGGGGCCGCGATGACCTGCCAGTTCACCGTTTCGCCCGACGGGATCCGGTTCGGCGTCCGGACCCGCACGCAGCACGCCGAGCCGCCGAGCGAGCGAAGTTTCGGCTGGCACGTGCTGACCACCCTGGCCGCGAACGTGTCGGCGCGGTGCGTGCCGGACCCCGCCGAAGACGGGTACGCGCTCACCCTCGACCTCGATCTGCACCGGGAGGGGAGCGGGTGAACCAGCAGCCGGCCACCCGCCACCGCGACGAATACGCGCACACCGCGCCGCTGTTCGAGGAGCTCGCCGCTCTGCCCGCCGACGACAGGCGGCGGCCGCGGCTGCGCGAACAGCTCGTCACCGAGTTCCTCCCGGTCGCCGAGCACATCGCCACCCGGTTCACCGGACGCGGCGAACCCCGCGAGGACCTGGTCCAGGTCGCCCGGATCGGGTTGATCAACGCGATCGACCGGTTCACCCCGGACCGCGGCCCGGACTTCCTGTCCTTCGCGGTGCCGACGATCATGGGCGAGATCCGCCGGTACTTCCGCGACACCGGCTGGTCGGTGCGCGTGCCGCGGCGGCTCAAGGAACTGCACCTCGCGCTCAGCCGCGGTTCGGCCACCCTGTCGCAGACGCTCGGCCGCGCGCCGACGCCCACCGAGCTCGCCGAGCACCTCGGCCTCGAGCTCGCCGAGGTCCACGAAGGACTCGTCGCGGGCCACGCGTACCAGACCTTGTCCGTGGACAAGCCGGTGCACGACGACGCCGAGCCGCTGCTGCTCGCCGACACGCTCGGCAGCGACGACCCGGAGATCGAGCACATCGAGAACCACGAGGCCCTGCAGCCGCTGCTGCGCGAGCTGCCCAAGCGGGAGCGCGCGATCCTGGTGATGCGGTTCTTCGGCGGCCTCACCCAGACGCAGATCGCCGAGCAGGTCGGGATCTCCCAGATGCACGTGTCCCGGCTGCTGTCGCAAACCCTCGAGCAGCTGCGCGACAAGCTCACCGGCGACCCCTGAGAATGCCCGCGACGGGGGTCGCCCGACCGGGCTTGATCCCGTTGCCGCACCCCTTCAGAGCTGCGACGATTCGAGTCCGTCCAGTACCGGAGGAGGGCCCGATGGCTTCGAAACTCAACCCGTACCTCAGCTTCGCGGGCAACGCGCGCGAGGCGATGGAGTACTACCACGGCATGTTCGGCGGCGACCTCGCCCTGAACACCTACGGGGAGTCCGGCGCACCCGCGGAAGCCGGCAACGCGGACAACATCATGCACGCGATGCTGGAGGGCGGCAACGGGTTCACGCTCATGGCCTCCGACGTCCCGCCCGGCATGGAGCACCACCCGGGCACGAACATCTCGATCAGCCTCAGCGGCGACGACGGCGACCTGCTGCGCGGCTGCTGGGAAAAGCTGTCCGACGGCGGGACGGTGGCGGTTCCGCTGGAAAAGCAGATGTGGGGCGACGAATTCGGTGCCTGCACCGACCGGTTCGGGATCTCCTGGATGGTCAACATCGGCCAGCCCGGCTGAGCCGTCCGTCAGCCGCGCACTTCCACCTTGGCCCCCAGCGGCAGCCGGTCGAAGAACAGCGCCGAATCCTCCTCGATGAGGTGGATGCAGCCGTGCGACGGCCGGTCGAGCGGCCCGGCGTGGAAGGCGATGCCGCCCGCGGCGAAGAAGACCGAGTTCGGCATGTCGTCGCCGTATTCGTCGCTGCGGTGCACGCGGTCCTTCCACGCCACCTTGAACGTCCCGGTCGGAGTCGGCTGGCCCGGAGCGCCCGGCTCCATCGGGACCGAACGCACCACCGCGCCGTTCTCCATCAGCCACGCCCGCCGCAGCGAGAGGCTGGCGCACGCGCCGGTGTCCACTGAGCACGGCGGACCCGGCGGCGTGTGCGCGACCCGGGGCACGGGCAGTTCCGGCGACGGCGCCAGCGGCTGACCGGCCGCCTGCGCCTCCGGCTCCGCCTGCGCCCCGCACCCGGCCGCGACCGCGGCCGTCCCGGCCAGCACCATCGCGACGATCTTCCCGCGCATCCGTCCGCTCCCGCCGTTCGTTCCACTGTGCTCTACGGGCGAGCGGGGCGGAAGGTTGCACCGATGACGTGTCAACAACCGGTATCGTCGGCGGGCGACGACGAGGAAGTGAAGCGATGGAACTCGGCATCTACAGTTTCGGCGACCGGCCCGCCGACCCGGTGACCGGCGCGCAGGTCCCGGTCGCGCAGCGGCTGGCCGAAACGCTCGAGCGGATCCGGCTGGCCGACGAGCTCGGCCTCGGGTTCTACGGCCTCGGCGAGCACCACCTGGAGCAGTTCGCGATCTCGAACCCGGCGACCGTGCTGGCCGCCGCGGCGAGCGTCACCGAGCGCATCACGCTCTCCAGCGCGGTCACCGTGCTGTCCACCGAGGACCCGGTTCGGGTGTACCAGCAGTTCACCACGCTGGACCAGCTCAGCCGGGGCCGTGCGGAACTGCTCGCCGGGCGGGGTTCGTTCACCGAGTCGTTCCCGCTGTTCGGAGCCGATCTCACCGAGTACGACGAGCTGTTCGAGGAGAAGCTGGCCCTGCTGCTGCGGCTCGACCGCGAGGACCCGATCACCTGGTCCGGCCGGTTCCGCCCGCCGCTCGCCGACGCGCACGTCTACCCGCGCCCGTACGGACGGCGGCTGCGGATCTCGGTCGGCACCGGCGGGCATCCGGAGTCGTCGGTGCGCGCCGGGCTGCTCGGCCTGCCCGTGGTGTACGCGGTGATCGGCGGCGAGCCGGAGCGGTTCGCGCCGCTCGTGGACCTCTACCGCCAGGCGGGCGAAGCGGGCGAGCACTCCCGCGGCGACCTGCACGTCACGATGAGCGCCATCGGCCTCGTCGCGGAGAATTCGCGGGACGCCAAGGAGAGTTTCTACCCGTACTGGCTGGAAACGATGAAGTACGGCGCGCGGGCCCGCGGCTGGCAGGTCCCGACCCGTGCGGAGTACGACGAGTACACGCGGGACGCCCGTGCCCTGTTCGTCGGCAGCCCCGACGAGGTGGCCGACCGGCTGATCGCCGTCGGGAAACTCACCGGGGCCGACCGCTACGCCCTGCAGATGGACTGGTCCGGCGTGCCGCACCGCAAGGTCATGAAAGCGATCGAACTGCTCGGCGCCGAGGTCCTTCCGAGGATCCGGAAGGAATTCGGCGCCTGACTGTCCACTCAGGACTTCTTGCCGCCGAGAACCTGGTGCAGCGCCGCACCGTCGGGCACCCCGAGCCCGGTGCACGCGTCCCATCCGGCGGCGGCCGAGTACGCGCCGTTGCCGCCTTCGGTAATGTCGCGGAACCCCGGCTGCGCCTTGCCCGCGCCGACCCCGGCGTACAGCTTGCTGTGCACCAGCCCGAATCCGCGCCCGGCCACCTGCGCCAGCCTGGCCAGCAACGCCGCCCACAGCGGCGAAACCGCGCTCGTGCCGCCGACCACGATCTGCTGTCCGTCAACGAGAACCTGGTACCCCGTCGCGGGATCCGCGTTGCCCGCCACGTCCGGGACGCCGCGTCCGGGTTTCCCGTCGCCCGCGCGCGGAGGCACACCCGCGGCCTTCTGGTAGTCCGGCACCGGGAACGCGTCGCTCACGCCGCCGCCGGTCGCCCCGCCGCCCGCGGTGTTCCAGACCGTCTCGGAGTTCACTGTGGACGGTGGGGTGCCGTCGAGCTTGGTGCCGCCGCAGGCGAGCGCGTGCGGGCTCGACGCCGGGAAATCGACGTGCTGCGCGCCGTCAGTCTGCCCGTCGGCGCTGCCGTTGTCGCCGGACGCGCAGCACACCGTCACGCCGAGCGCGGCGGCGTCGGCGAACGCCTGGTCCATCGCGGTGCGGGCCTGCGGCGTCCACTGGTCCTCGGACTGGCCCCAGCTGATGCTGATCGCGACCGGGGTCGGCGTCGCGTGCACCGCGGTGCTCACCGCGTCCAGGAAGCCCTGGTCGGTGTTCGGCGCGAAGTACACGACCTGCGCGGCTCCCGGCGCGAGCGCCCCGATCACCTCGATGTCCAGCAGCACTTCCCCGTCGGCCGAATTCGGGTCGCCGGCCGGCGCGTTCTTGCCGCCGTCGACCCCGGCCGCGGTGATTTTCGGTTCGGTGATCTTCAAGCCCGCGAAGTACTTCTTGAGGTCGTCCGGCTTGTAGCCGCCGCCGAGTTCGATCACCGCGACGGTCTGCCCGGTGCCGTCGGCGTCGGCCGGGAACCCGTAGAGCCGCCCGACCTGATCCGGCGTGTACCCCTTCGCGGCGGCTTCCTTGTGCAGCCGGAACTGCGCGCGCGCCTGCGGCCGCTCGTCCAGGCCGAGCACGGCGACCACGACGTCCCCGAGGGCGGCGGGCAGTTCCAGTTCCCCGCTGCGTGCGGCGAATTCGCCGGTCTCGCCGTGGCGGACCCGGTTCAGTTCGGTCTTGAACGCGGCCGTCATCGCGCGGGCCGGGCCGCGGACCGAGACGCGGCGCGAACCGGCGTGCGCGTCGGTGACGGTAAGGCCGGCGTCGGTGAGGACGGTGCGCACCAGGTCGAGATCGTCGGAGGCGGCCCCGTAGCGTTCGGCGAAGTCCGCGGGAGCGAGCGGCTCGCTCAGCGCGGCGACGTCCAGGTCGGCGCGCCGCCGCAGCACGACGGTCGCGGTGACGGTGGCGTCCGCGTCGAGCGGGCCGAGCACCTCGGCCTCGGACAGCGCGGGACGCAGGCTTCCGGATAGCGATACCCACTGTGATTCTGTCATCACTCCATGGTCTCCCCTTCGAGGTCCGCACACCACCGTCGTATCCCCCGTCCGGCGGCAGAACCTGTCCGGTTTTTTGTCGACCCGATGGCTGGGACCGCGGATGCCGCGCCGCGCGGGCGCGCGCACAGTGTTTCCATGAAACGGATCCTTACGCTGGGGACGGCCACCGTGCTCACGCTGGGCGCGGTCACCGCGTCGGGCAGTGCCGAGGGCGACCTGGCCGCGCACGGCTGGGTGGGCACGTGGGCGGCGTCGCCCGCGGCCGCGGTGGCGAACACGCCGCAGGGGTATCCGAACTACTCGATCCGCAACGTCGTGCACACCAGCGCGGGCGGAAACCAGGCCAGGGCAAGGTTTTCCAACACCTTCGGCACCGCGCCGCTCACCCTCGGCCACGTGACGCTCGCCGTCGCCGCCGACGGCCCGCGCGCCGCCAGCGGCACCATGCGCACGCTGACGTTCGGCGGACAGTCCACAGTGGTCATTCCGCCCGGAGCCGAGGTGCTGAGCGACCCGGCGTGGCTGCGCGTCCCGGCCGACGCGGATCTGCTGGTGACCACCTACGTGCCCACCCCGTCCGGCCCGGTCACCTACCATCCGCTCGCCCAGCAGACGTCGTTCTTCACCCGCGCCGGCGATTTCGCGGGCGAGGAGTCCGGCGCGTCGTTCACCGAGCAGACCGCGGTGTGGCACTACGTCAGCGAAGTCGACGTCCGCGGACCCGCGCGCGGCACCGTCGTGACGCTCGGCGATTCGATCACCGACGGCGCGCGCTCCACGCCCGGCGCGAACCGGCGCTGGCCGGACAAGCTGAGCGACCGGCTGCACGGACGACTCGGCGTGCTCAACGCCGGGATCAGCGGCAACCGGCTGCTGCTCGACGGCGGCACGGCGGGCCGCAACGCGCTCGCCCGGCTCGCTGACGACGTCCTGACCAGCGGCGACGTCCGCACGCTGATCGTGCTCGAAGGCATCAACGACATCCAGCAGAACCCGCGCCAGACCGATCCGGCGATGATCATTTCCGCGCTGCGGCAAGTTGTCGCGCAGGCCAAGGCGCAGGGCATCCGCGTCATCGGCGGCACGCTCACGCCGTTCAAGGGCTGGAAAATCTACGACCCGACGCTGGAGAAGACCCGCCAGGCGGTGAACGCGTTCATCCGGACCAGCGGGATCTACGACGGCGTCGTCGACTTCGACGCCGCCGTCCGCGACCCCGCCGACCCGCTCGCGATGCTCCCCGCCTACGACTCCGGCGACCACCTCCACCCCAACGACGCCGGGTACCAGCGAATGGCCGACGCGGTGCCGCTCACTCTCCTGTGACCGCCACGAGCGGCTTGCGCGGGAACGCCAGCACGGCAAGGAGACTGAGCACGCCGACGCCGACCATGTAGAGCGAGACGGACAGCGACGTCCCGGTCGAGCTCTGCAGCGACGCCGCGATCAGCGGGGCGAACCCGCCGCCCAGCACCGCGCCGACGGCGTACGCGAACGACGATCCGCTGTAGCGGAACCGGGATTCGAACAGCTCCGAGAACAACGCCGACTGCGGGCCGTACGTCGCGCCGAGGCCGATGTTCAGCACCACCACCGCGACGATCAGCAGCCACGGCCGCGCGGTGTCCACCAGCAGGAAGAACGGGATCGACCAGACCACCAGCAGCACGGAACCCGCGAGGTAGACCGGTTTCCGCCCGACCGAGTCCGACCAGATCGCCGCCGCGACGATGCTCACCAGCCACACGACGCTGCCGACGATCACCACGACCAGCATCGTCGTGCTGGACAGCTTCAGCACCGAAGTGCCGTACGACAGCAGGTACGCGAAGAAGATGTAGCCGAGCGCAGTGTTCGCGATGAAGCTGACCGCCGCCGCGAGCACCTGCTTCGGCCGCGCGCGCAGCACCTCCACGATCGGCAGCTTGCTGCGCTCGCCGGTGCTGCGCAGCTTCGCGAACACCGGGCTTTCCTCCACGCGCAGCCGGATCACCAGCCCGACCGCCACCAGCACGAGGCTGACCAGGAACGGGATCCGCCAGCCCCACGACCGGAACTGATCCGGCGACAGCGAGTTGTTGACCAGGAAGAACACCAGCTGCGCCAGGATCAGCCCGGCCGGGACGCCGATCTGCGAGAAGGATCCGTACCGGCCGCGTTTGCCTTCCGGAGCGTGCTCGACCGCCATCAGCGCCGCGCCGCCCCACTCGCCGCCGGCCGAAATCCCTTGCAGGACCCGGAGAACGACGAGCAGGATCGGCGCGATCACGCCCGCCTGGTGGTACGTCGGCAACACCCCGACGCCCGCGGTCGCGAGCCCCATCAGCACCAGCGACGCGACCAGCATCGCCTTGCGCCCCACGCGGTCGCCGAAGTGGCCCCAGACGATCCCGCCCAGCGGCCGCGCGACGAACCCGACGCCGAGCGTCGCGAACGCGGCGAGCGTGCCGGACGACGGGGACAGCGACGGGAAGAAAAGCTTGTTGAACACCAAGGCGGTCGCCGTGCTGTAGGCGAAGTAGTCGTACCACTCGATCGTCGTCCCGATCGCGCTCGCGAGCGCGACCCGCCGGACCCGTCCCGCCGTGTTCACGTCCTGCTCAAGCACCACTGCCGAGCCCCCTTCTCGTCCAGGCGCGTCATCTTGGCACGGCGGCTCCCCTCCGGTCGACCACCGGAAGGCGGGCGCTTTGCCCGGCCGGCAGCGTCAGCGACAGCCTCGAATCCGCCACCGCTTCCACCGCGTGCGGCGTCGACGGCGGAAGGTGCACCAGCCCGCCCGGCCGCAGGTCGACGGTCTCCCCTGCGGCGGTGAGCCGGAGACGGCCGTCGAGGGCCCGCAACAGGAGCGCGCAGGGTGCGCGGTGTTCCTTTCGTCGATCATCTTCGGTTCGGTTTCCCTCATGGGGCCGTTCTCGCGGAAACTCGATTCCCCGGTGCCTTCCGGTGTGCGAGGGTCGGCCGATGTCCGATTCGTTCCTCGAACTGCAGCGTTGGCAGTTCGACCTCGTCTGGTCGCTGTTCGAGTACCACCTGGAACGGCTCGAGCCCGCCGATTTCCGGTGGGAGCCCGCCGCGCTGTGCTGGACGATGCACCAGGCCGAAGACGGAACCTGGACGCCGGACCTCGCCGACAGCGAGCCCGATCCCGTCCCGGTGCCGACGGTCGCCTGGCTGAGCTGGCACCTCGGCTGGTGGTGGAGCGTCGCCATCGACCAGGTCCGCGGCCGCGAACCGCGGGAGCTGACCGCCGTCGCCTGGCCGGGCCCGGGCGAACCGGCCATCGCCTGGCTCCGCGGCCTGCGTACGGAGTGGCTCGCCGCATTGGACCGGCTCACGGACGCCGACCTGGCCGCTGCCGTCCCGTTCCAGCCGGAGGGCGATCCCCGGCGCACCATCGGACGCCTGATCGCGTGGGCGAACGCCGAATTGATGAAGAACGTCGCGGAGATCGGCCAGCTCCGGCTCCAGCGGGCCGCCCGTTGACGGCGCCTAGCCCGCCTTGGCGATCAACTCCTCCGCCACCCACTCCGCAACCCCAGCCGGATAGGGCGCGGGCAGCCCGAGCACGACATGGCCGAACCCCGCTTCCACCGCCGCCCCGATCGCCGCCCGGGTGAGCGCGGGCTGGTCATACGACACCGGCAGGTGGATCGAGCGCGTGATCTCCGCCGGATCGCGGCCGATGTCCGCGCAGTACTCGTCCAGCATCGCGTTGCGTTCGACGGCGTCGGCGATGTCCCCTCCGGGGATGTTCCAGACGTCGGCGTGCTCGGCGACCACCCGCAGCGTCGCGCGGGCCCGGCCGCCGATGACGAACGGCGGATGCGGGCGCTGCACCGGTTTCGGATTGCCGAACGCACCGGTCAACTGAACGTGCTGCCCGGAGAAGTCGAACGGTTTGTCCTCCGTCCACAGCTTCCGGATCACGGTGCACGCCTCGGCGAACCGGCCGACCGCGTCGGCGGTTTCCAGATACGGCAGGCCGTGCGCTTCGTACTCCCGGCGAGCCAGCGGGTGACTCGGCCGGGATCCGACGCCGATACCGAAATCGAGCCGTCCGCCGGACACGACGTCGACCGTCGCGGCGATCTTCGCCAGCATCGCGGGCGGGCGGAAGCGGTTGCTGGTCACCAAAAGCCCGAGCCGCAGCCGTTCGGTTTGCGCGGCCAGGGCCGAAAGCAGTGTCCAGCCTTCGAAAATCGGCCCGTCCGGTTCTCCCGCGATGGGCAGGAGGTGGTCGAACAGCCAGGCGTGCTCGATGGACGGGATCGCGTCCGCCTCGCGCCAGACTTGCCGCAGGGAGACGTAATCGGTCTGCATCGGCGCGGTCATGATGCCGAACCGCGGTGTCGTGGTCATCGCGAGAAGTCCTTTCACTCGTGCGATTCGACGCGGCCGAGCGGGCTGTCCTCGATCCGAGACCAGCTGTCGTCGCCCGGGATGAGCGCGCTGCGGAGGTACGCCGTGGTCAGCCGCTGTTGCAGTGCGACGCGTTCGGGGCTTTCGTCGGTGGTTTCCTTGGCCTCGTAGCCCGAGATGCCGCCGAGCGAATGCTCCGCGCCGAAGAGCGTCAGCAGGCTCTTCTCCCCCGGGCTGAGCCGGTAGGCGTCGGTGAACCAGTCCGGGCCGCGCACGGACAGCATCGAGTCGTCCTGGTCCCCCGCGACGATCAGCGCGGGCACCTTCAGGCCGTCGAAATTCGGGCTCATGAACGGGAAATGCTCAGCCGCGAACGGCGACAAGTCCGCGCCGCCGGTGCCGGTGATCGCGAACAGAACCCCAGCGGTCACACGCGAATCGGACAGATCCTCGCCGACGCTGCCGTCCGCCTCGACGATGCGCGCGCCCAGCAGCATGCTCGCCGACTGCGCGCCCCAGGAGTGCCCGGCAACCGCGATCCGGCGGTGGTCAACTCGCCCGCTGAGCCCAGGCATTGCCGCTTCGACGGCGTCGAGCTGGTCAATAACGTGCCGGAGGTCCTCGACCCGCAGCCGCCAGATGTTCGGCGTGCGCGGGTCTTCCGCGGGCAGTGCACGGGTTCGCGAATCTAGGTGAGTCGGTTGCACGACAACGAATCCGTGCGCGGCCCAGTAGTCGGCGAGCGGACCGTAGCTGTCGAGGGACTGGCCGAATCCGTGCGAGAACACGATCACCGGGCGATCCCGCCCGGTCGCCGGGGCGGACACGCGCACCAGCAGGTCCTCGCCGCGGCCCGGCGCGTCGAGCCGCACCGGTTTGACCGAAACGACCGGAGCCGCGGGCTGTACTGCAGACATGGGAGTACCTTCTTTCGCCGTCGGGCGCGAGGGTGTGGTGGCCGGCGGCCCGATCTGGCATCATGAGCAAACGGAACGTTGCTCCGGTAACTATACGGAACAATGTTCCGCTTGTCTACCGGCGGCACGCGGAAGGAGTGGCACGTGGGTGAGAACGCGGGAGCCCGCGCGAAACGGGCGGACGCCCGGCGCAACGAGAAAACCCTGCTCGACGCGGCGTCGGCGGTCTTCGTCGACTCCGGGGTCGACGCACCGGTGCGCGACATCGCGACCCGGGCGGGCGTCGGCGTCGGCACGATCTACCGGCACTTCCCCACCCGCGCGGACCTGATCATCGCGGTGTACCGGCACCAGGTCGAAGCGTGCGCGGACGCGGGGCCGAAACTGCTGGCGGACAACGATTCCCCGCACGCCGCGCTCGCGCGGTGGATCGACCTGTTCGTCGACTTCCTCGTCACGAAGCACGGACTGGCCGGGATCATGCAGTCCGACCACAGCGGGTTCGAGGCGCTGCACGCGTACTTCCTGGAGCGGCTTGTGCCGGTGTGCACCGAGTTGCTCGATGCCGCCGCGAAGGCCGGGGAAATCCACACCGACCTGGAGGCGGTGCACCTGATGCGGGGGGTGGGGAACCTGTGCATCGGCGCGGAAGCCGACGACAGTTACGACGCGCGCCGCCTCGCCGGGCTGCTGATTACTGGGCTGCGGCAGGCCGAGTAAGGACGTCCTCGAACGCGCAGCCGAGTCCGCCTAGGCCGGGCCGCGCCCCTCTTCAACGCGCGGCGGGAACCTCGACCTCGTCCGGACGCCGTTCCGGACGCAGCCCCCGCCAAGCCGTATGCCGCAGCCGGCCGTCCCCCGGCGTGAGGCGGCGGTACACCACCTCGCCGACCACTTCCGGGTTCAGCCAATGTGCGCCGCGCGCCCGGTCTCGCGGCACCTGGTCGGCGAACGGGCTTGTCTTGCGCTCCAACGGAACCAGCTGCGCCTGAAGGTCCTGAAGCATCGCGTCGGTGAAGCCGGTGCCGACGTCGCCGAGGTACCGCAGCTCCCCCGAATCCGGGTCGTGCGCGCCGAGCAGCAGCGCGCCGATCGTGCCCTCGCGACGGCCCTGGCCCGGACGCCAACCGCCGAGGACCACCTCGGTCGTCTGCACCAGCGGGTGCTTGAGCCATTCCGGACTGCGCCGTCCCGGGTGGTACCGCGACGCGCGGGCCTTCACCATCAGGCCTTCGAGCATCATCTTCCGCGCGACGTCGAGCAGACCGGCCGGCGTCATGCCGTCTTCGGCGAGGTCGCTGTGCCGGTACCAGGGCGTGATCGCGACCAGCTGCCGGTTCGGCGGTTCGATCTCGGCGAGGATCTCGCGGCGCTCCTCGTACGGCGCGTCGAGCAGGCTTTCGCCGTCCAGGCTCAGGATGTCGAAGGCGAAGTACGCGACGGCCTGCCAGGTGCGGTTCTGCAGGAGCCCGAAATCGGGACGGCCGTGCTCGTCGAGGGCGACGATCTCGCCGTCGAGCACCGCGGGGCGGCCGCCGAGCGCGTCGCCGAGCGCGCCGGACAGCTGCGGGAACCTCGTGGTGAAGTCGTTGTCGTTGCGACTGGTCAGCAACGTGGCACCGTCCGGCGCGACGCGCATCGTCGCCCGGTAACCGTCCCATTTGAACTCGTAGGCGTACGCCGGATCGTCGCGCAGCGTGCCGCCGTCGGGCGACGCGAGCATCGGCTCGATCGCGGGCGGCATGCCGCGGGCCGCTTCGGACATTCGGGCACCTCCGCGCACCACCGTAAGCCGAACCCGCCGGATCCGCCGCCGTAAGATGGCGGGGTCCACGATGGAGGGGGCCAGGACCGGTGCCGAGCAAGGATTTCGAACGGATCATCCGCAAGCTGCGCGAGGTCGAACGCGGCAGCGGCCGCGACTACACGTCGTTCAGCGTGCGCGGCAAGCGTTTCGGCTACCACTGGCCGCGCACCGACACCGTCGGGCTCAAGCAGACCATCGCGGAACAGCAGGCGCTCGTCGCGGAGCGCCCGGACGTTTTCGAGGAGCAGTTCACGTCCGGCGGGTTCGGCTGGGTAGTGGTGCAACTGGGCGGCATCGAGGCCGACGAACTGGCCGAACTCGTGTACGAGGCGTGGCGGCTTTCCGCCCCCGAGGACCTGGCGGCCGAGGTTCCGCTGCCGCAGCTCTGACAATCCGGCATATCGGGTAACGACCCGGCGGGTTCCGGCGATCTTCCTCGTGTTCTGCGAGAAGGGGGTCTGCGGTGTCGCGGCGGTCGGTGCAGGTGCTGGTGGCGTTCGGCGTGCTGGCCGCGGGGGTGTTTCTGAAGTGGCTGCCGCTTTTCTCCTCCGGACCCGGTCTCAGGTGCATCCCGGGCCCGGACCAGCCCGCTTGGTGCGGCCCGTCCTACGCCAACCCTGCGGAGTGGGGCAATGTTTTGATCGTCGGAGCGGTGCTGGCGCTCCTCCACCTGCGCTACCTCGCCGACCGCAAACAGGTTCTGTGAGCCGGAATCCACATCGGACCCGGCCGCCAACCCGCCTCAGGGTGCTGCCAGCGCCGATCTGCTCCGGCAGTCCACATCGGACCGGCCTCTCGACGCCAGCCTTTCTCCGGGAAGCAGGTCCTCGGCGCTGATCGCCGACCGCGGCCCGGCCCGCACCGCCGAGTCCACATCGGACCGTCCACAAACGACAGTGCGCCCCGGCCGAAAGGCCGGGGCGCACCAGAAACTGTCACCAGGGATTGTTGTCCTGCTCGTCCGGATCGATCCCGCCCGGACGGCGGCCCTGCGGCGGCGAAGCGGGCCCGCCCGGCGCGGGCGGCGTCGCGGGCGGACGCGGCGCGCCCCCTGCGGGAGGCGGCGGCGTCTTGGCAGGCGGCTCCGTCTGCTCCTCCGCGCTGTCCTGCTGCTCGTCCGGCTCCGGATCGGGGTCCGGGAAGCGGTTGCGGAGCGAATCGAGCATGACGGCGCGGGTGTCCGGGTCCTCGTCGCCCAGGCTGCGGCCCATGACCTCGGCCACGCGGTCGGTGATGCCCGACTGCGCCTTCCGCATGGTCTCGAGCACCATCCTGGAGAGCTCCTCCGGCGGGATGGTGCGCGTGCGGGAACTGAACACCAGGTCGGACACGACCCCGTCGGCCCCGACGGTGACCTTGACGGTCCCGTCCGGGCTCGTCGCGGTCAGCCGCAGCTGTTCGGTTTCCTGCTGGGCCGCCGCGTAGCGCTCCGCCTTGCGGGCGAACCCGGCCGCCCATTCGTCCATTCGCCGGATTGCGTCGTCGGGGTCCCTGATCAGGTCGCCCAGCCCACCCGCGCTGGTCATGCTTTACGTTCTCCTCGAATCCCGTCACCCGCTCCGTTGCGGGCGGGTCTTGTCCTCGCCGCGACGGGCACCGTCATCTGTCGACGGTACCCGCCCGCCGCGGCGGCGCGAGAGCGCCACCGCCTCGCTACGCCTCGTCCGGGGAAACGCCCCGGTCGACCGGCTGCGCGGCGTCGACCCGTTGCCTCACCTGCACCGGCTCGGCAGCATCCACCCGTTCCCTCGGCTGCAAGGGCTCCGCGCTGTCGTGCCGGGCCTCCGCGGGCACGCCGTCCCGGTTGAACGGCACGTTCTGCCCGGTCGGAGCCTGCACGCCGCCGACGCGGAACCGCTCCTTGAGCTCCCCGCTGTCGGTCTTGCTGAGCATCCCCTCGGTCGCCACCTTCTTGAAGGGCTTCGACTGGCCCTCGTCGCCCTCCTGGTAGGACTTCGCGGCGGTCCGGACGTTGTCCGAGGTCGCCTGGACGCCCTCGATCGCCCCGCTGATCGCTTCCTTCGCCTTCTCGCCGGTCGGGTTGATGATCGGCGGGAGGAAAGCGCACAGCAGCCCGTACGCGTCGTCGGACATCGCGTAGTTCGCCGCCTGCGCCGCGGTGTTCAGCCGGTCCACCAGGCCGTCCAGGTGGCTCGCGTGCGCCACGAGGTCGTCGGGTTCTACACGGAACCCCTGTGCGCCTCCGCTCATCGCCGCCTCACTTCCAGTCCTTGTTCTTCCAGTCGCCGATCACCGGCGGGGCGACGACCTCGTCGGGTGCGAAGAACGACGGATCGTCCGACTCGACGAAGCTCGCGATCTTGTGTTCCTTGTCCTCCGGGCCCTTGCCGCCCTTGCCGCCGCCCATGGCTCCCATGCCGGGAGCGCCGGTCGCGCCCTTGCCGCCCGCACCGCCGGAGCCGGGGCCGCCGCGCCCGGCGACGCCTTCTTCAGCCGCGCCGGAACCGCCCGCGCCGCTGAACGCGCCGCCGGAGCCCGGGCCGCCCTTGGCGCCGCCGAGACCGCCTGAACCGCCGCCGAGCCTGCTGCTGATGCTCTCGCCGTTGACGCCGCCGACCTTGCCGATGCCGCCGAGCTTCTCCCCGCTCGGGCCGGTGCCGCCGCCGGGGAACAGCGGTTTGCCGTCCGGGCCGATCTTGCCGGGGTTGAACGGCTTCGGCTCGTACGGCTTGATCCCGCCGGGGCCCTCCGGGATCGAGGGCTTGAACGGCTGCGGCTTGTACGGGTTCGACTTGTACGGGTCGCCGTCCTTGCCGCCCGGGATGGGCGGAATGGACGGCGGGGTGAAGGTCGGACCGCTGCCGCCGGGGTTGCCGCCGCCGGGGATCGGCGGGATGTTCGGCGGGTTGAAGCCACCGCCGGGGTTGCCGCCGCCAGGGCCCGGGATGGGCGGGATGCTCGGCGGGGTGAAGCCCTGCGCCTTCGTCGAATCCGGGTTGGTGTCCGGGATCGGCGGGAACGAGCCGCCCGGCCCGCCGGTGACGCCGCCCGGCCCGCCCGTGGCTCCGCCGGGGCCGCCCTGCGGGATCTGCAGCGACGCGGGGTCGAACCTGCGCTCGGGCTGCTGCCCGCCGGGGCCTCCGGGCACCCCGCCCGGTCCGCCGCCGCCCGGTCCGCCGCCGCCCGGTCCGCCGCCGTACGGCTTGCCGTCCGGTCCGATCGGCCGTCCGTCGGGACCGATCGGCTGCCCGTTCGGGCCCACGGTGGTTCCCTGCGGGCCGATCGGCTTGCCGTCGGGGCCCAGCGGACGACCGTCCGGGCCGATGAGCTGGCCGTTCGGGCCGACCGTGGTCCCGGGCGGGCCGATCGGGTTGCCGTCGGGGCCAAGCGGACGACCGTCCGGTCCGACCTGCGGCCCGCCCGGAGAGCCCGCGCCGCCGCCGGGCTTCATCGGGGTGCCCTGCGTCATGGGCCGCAACCGGTCCGTCTCGGCGGGCAGCTTCGGCGGCTCGGCGAACCGAGGCGTCGCCACCGCCCCGCCGATCGTCTGGTCGTACCGCGTCATGATCTGCGCGGCTTGGTCCCGGGCGGCCTGCTGGTCGGTGAAGGTCTTCATGGCCGACGAATAGGCCACCACGTACGCGGCCGGGTCCCGGATCGTCATCAGGACCTTGTTCGCGTCCTGCGCCGAGAACTTCACCGGCGGGTTGGCGTTCATCGCCTTCTGCGTCTCGTTGAGCGCCTGGGAGTGGACCTCCTGCTGGCGCCCGGTGAGCGACGCGCCCTGCGCGGTGGTGCCGAGCCACTTGCCGACGTTGGCGAGGTGCACGCGCGCCGCGTCGCCGGCGTCGCCCTTCCAGTTCGAGGTGCTCGCGTTGATCGCGTCGCCGAGGTTCTTCTGGTGCGTCGCCAGCTCGTTGCCGAGGCTCACCCAGGCCTCCGAGGACTCGGCCACCCCGGCCGGGTCCGCGTGCGTGGTGATGGCGTCGATCATCTGCTCGTGCGTCGCGTTCTTCCAGTCGGTGTGCGGCGCGGCGCCCGGGTCGCGCATCTCGAGGTCTTTGCCGAGATGTTTCTTCGACTCGTCCAGGTTCCGCTGGTACATCGCCTGGATCAGCTGGTCGCGCGCCTTCCCCTGGACGTTCGGGAGCAGCCAGCCGTTGAACATGGCGTTGATCTTCGCGGTCGCGTCCTCGCGCAGCTGGTCGCCCGAGGCCACGTCGTCCGGGCGGACCGGGCCGATGTAGTACTTCGACGAGGGGTCCAGCGTCGGGTTGTAGAGCGCGGTGTTGCCCGGGTCGTAGTCCGTCGAGGACGGATCGGAGACGGACTCGGCGGTCGGTTGCTTCTTGTCGGCCACTGGTCTCCCCTTCAGCCCTGCTCTTGCGCGGTGCGGTGGATGCGCTCGAAGGTTTCCCTGGAGCTGTGCTCGCGCTCCTTGTAGTTCTTCTTCGCGAGCTTGATCGCCTCGACGTAGGTCGGGAACTCCTTGTGCGCCGCCTGCAGCTGGGTGACCAGGCCCTGCTGGTCGCGCGCGGTCTCGGCCATGTGCTTGCTGACGAACATCCCGGCCGGGCTCTTCGACATCGCCGGGACCCCGGCGATCTTCTCGATCAGCTGCACGTGCGCCTCCAGTGCGTCGAGCACGCCCTGGAGCGCGGCGATCATCTTGTCGCCGGTGCTGTCGTCCACCGCGAACGATCCGCGCTCGGCCAGCGTCTTCAGCTGGCGCGCGGGCAGCGAGAAGCCCACCGGGGCCACGGGGGCCATCCTCGCTTCCATCGCCATCGGTGCCTCGTCGGTCATCGGGACCTCGTTCTCCTCGTGAACTGTCGCCGCTTGCAGTGGAATAGTCAGTAAACCGCGGAAACCGCCTGCTGCACGGCGCGCTTGAGCTCGCGGTGCCCGGCGGGCACGTATTCCGCGGTCAAGTCGCCCGCCTCGCTGACGGTGGATTTGATCAGGTAGCGGCCGTCGGCGGTGTCGAGCCAGCCGATCGGGTCGCCGCCGCGCCGCTCGCCGTGCCGGCCCCAGCCGCTCACCGCGATGTGCCCGCCGCCGAGTCGCGGCTGCGCCAGCACGCGTTCGAGCACCTCGACCCCGCCGGGCGCGGGGCGGGAGACCCGCGGGTCCGGGCGGCGCGGCTGCACGCGCCCGCTGACCTCGATCATCCCGAACGCGTCGGTCTCTTCCTCGTCCTCGGCCGCCTCGGCCCGGCGGCGCGCGGTCATCGCCGACACCTCCTGCGAGGCCGCCTGCCGGATCGTGTGCGCGCCGGTGCTGGCCGGGCGCGCCTGGGGCAGCACCCCGGCGATCACCTCGACGAGTTCCTCGTCGTCGAAGAGCGAGAACAGCAGCTTGTCGGTCTTCGGGTCCTGCGTGATCCCGAGCGCCTGCCTGCCGTCGCTGAGCGCGACCACCGCGATGTCCGCGCCGAGGCCGTCGATCCCGCTGACCGCGACCGAGACCCGCGGCTTCGCGAGCAGCTCGAAGGCGGTGCGCACGTACGGGCTCAGCTCGTCGCCGCTGGAGAGCCTGCGCTCCTCGATCGCGTCGTTGACGATCTTCGCGATCCGCACGTACCGCTCCGGTTCCGCCGGCACAGTGCCGATCCGGAGCGGGAACTGGCGGATGTTCCCGCCGGTCGCCTCCCCGACCACCAAAGCTTCGACGACGTCGAGAACGAACTCGAACCTGTCCGCCATCCCGAGGGCATCCTTCCCACAGCCGGGTCGGGCACGACTGCCTCGACACCCGTGTGAGTGACGCCGAATTGCGTTGCCGTGCCTGGGATTCGCAATGGGGAAAGACTATCAGTCCGGCGGGGGCGGGTGATCACCACGGGGACTGCTGCCCCAATGTACCGAGGGCCGTGTCCGAACAGACACGACCTGCGGTTTCGCCGCGCGCGCCGCTTGACGCGCGGCCCGGAAGCGGCGGAAATTCCTTGATGCGAGAAAGCTGACAAAAGGCCGCCGCGCATCGCGGCGGCCCGTTGCCGTGCCCGGTTTTACCGAGTTGTTCTTCTGCCCTTCGCCGTCGTTTCGCCGGTTGGTTGCTCCACAGTGGACACGGCGTCAGGAGACGCCGCGCGCCCGCTCGATGTCCGGAGAGCGGTACATCCGCTCCGGGATCCGCGCCAGCGTCGACTCGTGCACCTGCGGCCCGAGCCCGTACAGCTTCTGGAAGCTCATGATCAGCGGCCGCCACGCGTCCGGGTCGACGTGGTCGTCGGCGCCCGGCAGCCGGATGTCGTCGTGCACGAACACCCGCTGCACGCGCACCTCCAGGCCGACGGTGCCGCCGCGCTGGGCCTCGTCGTCCTCGGCGAACGGATGCACGGACTCCAGCACGACCTCCATCGCGACCGGGCATTCGGCGACCCGGGGCGGCGCCACGGTCTCGGACGGCACCGGCGTGAGCCCCGCGCGGCCGAACTTGTCCGCGACGTGGAAGTAGCCGCGCTCCTCCTTGCGCGGCGGGACCGGATCGGATCCGGTGGTCAGCGCGAGCCGGTCGACCGCGGCGGCCATCGCCGAGGACGGCAGGTTCAGCACGCCTTCGCGCGTGCGCAGGAGGTTGAGCGCGGTCTTGGACCGGGCGCCGAGGCCGAGCATCGCGCGCCAGCCGAGCCAGAACGCCGACGACATCGGGGCCAGGTTCGCCGAACCGTCCTCATTGGACGTCGAGATCAGCACCACCGGGGTGCCGAAGTACAGGATTCCGGGCTCGATCGCCGTGTGCGTAGGAAAAGTCGTGTTCACAGCGCCCAGTCTGGCTACCGCCGCCCGTGCGTCGCTGGCGGAAATCAGCCGTCGCTGTCACCGGCGGGGAAAAGCCGTGAAGGACTCCTCGAGGGAATCTGATTCCCTCGAGGAGTCCTTCACGGACAGCTAGGCGACGCCAGCGGCGGCAAGGGCCCGTCCGGTGAGGACTCGGGCGAGGTGCTGCCGGTACTCGGCCGTGGCGTGCGGTTCTTCCGGAGGCGAAGTGCCCTCCGCGGCCAGTTCCGCCGCCTCCGCCGCGGTGGCCCCGTCGGCCAGCGCGCGTTCGGTGGCCGACGCCCGCAGCGGCGTGCCGCCCATGTTGATCAGGCCGACCGAACGTCCCGCGACCGCCACGCCGACGATCGCCCAGTCGATGGCCCGCCGGGTGAACTTCTCGAAGCCCCAGCCAAGTCCGGCCTGGCTGGGCAGCCGGATCTCGGTGAGCAGCTCGTCCGGTTCCAGCGGCGTCGTGAACGGCCCGAGGAAGAACTCCGCGGCCGGGATCCGCCGCTCCCCCCGCGGCCCGCGCGCGACGAGCGTCCCGTCCGCCGCGAGGACCGCGGCGGGCAGGTCGGCCGCCGAGTCGGCGTGCACCAGCGACCCGCCGATCGTCCCGCGATGGCGCACCTGCGGGTCGCCGACCGACCCGGACACGTGCGCGAGCAGCGGCGCGTGCTCGGCGAGCACCGGGTCGTGCTGGAGGTCGTGGTAGCGGGACAACGCCCCGATCACCACCTCGTCGCCCTCGGTCCGGACGAACTTCAGCTCCCGCAGCGGCGCGATGTCCACCACGACCTCCGGCGCGGCGAACCGGAGCTTCATCAACGGCAGCAGCGAATGCCCGCCCGCGAGCAGTTTCGCGTCCTCGCCGTGCTCGGCGAGCAGCGCGAGCGCCTCGTCCACAGTGGACGCACGCCGGTAGGCGAACCCAGCCGGGATCACTGCGCCACCTCCTGCCCGGACGCGTCGATGACGGCGCTGACGATGTTGTGGTACCCGGTGCACCGGCAGAGGTTGCCCTCCAGCGCCGCACGGGCCTCGTCGCGGGTCGGCTTCGGGTTTTCCTTCAGCAGCGACACCGTCGCCATCATCATGCCGGGCGTGCAGAACCCGCACTGCAGGCCGTGCTGCTCGCGGAACGCGCGCTGCACCGGGTGCAGGCCCTCGGTGCCCGATCCGGACGCCAGACCCTCCACAGTGGTCACTTCGTGCCCGTCCGCCTGCGCGGCGAGCACCGTGCAGGATTTCACCGATTCGCCGTCGAGCAGCACCGTGCACGCCCCGCAGGACGTGGTGTCGCAGCCGATGTTCGTGCCGGTGAGGCCCGCGGTGTCCCGCAGGTAGTGCACGAGCAGGGTGCGGTCGGGCACCTCCCCGTCGACCGTCTTCCCGTTCACCTCGATCGAGACCCGCACGTCAGTTCGCCTTCCTAGCGTCGTTCAAGGCCGTCCAGACCCGCAGCGGGGTCGTCGGCATGTCCAAGTGCGCCACGCCGAGGTGGGCGAGCGCGTCCACCACCGCGTTGTGCACCGCCGGCGTCGACCCGATGGTCGCCGCCTCGCCGATTCCCTTGACCCCCAGCAGGTTCCGGGTCGTCGGCGTCTCCATGTCCACAAGTTCGAAATCGGGCAGCTCGGGCGCGGTGACGAACGAGTAGTCGGCCAGCGTCGCCGTGGTCGGGTTGCCGTCCGCGTCGTAGCTCATCACCTCGAGCAGCGCCTGCGCGATGCCCTGGCCGAGTCCGCCGTGCCGCTGGCCGCGGAAGGTCAGCGGGTTCACGATCGGGCCCGCGTCGTCGAGCGCGACCAGCCGGCGCACCTCGACCTTGCCGGTCTCGGTGTCCACCTCGACGACCGCGAGGTGCGCGCCGAACGGGAACGTCGGGGCGCCGTCGCCGAACCAGACGTCGGCGGTGAAGCCTTCCGCCTCGGCGGCGACCCTGGCCCAGTCGAGCGTCGTGCTGGACGGCGCGCCGCGGACCTGCCAGACGCCGCGTTCGACGTCCAGCTCCAGGTCGTCCGGCGCGGCTTCGAGCAGTTCGGCGGCGACCTGACGGGCCTGCGCCACGACCTCCTCGGCCGCCTGCCGGATCGCCGAACCGCCGAGCTGCAGCGACCGCGAGCCGAACGTGCCGATCGCGCGCGGGACCTCGTCGGTGTCGCCGTGCCGCACGGTGATCTTGTCCATCGGCACGCCCAACTGGTCCGACAGCAGCATCGCCAGCGACGTCCCGAGCCCCTGCCCGTGCGGGGAACTGCCGGTCCACGCGGTGACCGAACCGTCCGGGTGCACGTCGACCCGCCCGCTCTCGCCCGCCGCGTCGCCGCCGGTGATCTCCACGTAGGAGGCGATGCCGAGCCCCAGCGCCACCGGGTCCCCGGCCTCGCGGCGCTTCCGCTGTTCCTCGCGCAGCCGCGCGTATCCCGCCGCGTCGAGCACCTTGTCGAGCGCCGCGGCGTACTCGCCGGTGTCGTAGGAGCCGCCGGTCGGTGTCTGATAAGGGAATTCCTCGGGCCGGATGAAGTTGACCCGCCGGACGTCGGCGGGGTCCATCCCGATTTCCGCGGCGAACAGATCGATCGCGCGCTCCACCGCGGCGGTCGCCTCCGGACGGCCCGCGCCGCGGTAGGCCGCGATCGGCGTCGTCGTGGTGACCACGCCGCGGCTGCGCGTCTGCACCACCGGGAAGCGGTAGACGCCCGGGGCCATCATCTCGGTGAGCGTCGGCAGGAACAGCGCCCGCGGGTACGCGCCGGTGTCCTGGAGGACGTCGAGCCGGTACGCCAGCACGGTTCCGTCGCGCTTGCCGCCGATGGTCACGGTGTTGCGCTGCGCTCGGCCGTGCGTCATCGAGGTGAGGTTCTCGCTGCGCGACTCGGCCCACCGCACCGCGCGACCGGCGCGCCGCGACGCCCAGGCGAGCAGCACCGCTTCCGGATCCGCGCCGATCTTCGCGCCGAACCCGCCGCCGACGTCCGGCGCGATGACCCGTACCCGGTCCTCGCCGATGCCGAGCCCGCCGGCCACGATGCTGCGGCCGATCTGCGCGTTCTGCGTGGAAAGCCACAGCGTGACCCGGCCGTCCTCGCCCCACGCGACGGACGCGCCGCGCGGCTCGACCGGAGCCGGGGCAACGCGCTGGTTGAGGATGTCCTCGGTGACGACGACTTCGCAGCCCTCGAACACCGAATCGTCGAACTCCTCCGGGCCGTTCGAGTGGACCACGTTGCTGCCGTGGTCCGGGAACACCAGCGTCTCCCCGGCGAGCGCGGTGTCGAAATCCGCGACCGCTTCGAGCGGGTCGTAGTCCACATCGACCAGTTCGGCCGCGTCGGCGAGCTGGTACCGCTCCTCGGTGAGCACCAGCGCGACCGGCTCGCCGACGTACCGCACGACGTCCTTGGCCAGAAACGGCTCCGCGACCGGCCCGGCCTTGCCCGGTCCGATGTCGAGGTCCGCCGCCGTGTAAACGCCGACGACGCCCGGCGCGGTGCGGGCTTCCTCCACATCGATCCCGGCGATGCGCGCGTGCGCGATCGGGCTGCGCACGAAAACCGCGTGCACGGCACCGGCGAGCGCTTCTTCCTTGAGGTCGTCGACGTACGTTCCGCCCGCGGTGATCAGCTTCTCGTCCTCGACGCGCACCACCCGGGTGCCGACAATGCTCATCTGTCCTCCTGCTCGGGTACTCCGCCGACTATGCCCGTTCGTGCGGCTGCGCGTCAGTCTCCATTGGTTTGTCGCGCCGAAGCCGCGGTGCGGGAGCGACCCGGCTCAACCCGAGTAAGCCTGCCAAGCCAACACCGCCGCCAACGAAAGACCTCCCAAGCCGATCGCGATCCGCAACGGCGTCGCGGGCAGATAACGCACCAGCACCGAGCCCAGCCACGACCCAGCCACCGAACCGAGGCACACTGCGATCGCCGCGGGCCAGTAGACCTTGCCGGTGAACGCGAAGACCAGCGCGGCGATCAGGTTCGCGGTGCCGGTGGCGATGTTCTTCGCCGCGTTCGTGCGCGCCAGCGACTGGCTCCACACCGTCGTCAGCAGCGCGAGCATCAGCACCCCGGCCGCCGCCCCGAAGTACCCGCCGTACACGCCGACCAGGAACGCGGCGATCCCGGTGAGCGGGCCGATCCCGCGGTGTTCGCGGTGCTCGGCCATCCGCCGCAGCCGCGGACCGGCCATCAGCACGACCGACGCGCCGCCGATCAGCCACGGCACGACGACGGTGAACGCGTCCGGCGAGCTGACGAGCAGCACAAGCCCGCCGCACGCCCCGCCCGCCGTGGTGATCAGGCACAACGGCAGCAGCTGGCGACGTTGGCCCTTCAGCTCCGGGCGGGCGCCGACGGCGGCCCCTGCGGTCGTGCCCAGCATTGCCACCGTGTTGGTCATGTTCGCGACGACCGGCGGCAGCCCGGCGGCCAGCAGCGCCGGGTACGACACCAGCGACGCGAGGCCCGCGGTCGCGCCGGTCAGCCCGGCCCCGACCCCGGCCAGCACGAGAAGCAGGAATCCGCCGGGGCCAGTGATCACGTTGTCATCTCAACACGGCGGTCTGGGCGTCTTCCGGCGGGGGACGCCATGGTGACCGCAGCCGATAGTTGTCCCTGTGCGGCTCTGACCCTGCATCCCTTGGGTGCCGAGCGCTCGGCGCGGAGCCGGATTGCCCCCATGCTGCCAGCGCCAGCAGCGTGCCGAGTGCGCGGCCAGCCATCACGGTCCAGGTTCCCGGGCTACCCGTCGGCGGCATTCGCCTGGCGCTTTGCCGTTCGGTGGCCGGTCCGCGCTCGTATCGGCGCGTCTCGCTGGTTCAGCGTGCGTGGCGAAAGGTCACTGCCCTGTCTCTCGGGCCCGGACTTCGTGCCCGTACCGGTCGGTCTGTTTGTGAACGGTCGCCGGTGTTTCCGGTGCGGGCCATACCGAGATCAGGTAGTGCTCGTTGGGGGTGTCGGCGCGCGAGTGGGGGGCGATGTCGCGGCCGCGGGCGTGCACCCGCACCCGGTAGGTGCCAGGTCCCACGTAGGCCAGTTCGTCAAGTTCCCGCGGCGGGCCGTCCATCATGTTGTGGACGAGGAGGAATCCCTCTTCGCTCTCCAGCGACACCTCGGAGACCTCGTCCCAGCCGTCGAGTTCGACCGAACCAGGTTCGGCGTCGAGCACGTCCAAGGTCACGGTGACCCTGCCCGTCGCGGTGCCGGTGAGGACGGACGCTCCGCCGGAATCCACCCCGACGAGACCGTTGGCGTAGGCAGGGCCCAGCCCGGGGACCTCCGCGCCGTAGTCCGTGACGGAGAAGTGCCCGTAGTCCACGTACAGCTCAGCGGTCGCTGTCCGCACCGGCTTGCTCATGCGTTCCTCCTGGCCTCGGCTAGACAAGCGTCGGTGCTCTCGCACCGCGTTTCGCGAACCCAGCTTTCCGTGCGTCACGAGGGGCCCGGAATTGTTCCGCCGGCGGGCGGCGTGTCTGCCGTTGCCCGGACGATGCAGGCGACCTCGCCCTGCGAGCCGAACTCGTGGTTCTTGATCTTGGCTAGCACGGTCTGGCAGTCGTCGGTTGTGGTGAAGATGAAGGACGGCCCGACTTGAGGGGGCTGGTCCGTGTCCGCGGCCGGGGCCGTGCTTCCGGCGGGCGCGGCGTCGGCGGCGCCGAACTGCAACAAGGAGAACACCAGAAACGACACGACGCCGGCCGCCGCCTGCCGCACGAAAAGCAGCCGTCTTCGCCCTGGTCGAAAATTGTTCCGCACTGAACAGATCCTTTCGTTGCTTTTATCGCATTGAGCCGGGAAGTTCCGCGCTCACAGTTCATGCGAGACCAGCATGGCCCGACTCGGCTCGATGTCCTCGCCGCGCAAAGTCGCCGACAATTTCCGTCAACGAACTCCTGCCGACCGGCGCGATCAAATTACAAGCACGTGTCGACAGTGCGCAATCGCATCGGACTCCGTTCGCCTGTCCTGCCCGCGCGGGCCGACTGTTCCCGGCCGCCCTCCGACGACAAGTTCCGCCGCCGCGGCGGACATGCCCCAGGACCTCGTCAGTGACGATTCCTTCGGCCAGTCCGGCGATCAACGCAGTCACAGCCATCCGGGTCCGCGCTACCCCGCCGGGCCGTATAGGGCGTTATACAATCTCGTCCGCCGTTGTCCGAAACCGGACGGGATCGACCCGGAGGGTTGCCCGGGTGCTCGGCCGCCGCAGAGAATCCGCGTTGACAAGGTTGTCAGCGACCCTGGAGGACGCGGGATGGACGGGTTCACCCGGCGGCAGGCGCTCGGTCTCGCGGGTGCTGGCGCCGCGCTCCTCCTGACCTCGGGGACAGCGCGAGCGGTGCCCCGGTCCGCGCCGGATCCCGTCGCTGCGACGTACCTGCGGGTCCTCCTCCGGCACACCCGCTGGGCCGAGCAGCAGTTCGACCGGGCGGCCGGGATCTACCCCGCCCGCGACTTCACCTTCGCGGTCGTCCTCGGCAACGCCCTCCTGCTCACCCGCGACGGTTACGACGCCGCCATCGCCGGGGTCGACCGCGAAACTCTCCGTGCGCACACTCTCGCCACCATCAAGCACTTCGCCGCTTCGAACCGGCTCACCGGCGGCACCGAGTGGGGCCGAAAACTGTTCTTCGACACCACTTTCCAGTCCTACTTCCAGCTCGCCGTCCGTCTCTTGTGGACAGAGCTGGACGCCGCGACGCAACGGAACGTCGAGCGCATCGCCACCGAACAGGCCGCCTACACGACCAGCCTCGGCACCGGCAACGACCCCGCCTCCGGCGACTGGACGCCCAATGGCCTGCGCGGCGGCTACGTCGGCGACACGAAGCTCGAAGAGATGGGCGTTTACGCGCAGTCGCTCGCCCCGGCGCTTGCCTGGGCGCCGAACGATCCGCGCGCTCCCGAATGGCGCGCGGCGTTCGGTTCCTGGAGCCGCAACGAGGGCGGCCTGCCCGCAGCTGATCTGGCGAATCCCCGGCTGGTCGACGGAAAACCGGTCAGCGACAACACCGCCACCAATCTGTACGACACGTTCCTCGTCGAGAACCACGGCTCGTTCGGCCCGCACTACCAGGAAGAACTCTGGCGCACGTCCGGCCGCAACGCGATGCACTTCCTCGTCGCCGGCGTCCCGCTGCCGGAGGTGCTCACCGCGCAGCCCAACGGCGAACTGCTGTGGCGCACCATGCTCCTGATGACCAGCGACGCGGGCGAACCATTGATGCCGATGGTCGCCGACCGCGAACACCTCTACGGCCGCGACGTCATCCCGCTCGCTTTCCGCGCCCAGGTGCTCGGCGACCGCTACGCCGCCTACGCCGAGTCCCAGCTGGCCGCGCGGCTGGAGCCGTACCAGGCGTACCCGCCGGTCGACCGGATCACGAAGTTCTCCGGCGAACCCAAGTACGAACCGGAAGCCCGCGCCGAACTCGCCATCAGCTATCTGCTGCACGAATGGCGCGCCGATCACGGAGGCCCGACCAGTGCGGTGCGCAAGGAAGAATTCGACGCCCACGCCGTTCGCGCCGCCGATTTCGGCACCGGGCCGGGGCTGCTGGCACACCGCTCCCCCGCCGCGTGGGCCGCGACCGTCAGCAAACCCGGTTTCGTGAAATTCGCCTGGCAGCCGAACCACGACGACTGGCTGTTCGTGCTCGGCGGAGCGAACCCGATGCTGCTGCCCGCCACGAACATCGCCGTGCGCGAACGCCATGCCACGACGTATCGGAAGGTCCGCGACGGATTCGACGGCACCGTCGGCGTCCTGCGGTTCGACACCGGGTACGCCGCGCTCGCCACTCTTCCCACCGGTGCCGCGGTCTACGCCAGCACTGGTGTCGCGGCGGATGAAGGCGTGCTCAACGTCTACAACCTTGCCATGCCAGGCGTTCCCGGCCTCGACGGCGACCGCACCTACACCGCCGCCGAGGGTTCCGTGACGCTCCCGGCGCAGTCCGGGTCGACCGGTGCCCGCACTGATGAATTGGGCTTCGCTCCGGTGACCGCACGGCACGTACGGATGCTTGGCGTACAGCCGGATCCGCAGTACGGCTACTCGCTCTGGTCGTTCGAAATCCACGACGGCGACGGGCCGGACCTCGCCCTGACCAGAACTGCGTCCGCGTCGTCAGCCGCGCCGGGCAAGGAGGCGAAGTACGCCACCGACGGCAACTCCGCGACGCGCTGGGCAGTGTCCACATCGGACCGCCCGCGCGCGGACAGCTGGCTGGCCGTCGATCTCGGGACACCGCAACGGTTCAGCAGTGTGCGCCTGAGCTGGGAGGCCGCCGCTGGACGGAAGTACCGGATCGAAACCTCGTCCGACGGTGCCACGTGGACCCCAGTCGCGATCTACCCGACGCCCGCGCTGCACAGCACCGGCGGCTGGCTCGACATCGACGGCCGGGCCGGGATCGTCGTCACCAGCCCGAATCCGCTCACCGTCACGAGCGACCACGTCACGCTTTCCGCCGGTCCGCCCGCGCCGCTGCTGGCCGAGCTGTATCCCGGCCGCGCGAACCTGCCGAAGCTCGCTCAACGGGCCCGCGCCACCGCAACCGGAATCCACGCGAGCGTCACGGACGATTTCCTAGTGCTGGCAAACCTTTCCGCCACCGCCGTGTCCGGAACGGCCGCGCTGCCACAGGATCGCACCGCGCTGCTGCTGTACCGAGGCGCGCAGAAAGTCACCGCGTCCGGCAGTTCGTTCAGCTACGAACTGGCTGCTGCCGAAGGCCGGATCGAACCGCCCCGCTTCACCGTGCGCGGCATGTCCGGCACCGCCGTACCGCCCGGCTTGACCGCCGTCGTACACGACGCCAGCCGCGTGGATCTGACCGCACCGCCGGGGCTGCTCCCGACAGTCGTGACCGTGACCCCGACGGGCGGCCGTCCGCGCACAGTCGCCCTGCCGCCGCGCCACACCGTGCCCGTCGTCTTCGCCGGAACGCGGCCGTACCCGCTGAACGACCGCGCGCTCGGAGCCGTGACTTTCCCGGCCGAACCGCTGCCGCCCGGGATGACCAGCCCGGACGCCGCCGTCGACGACAACCCGGCGACAGCCTGGCAACCCGGCCCCGGCGGCCGGTTGGTGGTGGACCTCGGCGCACCGCTGCCGATCGCGACCGCCGAACTCGCCTGGACGGCTGGACGAATCCCCGCCACCGTCGTCGAGACCAGTACCGACGGCGTGACCTACACCGAGACAGCCCGCCCTGACCGAAAACGCACCGTCTCCGTCGCACTCACCAAACCGGTCCGATTCCTAGCCATCCGCACCCTGGACTGGCGGCCAGGAGACGCCAACCTCACCCGCGTCTCCGCCCTCACACCGCCAACGGCGTGACCTACACCGAAGCTGCCCGTCCCGACCGAAAGCGCACCGTCTCCATCGCACCCGCCAAACCGATCCGATACCTAGCCATCCGCATCCCCGCCCTCACACCGCCGAACTAGCCGACCAGTCCTCGAACGGCAACGCGAGCGTGTGCCCGGACTGCTCGGCTTTCGCCCGCAGATACCGGACGTTGTTCTCGTTCGCGAAAACCCCGGTACGGAGCTGTTCGCGCACGGCGAGGCCGTGCCGGGCCAGCTGCGCGGCCTTGTCCGGGTTGTTCGACAGCAGATCCAGCCGCTGAACGCCGAACACGGTGAGCATTTGCGCGGCGGCGGTGTAGTCGCGCGCGTCTTCCGGCAAGCCGAGCGCGGCATTAGCCGCGTAGGTGTCCAAACCGGAATCCTGCAACGCGTACGCGTCGAGCTTGTTGTACAGCCCGATTCCGCGGCCTTCCTGCCGCAGGTAGAGCAAGTACCCGCCGACCTCGGAAATCCGCGCGACCGCCTCCTCCAGCTGCGGGCCGCAATCGCAGCGCGCGGATCCGAACACGTCGCCGGTGAGGCACTCCGAATGCAGCCGCACCAACGGCACCGGACCGGGTTTCCCCAGCACGAAGGCAAGGTGCTCGAGCCCGTCGGACAGCCCCGTGAACGTGACCGCCTCCGAGGGCACCGCCGGTCCGTCGCCGAACCGCAGCGGGATCCGCACGCGGGTGCGCACCTGTGGAACAGTCGTCATCGGGCAACTCCTTTCCCCCTGAACGATTCCGACCCTACCCAGAACCACCGACAGAAACGCGTTCCCGGAGTGCGGCCGAGATCACGTAGGCTCGCGGGCATGGCCGACCGCCCGGAATTGTTCGTCCCCGAAACCGATCCCGCGCAGCTCCGCGACCTGCGCGCCCGCCTGCACACGACCCGCTGGCCGGACGCCCCGGAGGACGGCTGGGCGCTCGGCGCCGACGTCGGCTACCTGCGCGAACTGATCACCTATTGGGCGGACGAGTTCGACTGGGCGAAGCAGGAGGCCGCGCTCGCGCAGCTGCCCCGCTACCGCGTCCGGCTCGGCGAATCGCGGATCCACTTCGTGCACGCCCGCGCGGTCGCGCCGCGCGGCCCGGTGCTGCCGCTCGTGCTGACCCACGGCTGGCCGGACTCGTTCTGGCGCTATTCGAAGGTCATCCCGCTGCTCACCGACCCCGGCGCGCACGGCGGCGACCCGGCGGACGCGTTCGACGTCGTCGTCCCGGACATGCCCGGCTACGGCTATTCCGACTGTCCCACCGGCCCGGCACCCGATTCGATCGCCGTCGCCGGATTGTGGGCCGAGCTGATGACCGTGCTCGGCTACCCGCGCTTCGCCGCGGCGGGCGGCGACATCGGCAGTGGCGTCAGCCGCTTCCTCGCCCTCGACCACCCGGACCGGGTCGTGGCCGTGCACCGGATGGACGGCGGACTGCCCGTGGTCGTCCCGGACGACGTGACGCCCGAGGAGCGCGAATGGCTCCAAGACGTCACGGCCTGGGGCGCGACCGAGGGTGCGTACGCCGCGATGCACCGGACCAAACCGCAGACCGCCGCTGTGGGGTTGACCGATTCGCCCGCCGGGCTGGCCGCGTGGATCGTGGAGAAGCTCCGCGCCTGGAGCGACTGCGATGGAGATGTCGAGCGCGCCTTCACCAAGGACGAGATTCTCACCAACATCACCATCTACTGGCTCACCGACACCATCGGCTCAGCCATGCGGATGTACCGGGCCAACGCCGCGATCCCGCCCGAGCAGTACGCCCGGCGGGTCGAAGTGCCGTCGGGATTCTCGCTGTTCCCGGCTGATCTCGTCCGCACGCCGCGTGCGTGGCTCGACCGGACGGCGAACACGGTCCGGGTCACCGAACCGGCGCGCGGCGGGCATTTCGCGCCGTTCGAGGAACCCGAGTTGTACGCGCAGGAACTGCGGGACTTCTTCCGTCCGTTCCGGACCGCTTAGCTGCCCCAGGTAGACGGCATCCACTCGTCCGCCCCCACCGGCGGCAACGCAGGCGACAGCAACGCCAGATCCGGCGGAACCAGCACCGCTGCCGAAACCAGCGCCGCCACCAGATCGTCGTCCGCGGACCCCGGCCGGAACCGGAACCGCACCGAATCCAGCACCGCCGCCACGACTTCAGCAGTCCAGCCGCCATCGGGATCCAGCATCGACAACCGGCGCGCCGCCAGCGAAACCGGCACCGGACGCGGCCGTTCCTCCCGCCGCAGGAACCCCCGCGCGACCATCGCGAGCACGAGCCGTTCGTCCGGCCGCAGCCGCCCGGCCGGGGTCGGCGTCGGCGTCCCGTCGGCGATCCGCACCTCCAGCACGTGCTCGCGGTCCCCCGAACCCCGCGCGTACACCGGGAGATAGCCAGGCGGCAGCGGGACCGGCGCGGCTCCGGCGAACAGCAACCGCGACCGCGGCAGCCGCAGCGGGACCTTGCCGGTCGCCCGCACCCACCACCGGCCCGCGAGCCGCTCCAGCACGCCGTGACAGCGGCTGACCCGCCGGTCGTCCTCGCCGAGCGGCACCGTCACCTCCGCGGTGTTCCGCCCGAACGTGACCGGCCCGCGCGCCGCCGGCGGCACCAGGACTCCCCCCGCGCGTCCCAGCACCACCAGCGTGCCCGGCGGCGACGCGAACCCGAGCGCGAGGCTCGGGTGTCCCGCGGGCAGCGTCCGCATCGCCTCCCCTGCCACGGACACCCCCCGCGGAGCCGCTGCCGACCCCGGCCGGGCGACCGCGACGGCCCGCCGGGGGCGCGGGGCCGGATCCGCCGCGCCCCGCGAGTCAACCAGGAGGAGCCGGGACCCCTCCCGGATCGTCCTCGGGTTCGAGCAGCGCCAGGTCCGGCGGGACCAGCGACGTCGACAGCAGGAGTTCCTTGATCAGGTTGTCGTTCAACGCGTTCCCGACCGGCTCGCCGACCTCTTCCCTGGTCAGCCCGGCCACCCCGGCCCGCGCCAGACGGGCGCGCACCGCGCCGACGAGGTGTTCGACGCGCTTGCCGCTCCAGCGCGCTTCCGGCTTCAGCTCGGACAATTGTTCCGCCACCTGCCGCCACGCGAGCGGCTGCGGATACTGGTCCTGCAGCAGATACCGCTGCGCCAGCGAAACCAGGACGAGCCGTTCGTCCGGGGTGAGCCGCCACATCCGCGGCGGTTCGGTGACGTCCTGCGGCCGCGAATCCGGGCGGCGGCCGTCCGCGCCCGCGACGTACACCTCCAGCAGATGCTCGCGTCCGGCCGAACCGCGCACGAACGCCGCGGTGTAGCCCTCGGCCAGCGGCACCGGTTCCTCCTCCGGGAACAGCAGCCGCGAACCGGGCAGCCGGATCGGCAGCTTCCCGGTGTTGTGGATCCACCAGGAATCCCCGCGGCGCACCAGGAATCCCTGCTGCCTGCTGACTTTCCGGTCGTCCTCGCCGACGCACACGTGCACGTCGTCGCGGTTGCGCCCGAACAGCACCTGCCTGCCGTCGCGCGGCGGCATCCGCACGCCGCCGGTGACGGCGAGCGCGAAAATCGTGCCGGGCGGCGAAGGCGGGACGCCGTGCGCGAGACTGCCGTGGTCCGGGCCCAGCTCTTCCGGCGGTGCGGGAAACGCGGTCATGTCTTCGGCAGCTTTCCGGCCAGCGAACCGGCCAAGGTGGACGCCGGCGCGCACAGCCGTTCCGGCGGCCCGCCGCCCTTCACCACGACCCGCAGCCGTTCCACCCTGGGTTCCCCGTGCGCGTCGGTGTAGCGACGGTAGACGAGGACCGCCTGGCAGCTGCCGTCGGCGAAATCGTTGGTCTTGAGATACGCGTCGTGTCCGCCGATCTGCACGAGCTGGCCGGTCGTGCTGTCCGGCGGCTGGTCCCGGTCGAACATGACGGTGACCGAACGGTCGCTCGCCGGGCTCGTCCAGTCGCACCACCAGCCGCTGAAACCGCGCTCGATCCGGACCGGCGCGACGACCCCGGCCGCGGCGGAGATCGCGAGCGTGTCCAGCAGCGAGCACGCGTCCACGTACGCCAGCGAACCCGCCGGGAACGCCGCCGCGCGCGCCGGAACCCCGGCCGCCGTCATGGCTTTCGTGGCCGAAGCGACCGCGGTGTCGGCAGCCTGGCAAAGGTCGAGCTTGTAGGCGTCGTCCTGCTTCTTGGCCGTCACTTGCACCACGAACCGGTCCTGCAGCGGAATCTGCCGCACGCACTGGTCCTTGTCCGAGGCGGCGAACACCGTGAACGGCCCGGACTTCGACTGCGCGCCCTCCAGCGCCGCGGCCGGCGGATCGTGCAGCTCCGCCAGGACGTCCGCCTTCAGGTCGCCCTGGTGCAGGATCACGTCGCAGCGGTTGAAGTTCCCGTAGTCCGGGACGACTTCCGGTTCGCCGAACGGTTTCAGCGGCGCGGGATCGACCACCCGGCACGGATCCGCGGCCCGCGGGTCGGGGCCGAGCCCGAGCTTCGCCTGCGCCACCGGGGCGTCCGGCGGGGAGGTTTTCGCCGGGCGCGTCACGAAATACGTGGTGACCACGACCGCGACCGCCACGACGGCCACCCCGGCGATCAGCAGCCCGCGCCGCTTGCCGCGGCGCGGCGGCACCTCGACCGGCAGGGTGTCGATCCCCTCGGCCAGCAGCTCCCCCGCCGCCACCGCGGTCGGCCGCTCGGCGGGGTCGAGCCGCATCAGCCGTTCCAGCGTCGGCGCGAGCCCGTCCGCGTGCCGCGTCGGCGGGACCGTCCCCTCGGCGACCCGGCGGATCGTGGCGTACTCGTTGCCGCCCGAGAACGGCGCCTTGCCCTCGACGGCCGCGAAAAGCGTTGCCCCCAAGGAAAAAACATCCGACGCCGCGGTGGGCGCATGCCCTTGCGCGACCTCCGGGGCCAGGTAGTCCGGCGTGCCGCCGATGAGCGGCGAATCGGTCACCGTCTCGTCCGTGCGGACCGAGCGGGAGATGCCGAAGTCGGTGAGCTTGGCGCGGCCGTCCGAGGCGATCAGGACGTTGCCCGGCTTGACGTCGCGGTGCACGATGCCGTGCGCGTGGACCGCGCCGAGCGCCGCCGAGAGCTGCACGCCGATTTCGGCGACCATGCGCGCGGGCAGTCTTCCCTCCGCGGCGAGGATTTCCGCGAGGCTGCGCGACGGGACGTACTCCATCACGAGCCACAGTTCGTCGCCGTCGGCCGCGACGTCGAAGAAGGTGACCACGTTCGGGTGCAGCACCCCGGCCGCCAGCCGGGCTTCGCGGCGCAGCGTCCGTCCGCTCACCACGTCGGACAGCCGGGCCTGTTTGAGTGCCACCTCGCGGCCGAGCCGGTCGTCGTGGGCCCGCCAGACGACGCCCATGCCGCCGCTGCCCACCCGCTCCAGCAGCCGGTACCGGTCCGCGATCAGCTGGTCCGCGTCCACCGACGCTCCCCTCGGCGTGGTCCGACCCCTGTGAGGTAACTCGCAGTAACGATACTGCATCGCCTCCGTCGGCAGAAGGCGGCCCGGGACCCCTCCCGCCGCCGCGCCCTACCTTCGCCGACGTCCCCGTCCGCGCGATCGAAGGAGTTCCGATGCGCGCCCCCACCCGCACCCTCGTCCTGGCCGCCGCTGCTGTCCTGGCGGCTGTTTTCGCCCCGGTCGCCCACGCCGCCGAGTCCCGCCTGCACATCACCGCGGGCGGCACGCCGAATCAGCCGCGGGTGTACACCGGCGGTGCGAAATCCGTATCCGGCATCGACGTCGACGCCGATTGGGTCGTCCTCGACGGCTTCGTCCTCGACGAACCGTCCGCGCCCGGCGTGGAGATCCGCGGCAATCACGTGACCCTGAAGAACACCAGGATCACCGCCCCGCACGGCGGCGACGGCGACGGGATCCGGTTCTTCGGCGACTACATCGCCATCGAGCACAACACGATCAGCAAGACAGCGAACCGCGACGGCGCGCACGCCGACTGCATGCAAACTTTTTCCAGCGACAGCCCGCCGAGCAATCACATCCGGATCGAAGGAAACCGCTGCGAGAAAATCGACAACATGTGCCTGATGGCGGAAGGCCCGAACGACGGCCAGGGCGACGGAAAAGGCCACACCACCGATTTCCTCGTCAAGGACAATTTTTGCGAGACGCTCGTCGCTTCGCAGACGCTGATGTTCGAGGACGTCCAGCAGGCCACCATCACCGGCAACACCTTCGCCGCGGGCCCGGACCACGCGATCGGCTTGGCGATCCACTCGACCGGCGCCCGCGTCGAGGGCAACCGCGTGGACCCGTCGATCCCGTGCGAGGTCGGCATCGACGACTCCTCGCGCGAGGGCTACGTCGGCCCGGAGCCCGCTTGCGCTCCGTGACCTATGTGGACGGTCCGGCCGACAGCGCACCGTGACTGGGACTGCCCGAATTCACGCCGGGTTCGGGCAGTCGGGTGAATCGAAGGTGACGCGGTTCACGACGCGACGGGGCGGGTACTTCCTCCGGGACGGCAGGCGGGCCGCCGAAGGAGACTTCCATGCTCAGTCACCACGAACGCGTCGAGCTGGACAAGATCGAGCACTGGTTCGAAACCAGCGACCCGGAACTGGCCGCCGCCCTGCGCCGCGGCAAACCGGCCCGCTCCGCCGCGCTGCTGACCGCGTTCGCGATCCTGCTGGACGTCGCCGCGTGCGGTCTGCTGGTGGCCGGTCTGGTCGGGGCGAGCCCAGTGCTGACAGTGTGCTCCCTGTTCGCGGCGGCAGGTGGGGTGGCGGCGCACGTCGCCGGGTGCCGCGACCGCGGGTGACTGGCTACCGCTTTCCGCCGGAGTTACGGGCGGTTGCGGCTCGGGCTGGCCCGCGTCCAACCTGGACTGCAGCGCAATGATGCGGCACCCGGCAGCGAGCCGGGTTGGCGACAGTTCCTGGCCAGGCTGGAAACGACAAGCTCCGACATCCGGCCGAAAGGCGCTCACTCCAGCACAACGCCAGGCCAGATCGCGCTCAGCTCGGCCGCCCGGGCAAGAACGCCGCGTCGCCACCGCACCGTCCACCTCCGACCTCCCGCCGCAAACCGTCCCCGCAAGCACCGAGCCGGAGCCCGACCCGACCGCTCCGACCCTGCCTCGCCGACCAGCCCGCCGACGCACCCCCGCCATTTCCGGATGCGCCGCCCACCCCGCGCACCGCACACTGGTCTCGTGTCCGAGTGGGTGCTGCATGTCGACCTCGACCAGTTCATCGCCGCCGTCGAGGTGGCGCGGCGGCCGGAACTGCGAGGGCGGCCGGTGATCGTCGGCGGGAACGGCGATCCGGCCGAGCGCGCCGTCGTGGCCACCGCGTCTTACGAGGCGCGCGAGTTCGGCGTCGACTCCGGCATGCCGCTGCGGCTGGCCGTCAAACGCTGTCCGGACGCCGTCCTCCTCCCCGTCGACGCCCCGGCCTACCAGGAAGTCTCCGACCGCGTCATGGCGCGGCTGCGGGAGTTCCCGGCGGTCGTCGAGGTGCTCGGCTGGGACGAGGCGTTCCTCGGCGCGACCGCCGACGATCCCGAAGCGCTCGCGGCGGAAATCCGGCGCGGCGTCGAGGAGGAAACCGGGCTCTCGTCCTCGGTCGGAATCGGCGACAACAAACTCCGCGCCAAGCTTGCCACCGGTTTCGCGAAACCGGCTGGAATTTACCGGCTCACCCAGGAAAACTGGTGGGATGTGATGGCGGAAAGGCCCACGGACGCGTTGTGGGGAATCGGCCAGAAAACCGCGAAGAAGCTCGCCGAGGCCGGGTACTCCACCATTCTCGACCTCGCCGCCGCCGACCCGGACGCGCTTGCCGCGAGGTTCGGGCCGAAGCTGGGCCCGTGGTACCGCCTGCTGGCCGGCGGCATCGGTGACACCGAGGTCAGCGCGACCCCGTACGTCGCGCGTTCCCGAAGCAGGGAAACAACATTCCAGCAAGATCTCACCGACCCCGGGGCCATCGCGCGGGAGACCGCGACCCTCGCCGCCCGCGTCGCGCAGGACGTCGCCGACGAAGGGCGTCCTGCCGCGCGCGTCGCGGTCAAGGTGCGGTTCGCGCCGTTCCTCACGCACACGCACAGCGTGACGCTGCCCGCACCGACCTCGGATCCGGCGGAGCTCGCGGCGGCTGCCCAGGAACTGTTGGGGCGCTTCAGTTTCGGCAAACCAGTGCGGCTGCTCGGCGTCCGGGCGGAGTTCCCGCGCGCTTGACAGGCCCGGACCGGCCTTGCCAAGGTGGAACCCACGCGCCCGCCGGGGCGCGGCTCGGGGCCGAGAGGCGCTGCGACGGGGTTTCCCCGCCACGCTCGGCCCGCGAGAGTGCTGGTGAAGGGCGCCTCCTGGTTCAGGAGGTGTCGCGTGCCACTGGCGATTCCGGCCCGGTCAGCACCGTCGTGCGAGGTGCGCCGTGTGGTCGGAGACCAACTCGATCGTATCGGGGACAACCCGCCGGATCCGCCGGAAAACCTGCTCTCGCACCGAAGTCGGCAGGATCAGGTATGCCGAGACGGTGGAAAGCAGGCCGACGAGTTCGTCCGCGCTCAGCGTCATGCGCTGCTGGACGACGACTTGGCGGACGTCGGCGAACAACTCCGACTGCTCGAGTTCCGTGCCCGGCCACTGGAGTTCGTTCTCCGGCGGCGTGCCGTCCGGCGAGGGGAACTGCGCGGTCTCCAGAAACGGAGCCTGAGCCTCCTCGATCGCTTTCCGCACCGCGGGATCCGCCGGTTCGACGGGTCCGCCGAACGACGCGAACACCCCGCCCGGAGCGAGCAAAGCGGCGATGCGCGGCCACCGCCCGGCAGGCTCCGTCCAGTGCAGCGCCGCGGCCGAGTACACGAGTCCGTACTGCCGATCCGGCCGCAGGTCTTCCAGCGCGCCCTCGCGGGTCACCACATCGGCGGGCACGTGTTCGCGCAGTTCGGCCAGCATCGCCGGATCCGGGTCGGTCGCGGTGACCGCGATCCCCCGCGCCGCGAACACCCGGGTCATTTTCCCTGTCCCGGCCCCGATTTCGAGCGCGTCGACCACCGGCGCGCCCGCGTAGTCCAGCACCTTCTCGACTAATTCGGCGGGGTATCCCGGGCGGAACCGCTCGTACGCCGCGGCCACCGACCCAAAACTCAACGCGCGCTCAGTCATGTCCGTCATTCTGGCCTGACCCGCACCGCGCACGCCTTCCTTTTTCGGGCGCCGGCAAGGCGCCCGAGATCCATTCTGCCCGAAAACCCTGGAAAGGACCGGAAAAATGTCGCCCACCCTGCGTACCGCCGACGGCCTGGAGTTCGCGGTCGCCGACCTGTCGCTCGCCGCGGCCGGACGCATCCAGCTCGACCTCGCCGAGCACGAGATGCCCGGCCTGATGGCCATCCGCCGCGAGTTCGCGGAGTCCCAGCCGCTCAAGGGCGCGCGCATCGCCGGCTCGCTGCACATGACCGTGCAGACCGCGGTGCTGATCGAAACGCTCGTCGCGCTCGGCGCCGAGGTGCGCTGGGTGTCCTGCAACATCTTCTCCACCCAGGACGAGGCGGCCGCGGCCGTCGTCGTCGGTCCGAACGGGACGGTCGAGCACCCCGAGGGCACCGCCGTGTTCGCGTGGAAGGGCGAAACCCTCGACGAGTACTGGTGGTGCACCGACCAGCTGTTCCGCTTCCCCGGCGGCGAACCGCCGAACATGATCCTCGACGACGGCGGCGACGCGACCCTGCTCGTCCACAAGGGAGCCGAGTTCGAGAAGGCGGGCTCGGTGCCCGCCGCACACGAGGACGACCCGGAGGACTACCGGATCCTGCTGCGCACCCTGACCGCCAGCCTGGCCGAGGACCCGCGGCGGTTCACCCGGATCGCCGGCGCGATGCGCGGGGTCACCGAGGAGACCACCGCCGGCGTGAACCGGCTGTACCAGCTCGCCGCCAACGGCGAACTGCTGTTCCCGGCGATGAACGTCAACGACTCGGTCACCAAGTCGAAGTTCGACAACAAGTACGGAATCCGCCATTCGCTCCCGGACGGCCTCAATCGCGGCACGGACGTGATGATCGGTGGGAAGTACGCCGTCGTGTGCGGGTACGGCGACGTCGGCAAGGGCGCGGTCGAGGCGTTGCGCGGACAGGGCGCGCGCGTCGTCGTGACCGAGATCGACCCGATCTGCGCGCTGCAGGCCGCGATGGACGGGCTCGACGTGGTGGAACTCGACGACGTCGTGGAGCGCGCCGACATCTTCCTCACCACCACGGGCAACTTCGGCATCATCTCCGCCGCGCAGATGGCGCGGATGAAGCACCAGGCCATCGTCGCGAACGTCGGGCACTTCGACAACGAGATCGACATGGCCGGGCTGGCGAAGCTCCCGGGCATCGTGAAGACCGAGGTCAAACCGCAGGTGCACACGTGGCGTTTCCCGGACGGCCACGCGATCATCGTGCTGTCCGAGGGCAGGCTGATGAACCTCGGCAACGCGACCGGGCACCCGTCGTTCGTGATGTCCGCTTCGTTCGCGAACCAGGTGCTCGCGCAGATCGAACTGTTCACCAAGCCGGGCGACTACGCGAACGACGTGTACCGGCTGCCGAAGCACCTCGACGAGAAGGTCGCGCGGCTGCACCTGGACGCGCTCGGCGTCCGGCTGACGAAGCTCAGCAAGGAGCAGGCGGAGTACATCGGCGTGGACGTGGACGGTCCGTACAAACTGGACCATTACCGCTACTGAAACCAAGAACGCCGGATGCCGCCGGACGGAGCAGGGGCTGCGCCGAATGCCCCCGTTTCCGCCCGGCGCGCGGCGGCGATCCTTCGGGAGTGCGCACCGGCTGCCCGGCACCCGCCCGCTGCCTCAAGGAGAACGCCTCGTGCTCGCTCTCGGACTCATCCTGCTCGTGCTCGGCGTCCCGGCTCTGTGGACGGTCGGGATCATCCTCGCCGCGTCGGCGGCGGGCGCACTGGTACTGAGCGGCTGCCGGGCGATCCGGCGCGTGCGCGCTGAAAGGGGTCCTCCGGCTCCGAGGGGGAGGGAGAGCCGAAGGACCCCCGGTAGTGTTAGCACACTGCCAAGCAGCTTGTACACGTCCCGGTACCCGATCGGGTACAGCCGCGCCGGCCGCGCAGCGTGACGCCGCGCGGGACCGCCGGGGGTCAGGAAGCCTGCCGCAGCAGGGGTTTCCCCGCTCCGGTGCAGGCGCAGTCCGCGTCGAGGGTGTGACAGTCGATGATCAGGCCGTGCCGGACCCGGTCGAGGTCCAGGCAGGACGGGTCCGTGCACTCGGCGAACCCGCGGTCCGGGTGGACCACCAGGGTTCCGTGACAGTGGTCGATGCCGCTCGTGCAGAACGCGCACTCCATGCTCAGCCGCCTTCCGCTCAGGTTTCGAATCCCCGGCGCCAGGTGCTCCGGGGCCGGACTCCTCTTTGGTACCACTGGAAAACTCGCCGTCGCAGGATACCTGGCGGCGTGTCGGGCTCCCCGGTCCGGTGAAGTCGGCCGCACGTGCTCACCGGGCGTGACGATCGGCATTTTCCGGACGGCGGCGGAGAAAATTCACTGTTCCGCGCTGTGGAACATCCTTGCCCGGAGTTCGCCCGCGCGGTACCGGCGAAACCCGGTTTCGCGCCGGTCAGGCGCTTTTCGGCCGCCGGGCCCGCGAGGCCGGTTTCTTCGCCGCCGCTTTGCCGTCGCCGGCGGCCTTTTTCGTCTCCTTGGCGGGCCCGCGGGTCTTCTTCGCCGCCGACACGCTTGCCTCCAGCGCCGCCATCAGGTCGACGACCTCGGCCTTTTCCCCTTGTTTCGGCGCGCCGACCGCCTCGCCGCCGCCCGCCTTCGCCTCGATCATCGATTCGAGCGCTTCCCGGTAGGAGTCCGAGTATTTCTCCGGTTCGAACACCGGCTCGGACAGCGAGTCGATCAGCGACCCCGCCATCGTCACCTCCTGCGGGCGGACCTGCGGCGGATCCTCGCGCAGGAACGGGAAGTCCGGGACCCGCACCTCGTCGGCCCACAGCATCGTCGTCATCACGAGCACGTCGTCCACGACGCGCAGCAGCGCCAGGCTCTCCCGCTGGCGCACCGCGACCTTCGCGATCGCCACCTGGCTCGCCTTCTGCAGCGCGTCGCGCAGCACGATGTAGGGCTTGACCGCGTTCTTCTGCGGCTCGAGGTAGTAGGTGCGGTCGAACCGGATCGGGTCGATCGACTCCAGCGGCACGAATTCGAGCACGTCGATCGAACGCTGGGTGGGCAGCGGCAGTTCGGCGAGGTCGGCGTCGGTGATCACGACCATCTCGCCGTCGGGCAGTTCGTACCCCTTGGCGATGTCGGAGTAGGGCACCTCTTCGCCGTCGATCGAGCAGAACCGCTTGTACTGGATCCGCCCGCCGTCGGCGACGTGCACCTGGCGCAGCGACACGTTCTTGTTCTCGGTCGCCGCGTACAGCTGGATCGGGATGCTGACCAGCCCGAAGGACACCGAGCCCTTCCACATCGACCGCATGCCGCGCACCTCCGCCGAGTTCGCCGGTACGTATTCACGCTCGGTGACCACCGTAGCCGCGATCGTCCGAATCCGACAGTCCGCGCAGGTCCGGGCTCTACGCGCAGCCACCGCGAGTGCGCAGCCACTCACCGGCGGCTGTCTCCGGATCCTGCGCCGGGAAGTCGGGCACGATCGGCCAGGCCCCGTACGGCCTCCCGGTCCGGTCGACGTCGACGGTGGTGGTGACCAGCAGTTTCGCCCCGTCGGCCAGGTCGAAGACCTCGTTGCCGGTGGCGTATCCCGCGGTGCGCCCGCCGAACGTCGCGACGCGGCCGAGCCCGCGGAAGGCGATCAGCGTCGCTTCCCCCGAGCTGGCGGTATCGCGCGAAGTCAGCACCGCGACCGGCGGCGCCGGCCGGGTCAACCGGACCGGGTTGACCTCCTCCGTGCCGGGGTGCTCGCCGATCCAGGCCCGGCCGTCGCGAATGGACCAGAAGCTGGGCGCGAGCCCCGGCCCGGCGAACGAACCCGCGATCCCGTCCCCCAGCAACGGGGCCAGCACAGTCAGCATCGGCCACATGTTCCCGCCGCTGTTGTCGCGGAGATCCACGATCCATCCGCACGGGGCCCGTGCTTCGACCGCTCGCAGCGCCGCGGTCCCGGCCGCGACGTAACGCCGCTCGCCATCCGGGTCGGCGACGAAGCCAGGCACCTCCAGCACCGCGATGCCGTCCGCCGCGCGGCTCGACGGCACTTTGATCGTCGCCGCCGACGGCGCCCGTGCTTGCAAGGGACTGAGCAGCTTGGTGTGCGGATTGCCCAGTTCGGCGAGCACGTCCCGGATCATCGGATAGGTCCCGGACAGGGTCGGAACCCCTTCCGCGGCACGCACAGCGCCGGCTTCCGCGCGCGGCCAGTCGACCCGGTCGCGGTCGATCGAATGCGCCCGCAGCAGGTTCAGCGCGCCGAGAAGATACGTCCGAGGCGTCGGCACTGACGGCTGGGCCGCGACCAGTCCGGCGCCGAGCATTGCCAAGACGACGATCGCGGCCAGCGCTCTTCTCAAGCCGGGGTCCCCGGGAAGTGCGGGTTCTCGATCACCCCGACCAGGTTCCCGTCCGGAGCGCGCACCAGCGCCGTCCGGATCCCGCCGCCGAAGTCGGTCACCGCCGCGTGCTCGGCCGCGCCCTCCCCGACCAGCTTCGCCACCGCGGCTTCCACATCGGACACGCCCCAGTACGTCACCGGCCCGTCGCCGTTCTCCGCGCGGCCGTTCGGGTCGAGCGCCAGCTCATAGCCGTGCACGCTGTAGCCGACATAGAACGGCTCGTCGAAGTACGGCGGCACCCCGAGCACGCGGGTCCACCACTCCTTGGCCGCGGCGAGGTCGTCGGCCGGATACACGATCGTGCGCAGTCCATCGAACATATGTTCATCCTGGCACAGCTGACCCGGATCAAGGTGCGACAGACCGCGGCGACGGGTCGAAGTCGAAGAGAGCCAACGCGTTGCGGTGGAGGATCTTCTCGATCTCCTCGGCGGGCAAGCGGGATTCCTTGATGTACTCGAACGTCCGCCGGTAGGACTCGGCCGACAGCAGAACGGGGAAGTCGCTGCCGGGCACGAGGCGGTCGGCGCCGAAGGCTTCGCAGGCGCACCGGAGCGCGGCCCGCGAGCCCCAGCCGACGGTGTCGTAGTACAGGCTGCGAGCCGTCACGCTGGGCGGGCTGAGCAGATCCGGCGTGTTCGCCTGCCCGTCGAGCCTCGCCAGCTGCATCGGGATCATGCCGCCCAGATGCGGGACGATGATCTTGATGTCCGGATAGCGCGCCGGGATGTTCCGCTTGATCAGATGGAGCACGAGTGCGGTGTCCTCAAGGGACGCCCCGGCTGCCCCCGTGAAGCCGTAGTCGTTGATGAACGGCGAGCAGATGCCGTTTTGCGCCGGATGGAAGAACAGGGTCGTTCCCCGCTCGTTCATCTCCTCGTACAGCGGTTCGAATTCCTCTTCCGCCGTGGAGCGGTTGAACACCGAGCAGTTCATGGTCACGCCGACCATGCCCAGTTCGTCCAGCCCGCGCCGCATTTCCTCGAGTGCCGCGTCAATGTGCGGCAAGGGCAGGGAAACGAACGACGAGAACCGGCCGGGGTGCGACGCGGTCAGCTCGCGGTAGGCGTCGTTGAGCACGTGTGCCGCCTCGACCGCCACCCGGGATTCCGCCGCGTAGGGCGCGATACCGGCGGCGGAGAGGATCTGCCGCTCCACTCCGGCCTCGTCCATCATGTCGATGCGCTGCTCGATCATCCCCGGTTCGTCGGTCATCACCGCCAGCGCCTTGCGCTCCCCCAGCACCGAACTCGCCGCGGTCGAAGCCGCGGACTTCGCGGCCAGCTTTGGCCGATACGCACCAGGAAGGTAATGGGCGTGTACGTCGATGATCATTTGTTTCGATCCTCCCCGCATTCTCGTGAATGCATCTCTACAAATCTGCCGGGTCCCGGCGCAGGGTGACCTCGCGCCCGGACGCGGTGCGCACCGTCACCGCGTGCACGCCATGCGGGCCGGATACGACCGTCAATGGCAGCCGGTCGAAGGTCTCGGCACCGATGTGCTCCCGCAGTTCGTCGGCGTCAGCGCCGATCTGCAGCCGGGTCACCGCCGCCCCGCGCTCGCCGTTCTCCGCCGCCCCGCGATCCGGATTGGTGGCCGGATCGTCGCGGTAGAACCAGTTCGGCAGCCCGCGACGCCAGCACGTGTCGAGCGCGCGGCCGGGACCGGGAGCGGTGGTGATGATGCGCTGGGTCCCGTCGGGCTGGACGCGCCCCGGAACCCGCGCCACCTCGCCGCCGAGCCGTTGCGCGACCTCGGCCAACTCGTCGAAGGTGTCAGCGCGCAGGCTCCAGAACATCCACCGGTCGCCGTCCGCCACGACCCGGTCGAACCAGGCGACGGCTGGCTCCCGTTCGGCCGCGGGAGCCGTCACCGCCTCGACCTCCAGGTAGACGTCCCCGCCGAGCGGGAAGATCGTGTTCGCGATGACTGCGGCGAAAGCACCCCCGTCATAGCAAGCGAGTCCGGTTTCCTCCCGCACCCGGCGGACGCCCTCGTCCAGATCGGGGACGCCGAGGCAGAGGTGATCGAGATGGAACATGGGGTCCTCCTTGTCTCACCACGTCACGGGGAGCTCGTGCACCCCGTAGCCGAAACCGAGGTGTCCGCGGCGATCAGGCCATCTCCCTCGCGGATCAGCTGCCCTCCGACTTCCAGGTCCTCCCGCACGACGCGTCACCGTCCACTGTGGACGGTAAGGCATCGGAGTCCCCCCTGCGGAAAGTTGCCAAACGAATGTTCAGATACTTACCGAACACATGTTAGGCATCTCGGGCGGCCTTGTCCACCGTCATGATCAAGACCGCCGTGGCGAACCGGAGAAACCGTTGTGTTTCAGTCGAAAACGAGCGAGAAGAACTCGTCGACGAACGCCAGCACGGCGTCCGCGCCGGAGTGCTCGGCGGAGTTCGGGAAGAGGGCGACGCGTCCGTGCGCCCCGACGAACGCGATCACGGCGGCCCGCTCCGCGGGCACCCGGAGCGCGATCCCCGCCTCGGCGCACCGCGCGAACCCGTCGACGAGCAGACCGATCACGTCGGCCAGCGGCCCGACCCGCCGCGCGCCGGGCTCGGTCCGAGGCGGCCCGTTGGCCGTCATCAGCCGGTAGTGCCCGGGGTTGTCGACCGCGAACCGGCAGGAGGCGTGCAGCATCGCCCGGACGCGGCCGACCGCGTCGCCGGAATCCACGCGCGCCTCGGCCGCCTCCATCGCGACGCGCAGACGGCCGAACTCGTGCTCGGCGAGGCCCGCCACGAGCGCGGCCCGATCGGTGAAGTGCTGGTAGATGCTGGCCGGCGCGATCCCGGCGGCGCGGGCGACTCCGCGGATGGTCAGCCCGTCCTCGCCGCCGAGCTCTGACAGCAACCGGCTGGCCGCGTCGAGGATCTCCCCGCGCAACAGCTCGCCTTCTCCCCAGCGATTGCGCGTGCGCGGTGCGCCGACCGGGGCTTCTTCCGACATGTCCCCATTCTTACGCCCGCGCCGCCGCGGGGCTTGGGCAGCCACGCGGGGCGACGTGCTCAGAAGCCGAGGGGATGCAAGGAGAGCCAGTCTGCGTGCCGAATTTTCAGCCGGTCGCGTTCTCTGGTCGCGGTAAGCGTGCTTCAGCCGGTGTTCCGACGACGGGCACTCGGACCATTGCCGCTGCCACAGCGCTGACAGTCGGCGTCCGAGCCCGATCCCGCGTCGACGTGATGGGCCGGTGACAGCGGACTACGACGATCGCTCCGTGGCAAATCTCGTCCCCGCACCCCCCGATCGTTCCCCGTCGTCCAGGCCTCCCCCTGCGAGAACGCAACTTTTCGCGGTCCGCATAATTTTTCGCACCACGCAACTTTTGCTGCTACTCTCGTCCCAGTGACCTCCACCGCACCTCTGGGCCTGCGCGAGCGCAAGAAGCGAGCCGCGCGAAGGGCGCTTGCCGAAGCCGCGCTGCGGATCGCGCTCGAGCGGGGGGTCGAGCAACTGCGGGTGGAGGACATCGCGAACGAGGTGGGCGTTTCCCCGCGCACCTTCAACAACTATTTTTCCAGCAAGGAGGAAGCTGTCTGCGCGTTCATCGTCGAACGGCAGGAGCGCGTGCGCGAAGCGCTTCTGGCCCGGCCCGCTGACGAACCGCTGTGGGAGGCGGTCGTCAACGCCTCCATCACCCGGTTCGCCGAGGACGACCGTCCGATTCGCGAGGACGTGCGGCGGGTGCGGGCGATGATGGAGAACGGCGGCTTGTTCGGCGAGATGCTGCGCGCGTACGCCACTGTCGAGCGCGTGCTGGCCGACGCCATCGCCGAGCGAGCGGGCGAGCACGCAAATCCGTTGCACGCGCGGCTGATGGCGAGCATTGTGCAGAACGCTTCGCGCATCGCCTTCGATACCTGGCTCAATTCGGACTCCGACGACAAAGAGTTCGTATCCGCTTTCACCGGCCTCCTGCGGGAGGCCGCCGCCGGGATGCCGGCCCTGGCCGCGTCCGGCGCGGCCCGCTAGACCCGAACCGACGCTATTCACTTCTTTGGGGGAGTACCCGACCGTGCTGGTCAAACTGTTGCGCAGCTACCTGCGCCCGTACCGGGGCACGCTGTGGCTCGTCGTCGCGCTGCAACTGGTGCAGACGATCGCCGCGCTGTACCTGCCCACGCTCAACGCCGACATCATCGACGGCGGCCTCGTCAAGGGCGACACCGGCTACATCATGGAGATCGGCGGCGTGATGCTGCTGATCACGCTGGTGCAGATCGCCGGGTCGATCGGGGCCGTCTACTACGGTTCCCGCGTCGCCGCGGCCGCCGGCCGCGACATCCGCGCCGGAGTCTTCCACCGCGTGCAGGATTTCTCCGCGCGCGAGATCGGGAAGTTCGGCACGCCGTCGCTGATCACCCGCACCACCAACGACGTCCAGCAGATCCAGCTGCTCGCCGCGCTCACCTTCACGCTGATGGTGTCCGCGCCGATCATGTGCGTCGGCGGCATCCTGCTCGCGCTGCAGCAGGACGTGCCGCTGTCGTCGCTGCTCGTCGTGATCGTGCCGGTGCTGGGCGTCGCCGTCGGCCTGATCGTCATGCGGATGCGCTCGGCCTTCCGGCTCATGCAGGTGCGCCTCGACAAGATCAACCAGGTGCTGCGCGAGCAGATCATGGGCATCCGGGTGATCCGCGCGTTCGTGCGCGACAAGCACGAGCGCGAGCGCTTCGGCCGCGCCAACGACGAGCTGTTCACCGTGTCGCTGCGGGTCGGCAGGCTGATGTCGCTGATGTTCCCCACCGTGATGCTGGTGGTGAACGTCTCCAGCGTCGCCGTGCTGTGGTTCGGCGGGCAGCGGGTCGACAGTGGCGCCATGCAGATCGGCGCGCTCACCGCGTTCCTGGCCTATCTGCTGCAGATCCTGATGGCGGTCATGATGGCCACCTTCATGTTCATGATGGTGCCGCGCGCGGAAGTCAGCGCCGAGCGCGTCAGCGAGGTGCTGGACACCGAATCGAGCGTGCGCCTGCCGGACGAGCCGCTCCCGGCCGGAGCCGACCGGGGACACCTCGACCTCTCCGACGTCGAATTCCGGTACCCCGGCGCGGAAAAGCCGGTGCTGCAGGACGTTTCGCTGTTCGCGCGGCCCGGCGAGACCACCGCGATCATCGGCAGCACGGGCAGCGGGAAGACGACGCTGCTCAACCTGATCCCGCGGCTGATGGACGCCACCGAGGGCTCCGTCCGGGTGGACGGCGTCGACGTGCGCCGGCTCGACCAGGCGGCGCTGTCGTCGGTGGTCAGCATGGTGCCGCAGAAGCCGTACCTGTTCGCGGGCACGGTCGCCAGCAACCTGCGCTACGGCAATCCGGACGCCACCGACGAGGAACTGTGGCACGCGCTGGAAGTCGCGCAGGGCAAGGACTTCGTGGAACGGATGGAAGAGGGCCTCGACTCCCCCATCTCCCAGGGCGGCACGAACGTCTCGGGCGGGCAGCGGCAGCGGATAGCCATAGCGCGGATGCTGGTGCACCGGCCGGAGATCTACCTGTTCGACGACTCGTTCAGCGCACTCGACTACGCCACCGACGCGGCGCTGCGCCGCGCGCTCGCCGACGAAATCCGCGACGCGACCGTCGTCATCGTCGCGCAGCGGGTCAGCACGATCCGCGGCGCGGACCGGATCATCGTGCTCGACGACGGCCGCGTCGTCGGCACCGGAACCCACCACGAGCTGATGGACACCAACGAAACGTATCGGGAAATCGTGCTTTCGCAGCTGACTGAGCAGGAGGCGGCGTGAGCGAGGAAACGAAAACCGCCACCGCGCCCGACGCCGACGAACCGGCCGCCGTCGCGCGCGACAAGACCAGGCCGGAACCGTCGGCGGGAATCGGCCGGATGATGGCCGCGGGCATGCCCGCGGAAAAGGCGCTCGACTTCAAGGGTTCGCTGGCCCGCCTGCTGCGGCTGCTCCGCCCGCAACGAGCGGCGCTGGCCGGGGTGCTGGTGCTCGGGGCGATCGGCGTCGCGCTGACCGTGGTCGGGCCGAAGGTGCTCGCCCGCGCGACGGACCTGATCTTCGCCGGCGTCACCAGCAGGCACCTGCCGCTGGGCGCGACCAAGGAGCAGGTGATCGACGGCCTGCGAGCGCGCGGGGAGAACACCCTGGCCGACATGTTCACCAGCGTCGACCTGATGCCCGGCCACGGCATCGACTTCACCGCGGTCGGCCAGGTCCTGATGATCGTGCTGGCGCTGTACGTCTTCGCGTCGTTCCTGGGCGTCATCCAGGCGCGGCTCACCACCGATCTCGTGCAGGGCGCGGTTTTCCGGCTGCGCCAGGACATCGAGGCGAAGTTCGCGACGCTGCCGCTGCGCTACTTCGACCGCCAGCCGCGCGGCGAGGTGCTGAGCCGGGTCACCAACGACATCGACAACCTGGCGCAGTCGCTGCAGCAGACGCTCTCGCAGATCGTCACGTCGCTGTTCACCGTGCTGGGCGTGCTGGTGATGATGTTCGTCATCTCGCCGCTGCTGGGCCTGATCGTGCTGCTGACGGTGCCGGTGTCGGTGTTCGTCGCGGCCAAGGTCGGCAAACGCGCACAGCCGCAGTTCATCCGGCAGTGGGGCACGACCGGGAAGCTCAACGCGCACATCGAGGAGATGTACACCGGCCACTCGCTGGTGCACGTCTTCGGCCGCCGCAAGGAGGCCGAGGAGGTCTTCCGGCAGCAGAACGAGGCGCTGTACGAGGCGAGCTTCAAGGCGTCCTTCATCTCCGGCACGATCCAGCCGGTCATGATGTTCATCGGCAACCTGAGCTACGTCCTGGTCGCCGTCGTCGGCGCGCTGCGAGTCGCGTCGGGAACCCTGACCCTGGGCGACGTGCAGGCGTTCATCCAGTACTCGCGCCAGTTCAGCCAGCCCGTCACGCAGATCGCGAGCATGGCGAACCTGCTGCAGTCCGGCGTCGCCTCGGCCGAGCGGGTGTTCGCGTTGCTGGACGCCAAGGAGCAGGAACCGGAGCCGGAGCACCCGCAACTCCCCGAGGTCGTGCACGGGCAGGTCGAATTCGAGCACGTGTCGTTCAGGTATCTGGAGGACACCCCGCTCATCGAGGACCTGTCGCTGTCGGTCGAACCAGGCCACACCGTCGCCATCGTCGGCCCCACCGGCGCGGGCAAGACCACGCTGGTCAACCTCCTGATGCGGTTCTACGAAATCGACGGCGGCCGGATCACCCTGGACGGCGTCGACATCAAGGCCATGGACCGCGAACAACTCCGCGCGAAGACCGGCATGGTCCTGCAGGACGCCTGGCTGTTCGGCGGCACCATCGCGGAAAACATCGCATACGGCGCGGACAACGTCACCCGCGAACAAGTCATCGAAGCCGCGAAGGCGACCTACGTGGACCGCTTCGTCCGCACCCTCCCAGACGGCTACGACACAGTCCTGGACGACGAGGGCGGCACGGTCAGCGCGGGCGAGAAACAGCTGATCACCGTCGCCCGGGCCTTCCTGGCCAAGCCAGCGATCCTGATCCTGGACGAGGCCACCAGTTCGGTCGACACCCGCACCGAGGTCTTGATCCAGCACGCGATGAACTCCCTGCGCACCGGCCGCACGAGCTTCGTGATCGCCCACCGCCTCTCCACCATCCGGGACGCGGACGTAATCCTGGTCATGGAAAACGGCAACATCGTGGAACAGGGAAACCACGAAACGCTCATCAACGCGGGCGGCGCCTACTCCCGCCTCTACGCGGCCCAATTCGCCGAAGCCATGGCAGAAACCGAATAACAAACCACCGATGTCCGTGAGGGGAACCCTGAGGGAATCAGATTCCCTCAGGGTTCCCCTCACGGACTTTCCCCCAAGCACCCACCCAACCGCAGCCGCTGCACCCAAATCGAGGCGCCCACACCACCCCCGCACCCCGATACGAAGCCAAAAACGCGGCGCGGGGGTGTTTGTCAAGGCATCTTTCCCGCCTTGACAAACACCC